>JBBRGS010000099.1:0-13200 GCA_038240635.1 Armatimonadota bacterium
CCCACGTCGTACCCCGCGAACAGCGGCCCCGCGCCCCCCGCATCGCACTGCGCCACCACCTCCCAATCGTCCAGCGAGCGCGCCACTTCCAGCCCCCCCCGCACGCACGGCATCAGCTCCTCGTGAGAAATCCAGGCGTCGGTCTCCTCCAGCGGCTGGCATTCGTACTCCTGTCGAAAGCCGTCCCGGTTCATCGCCGCCCGGATCGCCCGCAGCCGAACGGAGCCGTAGCGCGCCACGCGCTCCTCGGTGTCCATCTCCTCCAGGGGGTCCGGCGATCCCTCGGCGGGGCGCAGGGCGTCGGGACGCGGCGCGGCGGCGTTCACCATCCACGAGCAGCGCCACCACGGCGCGTAGTGAAACCCTTCGCTCCCGCGCCGGAACCGCTCCACCTGTTCCCAGAAGACGCCCCGCGCTCCAAACGGGCTGGACGCCACCGTGAGGCGCCCCCCTCGGCTGACCACCGGCAGAGCGCCTTCGTACACTGCGCGGTCGTCGGGGTAGAAGGCCATCTCGTCCAGTACGACGCTGGCGCCGGAGTAGCCGCGCGGCGCCCGGCACGGAAACGAGACCACCCGAGAGCCGTTCGCCCACTCCAGCCCGTCGCGGCTCGCGCTCAACAGCGTCCCTCGCAGCCGACGGGGCAGGGCGTCGTGGATCGCTTCGGCGTACCGCACCTTCTCCCGCGCCTCCCGCTCGTTGAGCGAGACGAACAGCGTCAGCGACCGCTCCTCGAACAAGGCCCGCACCACCGCCTCCGCCGCAAACACCCAGGAGAAGCCGACCTGCCGACTCTTCAGCACGCACCGAGTCATCGCCCGATCCCGCAGGTATTCAGCCTGGTACGGCTCCAGGCGGGCGCACAGGTTCAGCAGTTCGCCGTCCTCCACCCAGCGCCGTACCGCCGTCGTCCACTCCTCCACCGCTGTTTCCCCCTTCCGGCCCAGAAGGTCACGGAGTTCACCCCGCGCCCCATCGGTCGCCTATAATGGGAACGTCCCGCTTCCCTTCGCTCCGATTCGCCGCACAGGAGACCGCCTTGTCCGAAACCCCTCACAACGACACGATGGAAACCCTCTACAGGCACACGTGGCTCTTCTCCCTCTTCGTGGTGCTGCTGCTGGGCATTGGAGCCATCGCCCTGGAGTGGTGGGCGCACTACATCATCACCTCGCCGTAGCGACTGATAGGCGGGCGTGAACGAGCGGCCGGAGGACGCGCATCCTCCGGCCGCCGACACTTTCATGGCGTGCGGGACGCCTCGACGCTCCCGCGCGTTTGGGTGAAGCGCCTCGACGTTCCCGCGCGTTTGGGTGAAGCGCTTCACCGTTCCCACTCGATGCACACGCCGGACTGGCAGGTCACTCGCCCGCCCAGCGCCGCAATGAGGGAGAGGCCGTAGCCGCCTTCGCCCTCGGCTTTCCCCGTGACCCATGTGGCGGCGTGATCGGGGCTGGCCAGCCGGAAGCCGTCCGCGTGCAGGCTCACTTCCGCCCATTTGGCCTGCGTGTGTTGCAGCACGTTGCCCGCCGCTTCGCCGAAAACCAGCTCCGCCGCCTCGCCCAGCCGCTTCCCGATAATCCGCCGCACCCGCCGCGTTTGGTCCGAGTTCAGCGTATCCAAAATCATCCGCGCCATCATCTCACCCCTTGCCGCCCTGCGCGGCCCGCGTGAAGCATCCGGTCACTCCACGGTGGAGCGCTCCATGCGCCCCGACACCTCGTCGTTCCGCCACCGCGTAGGGCAGGGGATGTGAACTTGCTCACAGGGCCGCCGGGGACTCACAAAAAAACCGGCGCCCTGGGGAGGACGCCGGACGGCGAGGAAGATCAGGGAGCGAAAAGCCGATTTACCCGTTCAGATTGTGGAGGGTCGATTCGGTCGCCTGTGCGGCCGGGCTGGTGGCGGGGGCGGGCGGGATGCGATCCGGTTCACGGCTGGCGAGGTTGCGCCGCGCCTGAAACTCGCCGCCGATCACAAGGTCCTGAAGGGTGAGGACGCGCTGCTCCATCTCCTCCAGTTTGCGGCGCATCTCGGCGATCTCCTCGATTCCGGCGGCGTTTTTGTGCTTCAGCGAGAGTTCATAGGCGCGCATCAGGTGCGGCGCGATGATCGCTGAGATCGGGATCATGAGCGCAAAAATCGGAATCAGAATCGCGAGTTCCGCCATTAGTCCTTCTCCTGCTCCCGCCGAGGTCCATTTACTCCATCCCTCATATATACGCTTATTATCACGTTGGGGTTCACGGTTCGCAAGGCATTTTCCTCCCCGGAGCGGTTCAAAACCTTCCCTCCGAGCGACAAGTTTCCTGGGGTTTCTCTGCGGCCCTCTGCGGCCCACTGCGGCCCTCTGCGGCCCACTGCGGCCCTCTGCGTTGGAGGTTGACCCAGGGGGCGCCCCTCACTCCGCCTCCCGACGCTTCCATTCGGCCCACGCGCGGCTCACCTGCTCCAGCGTCACCTCCAGCGACTCCTCTTCCTCCGTGGCGATGGCCGTCTGCCGGTCCAGCGCAGCCTCCACGTCCCCGATGTACTGCCGCAACTCCCGCGCCAGGGTCGCGTTGGGCGGCTCCCCGTCCGCCCCCGCCGCTTCGAGGGCCGCGAAGAGCCGCTCCTCCACCCGCCGCAGATGCTCAAACAGTCGGTCCCGCAGCGCCCGATCCTCCACGCTTCGGTTCCCCGGCGCCTTCGCCTCCCTCATCCGCCGACTCCCTTCCCGCTCCCCACTGTTTGCCGGCTTGTTTCATCACTCCGCGCGGCTGCGGCTCAGTTCGCGCAGCCCTTCGCGCACCTCCTGAAGCGTTTTGTCCACCAGCGTGATCGCCTGCGTGTTTCGGTCCAGCGTGTTGGTCACCAGTCGGTACATCAGCAGATACGCCGCCACCGGAAAGCCGAGATTGCCGATCCATTGCGAAACGGGGTCCATGCGCTCTTCCTTCCATAGAGTGAGGGAACAGTCGTAAAAGTGTGATGGTCAGTCGTGGTTCACCGGCGACGGGTCGAGCCGCCGGGCGTAGCATTCGATATGAGCGAGGGGAGCGTCCAAAACCTTCGGCGCGAAATCCACCAGCCAGCACGCATCCGAGGACGGTTCCCGCAGCAGCCACCGTCGCTCAAAATCGGTGTCCGGCCGGCCCAGCGGCGCGAGCAGTCCCCGCTCCATCATCCAGAGGTGAAACTCTCCCTTGCGGTCGCCAAACAGGTAATCCCGAAGGCGGCCCCGCACCGGCTCACCGTACGCCGGGACCCCCGCGCGCCGCCGCGTCCACCACCGATCCGCGCGATACGGATCGAACGGGTCCTCTGTGGAGGCGACGGCCCCGCCTGGCTCCTCGGTCCACTCATACACGTCCAGTTCGTCATCCAGCGCCATGAGCGTCATGCGGGCCTCCTCCTCCGACGGCGCCGGGGCGCGTTCAGACGAGCGTGGGGCGGCGGTACGTCATCAGGATGCGGTCGGCGGCCAGGCGATACCGCTCCCCCTCGAAGGCGTACGCCCCCCGCTCGTACCGCTGCGACAGCGACGCCTGCGTGACCGCCGTCGTCCCGCCGTCCTTCGCCGCCGCCAGCCCGGGCCAGCACGTCGCACGCGGCGTACAGCGCGGTCGCCTGCGCCACAGCCGCTGGAGGCGTCATCGCGTAGCCCCAGATTCCCGTCACCGCCACATTGGCGCGGCCTTTGGGAAACACGCCCTCCCGCAGGACGAGCCAGAGCGTCGGCAGGCCCCACAAGGGATAGCGGCGCAATTCAGTCCCATCCCGCCCCACGCCATCCACCTCCCACCCGGCAAGCGCGAGCAGGTCCGGGATGACGAGGCGCTCCGTCCCCGATCCATCGAACACGCGCGTCTCGCTCACCGGCGTGAACGACCGATTGGCGCGCCGCTCCACATGGTCCCCGGCGACCTCGGTGGCCTGCGCGAGGGCGGCGTCCTGCTCGGCGCTCGTCCCCAGTACGTCCAGCTCCACCCCTTTGAGATACGCTTTCACGTCCGCCACGGTGGCGTACGCCATCCGCAACCTCCTTTCTTCCCATCAGGCTCTTCCCATGAAGCGGGCGGGGGGAATCACGGCGCTCCACCACCGGGACTCCCCCGCCTTCGCCTCTCTCCATCTATAACGGGCGCCTTCGCCCGATCAGCTGAGGCCGATCACCTTCACCACCGCGTCCGGCTGCTCGATCTGAACGTCAGCGGCGAGATCAATCTGGTAGTAGCGGACGTTGCGGCTCAGCACGTCCCGGCTGGAGGCGTCCCGGCGCACCCGAACATCCAGGCTCATCCCCACCAGCAGATTGCGCGGCGCCGTCAGTACGACGGTCCCCACCGGCAGCGTCCCGTCCTCCACCATCGGCCAGCCGTACGGCATCCCGCCGCCTGACGAGCCGATGAGGGCCGCGTCGCCCGCCCCGGAGTTGCGGGAGGTGAGGTAATTCAGCCACGCCACGCGCTGCCGGGGATGTACCATCCAGCGGAACTCGCCCGCCAGCGGCGAGGAGAGGTACTTCGCGGGCATTGCGTCCAGCGCCGCCTTGAAGTGCTCCTTCGCCAAAGCGCCGGTGTTGATCACGCTCCCGTCCACCGTGCGCCCCGCGACCGTCGCCTTCTTCAGCCAGCCGTCCACGGCGGTCAGCAGGCCGTCCGTCGCCAGCGCTACGCCCACGCCGGAGGAGTGAGCGGACTTCGCCGTGCCGTCCACCCCGCGCGTGAGGCCGGTGAAGGTAGTGGTCGTCTTCCCCTCGTACTGGATGCGTTCACTCTCGATGACAAGAGTCCCCGCCGCCGGATAGCCCGCAGCGCTCGCCACCGTGACGCCGCCGCCGTCCGCCGGAGTAGACGAGGAGATGGAGCCGTTCAGCGTCGTCGCCGACGGGATCGTCGTATCGCCGTTCCACGCCAGATCGCTCAGGTCCACCGCCACCTGTGCGGTCATCATCTGGATCAGCGTCTCCTCCAGCCCTTCGCCTTCCAGGTTGTAGCGGAACACCTCGTCGGTCACCTTTACACTTTTGTCGGTTTTGATGAGGGGAACGGCGATCACTGCGTCCGCTGACCCGTCAGACTTCATTACCACGCGGTCGCATAGGAGCCGGGCTAACTCTTTCTCCTCCACCATCGTCAAGCCCGTATTTAATCGTTCATGTAAGAGCCGGCTGAAACTTTCTACGCTAAGGGCAATCTCCGGATGATCCCCTTTTGACAGCACTTCTTCTTGTAAACCCCTCTCACACTTCGTAGCCTTCCTTCGGCGGGTGGAGATGTCGTCCAGAGTCTCATCTATCGCCTCCTGAGAGAAACGGCCTTTCGCAGCTAGACGGAGCAGGTTGGTTTCTTCTTCCTTCAGTTCTTCCAACTCCTCCCGTACTGCTGCCAGATCGGCCTCGCTAGCGGTCGTCTGTTGAGTCGTCTCGCCCAAACGGGCCTCCAACTCCTCCGATATTCGCTGCGGATCGGTTAGGACTTCACTTAAGAGGCGCCGGAAGGCGTCATCCAGCATTACCGCTGAAATGCTTCCGCCCGAACATCGGTCCCCATAGCTCACCCGATCATAACCCCGACACTGGTAGTAGAATTTGCCTTTCACTCGTTTCTGATACCACCCCAATCCACACGAGCATTTCACCAAGCCTGAAAGCAAGGCCGTGCTACTGGGACGCCCGTTACAAGTGGCCTTGTTCTTCTCCAGCCGCTCATTTGCCTGTTGGTATTCTGCCACCGTTACAATCGGCGGGACGCTGATGGTGATCCACTCCTCCTCCGCGCGGTCCCGGAACACTTTGGTCTCTCTCTGCTGGGCATTGAACGTCCCGGACTTCTGGCCCTGCGTTCGATTGAAGTAGGCGCGACCTGTATAAGCCTCGTTATGGAGAATGTTGCGGATGGTGGCGGCAGCCCATCGCCCTTTCCGCTTCGTTGTAACACCGGCCTCGTTCAGCTTGGCCGCAATCGAACGCAAACTCTTGCCCATACACGCCCAACTGAAGATCAGGCGGACCCACTGAGCTTCATTCTCGTTGATCTGATAAGAGCCGGGACTGAGGGCCCGATCCAGAGTCGCAGCCAATTTGGTCACGAAGCGATAGCCGAACGGTTCGGAATACTTTGGCATCCGGCCACTCCGGGCGATCTGCCTCATTCCACGCTGCGACCGCTCCAATATCTGAACCCGCTCATAATCCGCAATCAGCGCTTGCATTCCAAAGAGCAACTTGCCTTCCGGCGTGTCATCCGACTGCCCTTTCACAAATCGAATCTGTACTCCCTTACGGGTAATCTCCCGGTGGAGCACCAGCAAAGAGGCGGCGTCGCGGCTAAGTCGGTCCGGGCTGTGTACCACCAGAACGTCCAGCGCTTTCTGATTGACCAGTTCGATCACGCGATCCAAGCCGGGACGGTTGAGGGTAGTGCCGGAATACCCCTCATCCCGCACCGTCGCCACCAAATCCCAACCGCACTCCTCCACCAGCTCCAGACAGGCGTCTATCTGGCTGGGAAGCCCAAACCCCTCCTTTTCCTGCAACTCGGTGCTGACCCGACCATACACCGCCGCGCGCTTGCCCATCGTCACTCCTCCGTTTCCGGCAGCGGTTGGGACAGCCGCTCTACCTGCTCCCGACGATACCACTTCCGTCGTTCTCCCATCTTGCGATAAGCTGTGATCTTCCCTGCCTTCACCAACCGCCAGAGCGTCACCCTGTGAAGACTCAGGCGAGCGCAAACCTGTTCACCCGTTAACCACTCCTCATCAGCCAAATCCCTCTCCTTCCATACGGTCGGTCTCCTACTATAAGTGTAGTTACCTCTGCAACATATCGCAACATTAAGGCGCGGTAGGGAGGGGGAGATTACTCTCCCCCTGCGTCGTTAGTCTTGCGGCTTCTGTTTGCGGTGTAGGTCGTCCATTACCTGTTCGATCATCCCAGCACGCCGAGGAACCAGCAGGATGTACGCCGCCCGCCAGCGCATCTCTGCGCCAGGTGTCGCCTTGTAGAGCGGCTTCACCAGAGGAGGCGTTTCACTCGTTGTTTCCGTTTCTGACAGGGGCTCTTTTTCGGTCAACCTGTCAAACTCATCAACTCCGGGGATCATCATCGCCTCCTTTGCCGTTCATCAGATCGTCCAGATACCCCGACTGCTCCAGCAGCGCGCAATAAGCCCCTTTCGCCATGACCGTCCCCTCCCGGATCAGCGCGTCCATAATCCGGTTGAACGGAACTGTTGGAACGTTAGAGCCACCAATCTTCACCCGCAGCTCAGACTTCATCGCCGGGCCGATCTCCCGCAGCGCCTTGAGGATCCTCCGCTCGTAGCGGGCTTCCTGAGATTCGGCCAGCTCGCCCGCGACGTAAGCGGCGGTCGTGGCCAGGTATTCTCCCAGAGCCGCTCCCCGCTCCACATCCTCCGCTCCGATCTCCGGCGCACCTCGGTCCAGCGCGTAGAGGAGCGCGGCCTTCAGGGCGAACTGCCCGACCCGCTGGGTGAGCTGCGAAACCCGCCCCCCCTTAGATGAGCGGGGATAGAGGAACTTCTGGTAGTACTCCTCCCACGCGCCACGCGCTTCCGACGACAGTCGAACCTCGCCCTGCGACCGCTCGCGCATTGTGCGGAGCCGGGTTTTGAGCCGCTCCCACTTCTGCGGGTCCGGCGGCGGGGGATAGGATCGGGGAACCCCGTCGCGCGGGCCGGTGAAGTAGGCGAACCGATTGCCAAACCCATTGGCCACGTCCGTCAGGCTCAGATACATCCCCAGGTCGTCGAGGGTTGTCGCGGCGATGACGCACAGGTAAGGTTCCTTCACCCAGAGCGCGTTCTTCCGGGTCGGGTTGGACAGGATCGGCGGCGAATCGTAGGCGTTTCGCAGCATGTCGGTGATGTTGGCGGTCGCCTTCTGCTGGGCTTTCTTAAGGACGGCGGTGAACTCCTCCGACACCAGGAGCGACGGAACTCCCGGCGTCGGTTCGTCGGCGGTGGCTTCGGCGTCCGCGCCTGCCGGAAGGTCCGTCATCGCCTGAAGGAACCCCTCCGCGCTGGCTATGGCGTCGAGTATCCGGAGCTCCGAGAACGTCTCCGTGAGGAGGGTTTTCCCGCGCTTCAGGATGTGTGACTTGTGATCCACCGCCGAGTCCCCCAGACACAGGGCGAACCAGTTGCCGAACAGGTTGCCGCCATACTCGACCCAGGCTCTCAGTCCAACCGCTACTCCCATCGCGGCCAGGCCGACCCCGGCGAAGTAGGCTTCGGGGGCTTCGGTCGTGGGGGCCAACGTGTCCCGCAGCTCGCCCAGGAAGCCGGACCAGATCATCTTCGGGACGGTGGGGCGTCCCCGGTCCGATCCTCCGCCCTCACCAGCCTCCTCCGGCGGCCTGTTCGCGCCGGGACGGCCTTTCCGCTTCTCGCGGAGCTCCTGAACCTTCGAGCGAAGAACTTCCGGGCGCTGCGCCAGATAGACGCTGCAGGAAGGCTGGCACAGCGACTTCATCGGCTCCTCCTCACAGCCCAGCGTGGAGGAGTGGCCCCGGTAAGCGCTCCGAACCGTGTCGGCCAGTTCCTTCTCCGGCAGCGGCTCTCCGTTGCGTCCCTCATTCCACGCCTTCAGCCGCGCCATGGCCGCTTCCACCGGGTGCCCGGCCTGCTTGTGATGGATGGCCAGACGGAACGCCGCGGTGTTGCGCTGCCCTGCGGGCGTTCCCCGCTCCAGCAGCGCCCTCGCGCACGGATGGAGGGGAGAACGGTCTGACCCCGTCCCCGCCTCCGTCCTCGCGTCCGTCCCCGCCAAAGGACGCAGAATGAAGGGACGGCCCTCCTCCGAAGCGTTGGTGAGGGCCGGCTCCGGCAGGCCGGCGTTCTTCCAGGCAGCGGTGAACGCCGCGGTGGAGAGGCGGACTCTCTCCGCCCGGACCAAGAAATCGTCCAGGGTGAAGAGTTGGCCGGTCTCCAGGTCCACCCCCACGCGTCGGCCCTGAGAGGCGGTGGGAGAGTAAGGGAGATTGACCGGGACGCCCCAGGGGGTCGTCGGGGTGATCAGGACTTTGGGGAAGTCCTCGCCGGGAGGGTTACCCGCCCGCCGACGGGCTTCGTTGAGGAGGGCGCGGGCGCGAGCGGAAGGAACGCCGTCCGGGAAGAACGCCCAGAGGTGCGCGCCTTTGCCCTTGCTGATCTCCGCGACGGTGGGCAGGCCGAGCGCCTCCAACTCGCGGGAGAGGTGAAGAGTGGCGTTCCTGTCAGGGGCGTCGTGATCGGTGCAGGCCCAGTAACAGAGGTTGTCGGGCGGAAGGGAGGGGTACACCGCCAGAGAAAGCGCGCCCTTCGGTTTGCCGGGAAACGGCAAAGGAACCGCCTCGCCGGTCAGGTGCAGCTCGTAGTGCCGAAGGGTCAGCCCGGCCTTCACCTGGTGGCCGCCCTTCTCATACGGGGGCGGCAGCAAGGAGTAGACCTGAGAGCGCCCCTTGAACAGGTCGGCGAACCGCTTCACCTGCTGGGAAGTGACGGGAAGGGGATCAGCGGGCATAGTTCCCCTCCTTCGCCTCGAAACCGGCGAAAAGCTGTTGAAGGCGCTCGGTGACCACGCGT
Source organism: Armatimonadota bacterium (assembly GCA_038240635.1). Lineage (GTDB taxonomy): Bacteria > Armatimonadota > DTGP01 > DTGP01 > JAHWJO01 > JBBRGS01. The sequence goes on from JBBRGS010000099.1 coordinate 9,570, forward strand.
TGTATCAGTTGTTGCAGTCCGTATTCGTTGAAGGTCCCGCCATTGGGGAAGGTGTCCGTCCCTTTCACGAATCGCAGAGGGGGGTTGAGGGTCTCCCCTTTCCCGCGTCCCCCCGCCCGTTTTCGGGAAGGGTTCCTCACGGGGAGGGGGGGCGAGGTGGAACGGTTGTCATTGGATCGTTCCCGGTTGCCGTGTTTCTGTTTCATCGGATCCTCCGATTACAGGGAGCGCCCACGAGAAGGCGAACGGCAGGGACGGCCCCTCCAAATCCTCTTCCCAATCGCCCTATGAATCCGCGACAATGGTTCCGAAGATAAAGACAGGCCACGATAGGCGAATAAGCGGTCTCCCCCGTTCAGGAGGGGGAACGCCTTGCCTTCGCTGAAAGGTTGGAGCGAAGCGGTCAAATGCCCCGCTGCACCCCAACCCCCGCACCCGGACCCCCCCACTCGCCAAAGAAGAAGGGATCCGCGTGTTCGTCAGTCCCGCCGCTCCAGCCAACGCTGGGGCGGTTTCGTTGTTCCGGGGCCATCGGCTCCGTATAAGTTTTCGGTGATTTCCCCGACTCTCAGGAGCCTCCCCCTTCCGGCCTCACCATTTCCCGGTCACTCTTCCTTCGGGCGCTTCCACTATTGTTGGACAGGCTTGGATCGGACGAGTGAGCGTGTCCCGGTGAGGACTATGCTGAGTCTCGGAAAAATGGGCCGTGATCTTCAGGGGGAAAGATACCCCAACGTGACTGATTGACAAAAACTGTAGCCATCTCTCATTTTGCAGGGTATAATCCGGTGTAGGAACGACCGTACGGGAGGCGGACTGTGGACGGGACCATCATTAGCAAGAACCTGCGGCGGCTACGGGTCGCCAGGGGTTTTAGTCAGGAAAAAGTTGCGGCGCTGGCCGAGATCGCCCGGCCCAGCTATGTACGGATCGAAGCAGGGGACGCGCAGCCGAAGGTCTCCACTCTGATGGCGCTGGCGGAGGCGCTGGGGGTTTCCCTTTCCGAACTGGTCACTCCGATACCATCTCTCCTCAACGTCCGGTTCCGCGCCCTGAAGAAGTTGACCTCCCGCGAACAGATCCTCGCCCAGGTCGGACGCTGGCTGAACGATTACCGCGAACTGGAGGACCTGCTGGGCGCTCACCAGCGTTATAACTTCTCCAATGTGGAGCTGCCGGCTCCCTCCGAGCAGGACCCGGCAGTTCGGCAGAACCGGGCAGTTCAGTTGGCCCGTCATCGTCGGAAGTGTTTGGAACTGGGCAACCAGCCGATCCGGGACATTTGCGGTCTGCTGGAAAGCGCGGGGGTCAAACTCTTCCCCATCCAGGTGATGTCCGACGCGTTCTTCGGCCTCTCTGTCGCGCCGGACCCTCTTGGCCCGGCCGTCATCGTCAACACCTGGGAACGGATCTCCGTGGAGCGGCAAATCTTCTCCGCCGCCCACGAGCTGGGCCACCTGCTTCTTCATCTGAGCGCCTATGTAGGGACCGCAACTGATGAGGTTCCTGAGGAGGAGACGGAAGCCAACCTGTTCGCGAGCGAGTTCCTGATGCCTCAGGAAGGGTTCGATAAAGAGTGGAAGGACACTTACGGCCTCCCCTTCGTGGACCGGGTACTCAAGGTCAAGCGGATTTATCGGGTGAGCTATAAAACCGTCCTTTACCGTCTCTGGAAGGAACCCGACTATCCGTTCAAAGATGACATCTGGCAGAAGTTTGCCGTGCAATACCGGAGGGTTTACGGGAAGCTGGGGTTCAAAGACGAGCCGTATCCGCTCACCCCGGACCACTTTTCCCAGTCTAACCCTGAACCGCTCCGCTCCCGCGAACCCAAACGCCTCTCGAACGTGGACTTTGTGGAGGACCGGCTGTCGGGGCTGGTGCGGAAGGCGATTGATGAAGAGAAGATCACCCTGGGCCGGGGGGCGGAAATCCTCGGCCTGAGCCTCGACGCGATGCGCGAGAGGACGGAGTGCTGGGTCTGATGGCCGACAGCGGAACCGAGCGGCGCTGGAAGGCCCTCTATCTGGACGCCGATGTGTGTATTGATTACTGCACCGTTGAGAAGGCGCTGCTGCCGCTCCTCTCGCGCCACATCGCCCCGGTCGTCATCCTCCTGCCGGCTCTGGTGAAGGAGCTGTCGCGCCACATCGCCCTGGCAGAGTGTCCGTCGCTGGAGGTCATGGCCCTGGAGCCGACGCTGGAACAGGTGATAGAGGCAGGCCGGGAGCGTGGAAGTCTGTCCTTTTACGACCGTCTGAACCTGATGGTGGCGAAATCCTCCGGCGGTGCGCTGGTGACGAACGACCGCCGTCTGAGACGGGAAGCGGAGACCGAGGGCATCCCTCTCCTCTGGGGACTGGAATGCCTCGGCCTGCTGGGTCGCGGAGGACACCTGCCGATGGAGCGCGTCGGCGACCTCGCGGCGGCGATAGGGGCCTTCAACTCGCGCATCACGCCGGAGATTATCGCACGGTTCCGTGTCAGCCTGGGCCTGCCGCCGGAATAAGACGTTCCGCGTCGGCCTCGGCCTGCCACCGGCCTAAGACGGTTCCCGGCGACGGTTGCAGGGCCTCCGGGCCGTCCTCCGCGCCTGCTTTCGGGCCGTCCTCCGCGCGTCCGGCCTCGTCGCAGGGTGAACCGCCGGAATCGCCGGGAGGGACATTCGGCTGTCCGGCGAACGGTAGGATGTCTGCCGGAGAGCCGTCTGCGTTCTTCGCTGTCAGGGGTTTGCTGACGGTCTGACCTCATCGAGAAAGGCTCCCCCGAATGGCCCGCCGCGCCGCCCGCTCCCCCCGCCCCGAAACCGCCGTGGAAGATTACCGCCACGACGACGCCTCCCGCAAGAACAATCCCCCGGCGAGCCTTGCGGCGCAGGGGCAGGTCCGGGAGACGCCGCGCCTCCGCTACGCCTACGACGCTCACCGGCCCCCGGCTCTGCGCTTCGATGAGACGGGCGAGGCCGACCGGCTGCCGGAGTTGCTGGAAACCGCCAAAACCCGCGCCCTCACCGCCGAGGAAGCGCAGACGCTGGCCGCCGCCCTGCGGATCCATCAGCCCTGGCTGGAATGGGCCGGGAAGCGCGAGAAGGCCGCCTTTGAGGTGGACCCGGTGGCCCTCCACGTCCACGAGCGCGTCTCCGCGCAGGCCGTCCTGAAGGTGGCGCAGCGCGAGGACCCGGTCCGTTCCCTCTGGGCCGAGCCGGAGTTGACCTACCGGGAGGCGTTGCAGTTTTACGAGCACGACGTGGACTGGGCGAACCGGATGATCCTGGGCGACAGCCTCTCCGTGATGGCGAGCCTGGCCCGGCGGGAGGATTTAGCGGGCAAGGTCCAGATGATCTACATGGACCCGCCCTACGGGATCAGGTTTGCCTCCAACTTCCAGCCGGAGATTGGCCGGCGGGACGTGAAGGAGAAGGAGAGCGACCTGACCCGCGAGCCGGAGATGGTGAAAGCGTACCGGGACACCTGGAACCTGGGCGTTCACTCCTACCTGGACTACCTGCGGGACCGCCTCCTGATGGCGAAGGAGTTGCTGGCGGACACGGGCAGCATTTTCGTGCAGATTTCCGATGAGAACCTTCACCGGGTTCGGGCGGTGATGGATGAGGTATTTGGTGCGGAGAACT
>JBBRGS010000100.1:0-13111 GCA_038240635.1 Armatimonadota bacterium
AGAGGTCGGCGGAGGTACGCTTCTCGCCCGACAGAGAGCGGGTGACCTGGTCGTGGCTGACGGCTCCCTCCACCAGAGCCGCGAGGCCCGTGGCCGTCGTCTTGCCGAAGGAACAGAGGAGGTAATCGGTATAAAGGTCACACAGTTCCTTATCCATACTTCCAGTCGACTCTGTCCTCCATCGCTAACTCTTACCTTACGGCTGCGTAAGGTGAGTTTGTAACTCTACCGAATTCCCGGCTCTCCGTGAACTAGTCATTACCCCTTCGGGTGCGGTTCAAGGTTTTGCACATGGTCAGGGAACCCCGCCGTCGGGGACGCCTCGGTTACCGGAGCGCTCCTGTTCGCCGTGAGGGAGTCCGCAGAATACGGGCGGTTGAAACCGCTGCAACAGACACACGAAACCAGCCAGCGCGGGTTAAGGGATCGATGCGCGAGTTCGGGGAGGAATGATGGGGCGCGAGCTCACGATCTCCCCAGCCCCTCGCCTGTGGTTGAGGGGTGGCCGAAGGCCGGGGTGAGGTAGGGGTGTATCTCTCAAGGACAGAAGGATTCGAGAGGGCGAGAGTCGGCTAAGGCCGACTTTGCGTGGTTGTTGCAGCGGTTTCAACCGCCCGGACCTCAGAGCCTCCGAGACAGGAACTCCCTGTGTACGGGCCGCTCCCGCAACATCAGGAGGGTGAGGAAGAGAGGCGTCCGCGTAGGCGGACGCTTAGCCGAAGGCTCCGAGCGAAGGACTTCAGTCTGTCGCTCAGCGGAAACGCTCCCTCTCTCCCGCTCGCAAAACTTTGAACAACACACGGAGCGCTTGTAACAGTTCAGGATTGAGAGAGGGACTTCAGGCGGTTCATGCGGAGGCCGGTTGAGGGGGAGGAGCGCGTCTTCGGCGGCGGCGACGCTCCCGGCGCGGAACTCGTCCCGGAAGCGCAGCGCCACGGAACGCAGACCTTCGAGTACGCGCTGTACCCTCACGCGGGGACTGGGAGGACGCGCACGTGTAGCGGGAAGCCCACGCTTTCGCCACGCCGCTGTGGGCCGTGCAAACCGACCGCCACGACGGGACGCCGCCGCCGGTGGGGCGCTTCCTGGACCTCTCGGCGCCGCAGTTCGTCCTCACCGCCGTGAAGGCCGCCGAATGCCCCGAAAGCGCCATGACCGATTCGCCCGCCCTGATCGTGCGGGGCTATAATCCCACGGACGCGCCGCTGGAGAACGCGCGGGTCTGGCTGCGCCGTGGGGCGCTGCGCTCGCCTCGCGGCATGAAGCGCCTTACGAGGACCTTCCTGGACCTTCCTGGACCTTCCTGGACCTTCCTGTCACCGACGGCGCCGTCACGCTCACCCTTCCCCCAAAGAAGATCGTCACGCTGCGCCTGGAGACTTCCGAATGACTCCACAACCGGGGCTTCCGCCTCATCCCGTTTCCCCTCAGGGGGGGGTCCGCGCCACAATGGGGGAGCGCGCCGCTCGCGTCCGGCAACGCGTCCGGGCGCCGGGGGTACGCGGGGAGTCGGGGCAGGCCAGCCTCATCGCGCTGCTGGTCAGCGTGGCTCTCATTGGGCTGCTCGTCTGGGTCTTCTTCTTCCGGCACAACGGGAATCGTCCGTCGGAGAAGGAGGAGCTCGCGCACAACGCGATGGTCCATTCCGACAAAAAGACGACCCTCGGCGCGGCGGAGGATCAGGCCAAAGCCGTCGAGTGCAAGAATAACCTCGATCAGATTCGCCAGGCCATCGTGATGGACCGCCAGATGGACGAAGGAACGCCGCCGCCACAGAGCCTGCAAAGCGTGCATGGCCTCCCCGACTCGATGAAAGCGTGCCCCGTCAGCGGTCGGCCTTACATCTACGACCCCCGCACCGGGCAGGTCCATTGCGTCACACCCGGCCACGAACGACTTTAGGGGTTTTTCGCCCCTCCTCACCGCTTTATGTTCTCTAAAATCCTCATCGCCACGCGCGGCGAAATAGCGGTGCGGGTCATTCGCGCCTGCCGCGAACTCGACATCGCCACTGTCGCCATCTACTCCCAGGCCGACCGGGACAGCCTGCACGTGCGCCTCGCCGACGAAGCCCTCTGCGTGGGGCCGCCGTCAGGCACGGACAGCTATCTCAATCAGGCGAACATCCTCAGCGCCGCCCTCATCACCGAGTCGGAGGCGGTGCATCCCGGCATCGGCTTCCTCGCGGAGAATGCCTCCTTCGCAGAGGCGTGCCAGATGCATCACCTGAAATTCATCGGCCCGTCGCCGGAAGCCATCGCGCTGATGGGCGAGAAGTCGAAGGCCCGCTCCGTGGTGAAGGCCGCCGGGCTGCCGCTCATTCCCGGCACCGAGGAGCCGGTCCCCACCGAAGGGGATGCGCTGCGGATCGCCAGGGACCTGGGCTACCCGGTGGCGATTAAGGCGGCGGCGGGCGGCGGCGGCAAGGGTATCCGGTTCGTGGACGACGAGGAGGAACTGCTGGAAGGCTTCCCCCTCGCGCAGAACGAGGCCCGCGCGGCGTTCGGCAACCCCGATGTGTACCTCGAAAAGCGCATTGTGAACCCCCGGCACGTCGAAATCCAGGTTTTCGGCGATGAACATGGCGCGCTGCTCCATTTGGGCGAACGCGACTGCTCGATCCAGCACCGTAACCAAAAACTCCTCGAAGAGAGTCCCTCCCCCGGCCTCACCCCGGACCTCCGCCGCCGCATCGCCGAGACCGCCCTCGCCATCGCCCGCGCGGGGAACTACACCAACGCCGGAACGGTGGAATTCCTCCTCGAACCGAACAGCGACTTCTACTTCATGGAGATGAACACCCGCATCCAGATCGAGCACCCCGTCACCGAAGCCGTCACCGGGCTGGACCTCGTGAAGCTGCAAATCCGCGTCGCCGCCGGAGAACCGATGCCCCTGCGCCAGGACGAAGTCCGCTTTGAAGGCCACGCCATCGAATGCCGCATCAACGCCACTGACCCCGACCGCAACTTCACCCCGTCGGTCGGCCCGGTGACGACGCTTCTGCTGCCCGGCGGCCCCGGCGTGCGGGTGGACACGCACCTCTATCCCGGCTACGATGTCCCCGTCTACTACGACGCCCTCCTCGCCAAGATCATCACCCACGGCGCCGACCGCGACGAGGCCATCGCCCGCATGGACCGCGCGCTCATGGAGTTCAAAGCGGGGGACCTGAAGACGACCGCCCCCTTCCACCGTAAAATTCTGGCCAACCCGGTCTTCCGCGCCGGCGCCGCCGATCTCTCGTTCCTCCCGAAGCAATTCGGGGTCAGCTAAGGGCGCGAGGAACAGGGAACACGGAAGCCGCCGATGACTCAACTCCGTAACCAACGCCACGCCGCCCGCGAACTCGCCCTGAAACTGCTGTTTCAGGTGGACCTCGGTCGCGTCCCCGTCTCCGAGACGCTGGAAGAGTTCGAGCTGGACGAGGAGATCGGCGAAGCGTCCCCCCAGGCGGTCGCCTACGCTCACACGCTCGTGCGGGGCACCGCTCAGCACCTCCGCGAGATTGACCGGATGCTGGAAGCCTTCGCCGAAGACTGGGCCTTCGACCGCCTGGCGAACGTGGACCGCAACGTGTTGCGCCTCGCCTCATGGGAGATGCTCTTCGAGGAAGGCGTGCCGGAACAGGTCGCCATCAACGAAGCGGTGGAACTGGCCAAGGAGTACAGCACCGAAGATTCGGGCCGTTTCGTGAACGGCATCCTCGGCAACGTTTCTCGGCAGCGCGCGGCGGGAGTCCTCCGCGTGGAAATCGTGGACCCCGAAGAGGACGCCCCAGAGGACCTCATCGAGGAAGTGGACGACGAGGGGGACGACGCGCCTGAACCGACCGACGCCGCGCCGCTCGAACTCTCCGAAGCCGAAGAGGACGCGCCCCTGCCTCCCCTGGGAGCCGCGCCTCACCGACCGCTGCGGCGACTCCGCATCCGGCGGCGCAGGACGAAAGCATAACCGCTCCCGCGCCGTTCAAAGGGGCGCAACCTGGCTCTCATTTCGCTCGTGAGGTTACGGCACGGCGTCCTGTGTCGGGTGCATCGGGAAGACGTACGCCAGCTTGGTCACGTCAAATATGCGGCGGATGCGCGGGTTGGACACCACAATCGGAAGGTCGCCATTCCGCTCGCGGATACGGGCCAGCGCGCCCACCAGCACGCCGAGACCGCTGCTGTCTATATAATCCAGCGCATCAAGGTCCACAATCACCTTGGCGTGGTCCTCCTGAATGAGGCGCCGCAGTTCGCCGCGCAGGCGAGGGGCGTTGGACAGGTCGAGGGTCCCTCCCACTGTCACCACCGGCGCGCCGTCCGGACGCATCCGCAGTTCCATCGCAAACTTCATCCGTGCCCCCTCGCAGTATGACTTCATTGTTGTTTTACCGCCACATTCCGGCGCTCAAACCTCTTCCAGTGGTGTCCCGGCCTCCCCGCTGGGGCGCCGCCTCATCGCCCCGGTCTTCTCATGCCGTTTGACAGCGTTGTCGTCGCCGCCGTCGCCGCCGAACTCCGCCGCGAGGCGTCCGACGCCCAGGTCGTGAAGGTGTATCAGCCCTCGCCGCTGGAGGTCCTCCTCCATCTGCGCGCGGGCGGCCGTCGGCTGCTGTGGCTCGTGTCGGCGGACCCGCAGGCGTTTCGGTGCCACTTTGTGAGCGCGGCGCCACCCAATCCGCCGGAACCGCCGCAGTTCTGCATGGTCTTGCGGAAACATCTGGAGGGCGCGCGGCTGATCGCCGTGGAACAGAACGGCCTGGAGCGGGTGGTGACACTGCGCTTTCTGCGCTCCGACGGCGAACGCCTCCTCCACGCCGAGATGATGGGTAAGCACAGCAACCTCGTCCTCGTGGACGACGGCGGCCTCATCCTCGACTGCCTGAAACACGTCAGCGCCCGGTTCAACCGGGTCCGCGAACTGCTGCCCACCCGCCGCTACCTGCCCCCGCCGCCGACGCCAAAACCTGATCCGCTCCTCGCGGCGCCGGAGGAGGTCCGCGCGGCCCTCGACGGAGTCGCCTCCCTCGCGCCGTCGGCCCTCGTGAAGCGGCTGGGGAACGTCGGCCCCTTCTTCGCGGCGGAGGCTTTGGCTCGTGCGGTGTCCCCCCGGCCCGACGACGTGGCGGACGCTCTGCTCGCCCTGATGGAGGACGTACGCCAGGAGCGATTCACTCCCACCGTCCTGCTGAACGCCACCGGGGAACCGACCGACGCCTGGGCCTTCGACTGTCGCACCCTTCCACCTGACCGGCAGGACCCCGCGCCCGCCATGAGTCTCGCGCTGGAGGCGGCGCGCGGCGTCGGCGAGCGCGTCACGCCCCTGGAAGAGTTACGTGACGAAGTGCGCGCCCGGCTGGAGGCGACTCTGGAGCGGGAACGCCGTCGCATGAGGGAGATTCAGGCCGGGCTGGACCACGCCCTCGCCGCTGACGATCTGCGCGTCAAAGGCGAACTGCTTCAGGCGAACGCGCACGCCCTCGAACGCGGCGCGGAGTCGGCGGCGCTCCCCAACTTCTATGAGGCGGACATGGCGCCGTTGACGATTGCCCTCGATCCGACCCTCTCCGCGCGCGAGAACGCCGAGGCGTACTTCCGCCGCCACCGCAAGGCCAAAGCGAGCGAGCCGATCCTCCGGGAACGCCTCCACGAGGCCGAACGCCACATCGCCGAGGGTGAACGCCTTCTCGACGCGCTGCCCGGCGCCGACCGCGAGACGCTGGAACGCCTGGCCGGAGACCTTGCCCCTCACGCCGCGCCGGGGTCCGAGACCACCTCGGAGGAGTCGCGCCGCCCCGCGCCAGGAGTTCGCCGCACGGTCTCCAGCGACGGCTGGGAAATCTGGTATGGCGAGAATCAGCAGGGAAACGACACGCTCACCTCCCGGCTCGCTTCCCCCACAGATTGGTGGCTGCACGTGCGCGCGGCGGCTTCGGCGCACGTCGTCATCCGCACGGCGAAGCGCCCCGAAGCCGTCCCGCAACGCACTTTGGTGGAAGCCGCGCGCATCGCCGCCGCCCACAGCGAATCGAAGCATTCCGGGGTGACGCCGGTGGACTACACCCTCAAAAAGTATGTGAGGAAGCCGCGCGGCGCGGGTCCCGGCAAGGCGCTCTACACCCACGAGAAGACGCTGCATATCGAGCCGGAGGAGTAAAGTCCGATAAGGCTGACGCGCAGGGTGAGGTGATTCAGCGGGGCAGGGGCAGCGAGTAGTCCGGCGTGCGCCCGGCAATGAGAGCGTTCACGTCGCGCGTGGTCGCCAGGCGTTCCAGGAGTGGAGGCAGCGCGGTGATCAGCGCTCCTCGTTCGGGCTGAAGGAACGCCACCAGCTCGGCGTTCTTATTGACCAGCCACAAGCCGACGGTCGGCTTCTCGCCGGTCTGCTCACCGGTGACCAGGCCGATGATGGCGAGGATGCCGTCGCGCGGGGAGGCGAGGTAGAGATGATAGATCGCCTGGTGGAGGCGCTCCACGCTGACGGAGGTTTGCAGGATCAGAATATCCCGATCCGGCGTCAGGCGCGCCAGATGATCCAGGTAGACGGGAGCCAGTCCGGCGCGCTCCACGATCTGCGTAATGCGACGCCGCAGGGAAAGATCGGGCACTGAGATAATCACACGTTGTTCAGGGCGCTTCATCATGGCTGGCTCCGGGGAAGTAGGGAAGGACGGATGCGGCCGAAGCCGAAAAACTGGTTCCCTGACCCTTTGTTCCACTAGTACACCACAAATCTGCCGATGAGAGTCACTTTGGGGTGTGACAGTAAGTACACACGGCCCGTAATCCCCCAGGCTTAAGGCCCAATCCAATCCTCGCAGGCGGCAGGAGTCAGTCGCTTCCACCCCAAACTCAATTAGGGGACGCCCCGACGGCGAGAACCACCCTTCCCCCGCGAAAGGAGCGAGCGCATGGCCACCATCATGGTCACGGGCGGCACCGGCTTCATCGGCTCTTATGTCGTGCGACGGCTGACGCGCCGGGGCGACCGCGTGATCGCTTACGATCAGATGCCCGACCGGAACTCGTTCGATCAGGTCCTCACGCCCGAAGAGGCCGCCTCCGTCACCCTGCTGCGCGGCGACATCCGGGACCCGCTTCACCTGTTCCGCGCCCTCCAGGAGCACGGCGTCACGGATCTCGTGCATCTCGCATCGCTCCTCATCCCGTCGTGCAACGAGAATCCGCCGCTCGCCGTGCAGGTGATGGGCGACGGATTCGTCAATCTGCTGGAAGCGGCGCGCACGCTGAACCTGCGGCGCATGGTCTGGGCGAGCAGCGTGGCCGTCTTCGGGGCGCCGGAGGACCACGCCGACGAATATGTGACGAACGACGCGCCGCACCGCCCGCGCACCGTGTACGCCGGGCTGAAGTCGCTGGAGGAGACGCTGGCGAAGCATTACCACACGGCGTATGGCGTGGATAGCATCGGGTTTCGGTTCACGGCGGCGTACGGCGTGGGCCGGATGCGCGGGGTGAGCGCGTTCGCCACCGCCCTGATGGAGAAGCCCGCCCTGGGTCAGCCCAGCGTGGCCCTGTACGGTGACGACGTGGTGGATTGGGAGTATGTGGAGGACGCCGCGTCGCTCATCGTGCGGGCGCTGGACGTGGAGTCGGTCTCCACGCGAATCTTCAACACCCGGTGCGACATCCGCCCGGTGCGCGAAGTGGTGGAGTATGTGAAGCGGATCGTCCCGGACGCCTCGATTGATCTTCAGGGCGGAACCGTCGGCATCGTCTGGAAGTGCGACGACTCGCTGACGCGCGAGGAGCTCGGCTTCACACCGGAGTGGCCGATGGAGCGCGGCTGCCTCGCCACGATGAACGAGTTCCGCCGCCGCGAAGGCCTTCCGCCGCTGGCCCAGCCGTAGAAAGCGCCTGGCTGTTCGGCTCCACAGGCTTATTGCGCCAGTTCACACCATGAGACGCTGAGGCGCTCCCCCTGAGTCCCTTCTGTCCCTTCAGTCCCTTCAATCCTCCGGGGTTTCTCTGTGGCCCTCCGTGTTCCTCCGCGTCCTCCGTGTAAGGGGTTGCTTCAGGGCGGAAGGAACCAGCGGCCTCGCAGCGAACTCGTATTCCCGTGAAGATCACACTCATGGGCACCGGCACCTCCACCGGCGTCCCCGTTATCGCGTGCGACTGCCCGGTCTGCGTCTCCCCCGATCCCCGCAATCGCCGGTATCGCACCAGCGCGTGGGTCCGCGACGACCGGACCAGCCTGCTGATAGACACCCCGCCGGAGATGCGGCTTCAGGCGCTCGAACGCGGCCTCACCCGCCTGGATGGGGTCGCCTTCACGCACGCCCACGCCGACCACATCTTCGGGCTGGACGACGTGCGGCGCTTCAACTTCCTCCAGCAGGCGCCCATGCCGATCTTCGGCGCGGCGGACACCCTCGAGGACATCCGGCGCATCTTCTCCTACGTCTTCACCGACACCCAGACGGGAGGCGGCAAGCCGTCGCTGGACATGCGACCCGTCACAGGCCCGTTCACCCTCGGCGCCCTCGCCGTGACGCCGATTCCGATCTTCCACGGCCAGCTGCCCATCTTCGGTTATCGCATCGGTGGCTTCGCCTACGTCACCGACGCGAGCGCCATCCCCGACGCCTCGATGGACCTCCTCCGCAACCTCGACGCCCTCGTGCTGGGCGCGCTGCGGCCTCGCCCGCACCCGACCCACTTCAACATTGAGCAGGCCGTGGAGGTCGCCCAAATCCTCCAGCCGCGCCAAACGTGGCTCACGCACCTGACGCACGATGTGGACCACGCGACGACCAACGCCGAACTGCCGCCCGGCATCGCGCTGGGGTATGACGGCCTCACCTTCGAGACGCCCGGGCCGTAGCGCCGCGACCAGGGAGCGCCGCATGACGCCCGTCCTTCCACTCCGCCTCCCGCCCCGATGGCTCCCCGCGCTCCTTCTCGCGCTGGCGACGCTGAACCGGACGGCCCCATGCCACGCGGCGGTGGAAGTCCTCGCGGGGACGGGCGCGGCGGGCTTCTTCGGCGACGGCGGCTCTCCCCTGCGGGCGCAACTGAACCGGCCTCAGGCGGTGGCGCTCGGCGCGGACGGCTCCCTGTTCATCGCCGATGGGGGCAATCGCCGCGTGCGCCGCATCCCTCCCGGCGGCCTCATCGTGACCGTGGCCGGAGATGGCTCCGCGCCCATGGACCCCACATGGAACCGGCGACAGGTGGGATTCCCGCTCGCGCTGGCGGCGATGGGGAACGGCATCCTCATCGCGGACGGCGAGGGGCAGCGTCTGCTGGAATGGCGTGACGGGGCGGACCTCATGGCCCCCGCAGGCGACGGTCAGGAGAGCGCGGCGCTTCGCGGCCCGGCCTCCGCGACGCCTCTCCTCTACCCGGCGGGATTGCTGCGGCAAGAGGGAAGTGTTCTCGTGAGCGAGATGGGGACCGGGCGCATCCTCCGCATCTCCGACGCGGGCGACCTGACCATGCTGGCGAGCGGCTTCGCAGCGCCGTATGGCCTCGCCGCCGATGTGGACGGAGCGCTTCTCGTAGCCGAGTATGGCGCGGGACGGGTTACGCGCTGGACACCGAAGGGCCGCTCGGTCGCCCTTGAGTTTTCGAGCCCCGGCGACGAGGAGCCGCCACGTAGCCGCGCCCTGCCGTCCTCTATCGTCGTGGCGCGGGATGGAAGCCTGTACGTCGCGGCCCCGGATGCGGGCGTCGTGTATCGCCTGCCGCCAAACGGCCCGATGGAGGCGTTCCTTGCGCCGCCGACCGTCTCGCGCCCCACCGGTCTCGCTCTGGACGACGGGGGCCGCCTCCTCATCGCCGACGAAGGGCTGAACCAGGTCCTCGCCGCCGATCTGCCCGGCGCGGCGCCGCTCCCCGGCGACGTGGACGACGATGGCCGCCTCACCGTGGGCGACGCCGTGGCCGCGCTCCGCCTCGTGACGGGGCTGGACCCGTTCAACCGCCGCCGCTTCCTCGCCGCCGATCTCGCGCCGGAGTCCGCCCCCGGTTCCTCCGGCGATGGGCGCGTCACCGTCAGCGACGTGATCCTCCTCCTGCGCCGCGTCGTTGCGGGCTGAAGCGCCGTGTCGGCGGCTGAGGCGCTGCATTGTCGGCGGCTGAGGCGCTGCATTGTCGGCGGCTGAAGCGCCCCTTTTTCGGCGGCATGGATTCGGGCGCCGACCGGCTGCTATCCTGAGACGTGACCGCCCGCGCGGCGCGGCGCCATCACTTTTACAGGCGTCCTTTGGGCCGGGTTCGGCCATGAGGCGGAAAGGAGAACCGTTGACCCGTTTTCACGGCGTGATTGTTCCCACGGCGACGCTCTTCCACGAGGACGGTTCGGTGGACTGGGACGCCAATGAGCGGCTGGTGGATCGCCTCATCGCGGCGGGGGTTCACGGCCTCTTCGCGCTGGGCAGCACCGGCGAGGCGCAGCACCTCACCGTGGAGGAGCGCACCGAGATCATCCGGTGGAGCGCCCGGTTCGTGAGGGGCCGCGTCCCGCTGCTGGTCGGCGTGGGGGACACCTCCACCGCGACCGCCGTCGCCCTCACCCGTGAAGCCGAGCGCGCCGGCGCCGACGGGGTGGTCGCCATCGGCCCGTACTACTGGGTCTTCTCCGAGCGTCACCTCTACGCCTACTTCACCGCCATCGCGGGGGCGACCGCGCTCCCCACGCTCCTCTACAACTATCCGCATCACGTGGGCGTCAATCTCTCGCCGGAGTTCATCGCCCGCCTCGCCGACGACCGCCCCAACATCCTCGGCGTGAAGGACACCCTCGACAGCGCCACTCATATGCGCCGCCTCGTTCACCACGTGAAACAGGGCCGGGACGGCTTCAGCGTCCTCTCCGGCCACGACGACCTCTCGCTGTTCGCCCTCAACGCCGGGCTGGACGGCTTCGTGACCTCCACCGCTAACTTCGCGCCGGAACTCCTCGTTCAACTCTGGAACGCCTGGCACGACGGCGCCCACGCCCTCGCGCGGGGCACCATGACGATCCTCAGCGGCCTGCTCGACGCCTACGCTCTCGACCCGTGCGGCGCCGCGGTCGTCAAGGCGGCGCTCAGCCTGCGCGGCTGGATACCGTGCGACCGGCCCCGGCCTCCCGCGCTGCCCCTGACGCCGGAGAGCCGCACCGAACTCCGCCGGATTATGGGAGAGGCCGGACTGCTGGAAGGCCGCGCGCCCGATGAAGGAGTAGCGGCGCCGAACGTCCCGATTCCCGCCCGCACTGTGGAGGCTGCCCGATGAAACGAACGACTCCCCTGATTCTCCTCGCCGCGTGCGGCGCCTCCGTCGCATGGGGAGCGACGCGCACGGCCCCGGCGTTGCGCCTCCAAACAGTGAACTATCGCGGCTGGGACGGCTGCCGGGCGCTCGTGGCGGGGCCGTATCGCGTGGTGGTGGCCCCCGCGCTCGGCGGGCGGATTATGGAGTACTCCCGGCACGGCGTAGGCCCGCTCTGGAACAATCCGGCGGAACTGGGGAAGCCGCGCCCCTCCGACCCAAAACAGTGGTGGAACACCGGCGGCTTCAAAAACTGGCCCGCGCCGCAAAGCCGATGGGGCTGGCCGCCCGATTCCCAACTCGACGCCGCGCCCGCCACTGTGACCCCGTGGATGAGGAACGGCCGCCTCTACGGCATGGTCATCATCGGCCAGGAGAGCCGCGCGTCCGGCATCGCCTTCACCCGCCACCTCCGCCTCGATCCCCAAACGGGGCGCCTCCGCCTCGTCCAGACCATGCGCGCCCTCCCGATGAACACGGCGCCCGTGGCGTGGAGCGTCTGGGGCATCGCGCAGGTGGACGCCGCCGGGATCGTCGCCACGCCGCTCAACCCGCGCAGCCGCTTCCCGAACGGCATCCATTTCTACGACGACAAGGCGAAGGCGAGCAAAGCCTGGAGCAAGCACGGCGACCTGATGATCCTGCATAACCTGGGCGAGCCGCTCAAGTGGGGCGCCGACACCGATTCCGGCTGGATGGCGTGGCTCAAAGGGCGACAGGCGTTCGTCATGCGATTCCCCCGCCGCCTGCCCGGGCGCTCCTATCCCGACGAGGAGTCGGTGGCGCAGGTGTACACGAACGACAAGGTCCTGCCGTACACCGAGATGGAGGTCGTGGGGCCGATGGTGACGCTGCGCCCTGGCGAGGCGACCACCGTGGTGAACGAGTGGCGCCTGATCCCGCTCCCGAAAGCCGTCGGCTCCGTCGCCGACGCGCCCGGCGCCGTGGCCGCTCTTCGCAAAGGGGGGCATCTCCGTCCCTTCGCCGAGAAGCCTGTACTTCCCGCGTCCCCCGTCCCCGCTCCCGCTCCCGCCTCCCCCGGAAAGTAGCCGTCGTCTAATGCCTGGAGTTGACCTTCACGCGCACACCACCGCCTCCGACGGCACGCTGTCGCCCACCGAACTGGTCCGCCTCGCCGCCGACCGGGGGCTGAGCGCCCTCGCCATCACCGATCACGATACGCTCGCCGGTCTGCCCGAAGCCCGGCAGGCCGGGGAGGCGTTCGGCGTGGAGGTGGTGAACGGCGTGGAGCTCGCCGTGAGTCACCCTGGCCGCTTTCATCTCCTCGGCTACGACTTTGACGCCGATAACGCCGCCCTCTCCGACCGCCTCGTCTACCTGCGGGAGTATCGCGCCAATCGCAACCGGCTGATGGTGGAGAAGATGCGGGCGCACGGCCTCGATGTGACGTGGGACGAGGTGCGCACCGAAGCGGGCAGCGACCTCATCGCGCGGCCCCACATGGCCCTCGCCCTGAAGCGCAAGGGGCTGGTGGAGACGACCCAGGAGGCGTTTGATCGTTACCTGGCCGACGGCGGCCCGTGCCACGTCCCCAAAATCAAGATGACCGACGAGGAGGCCATCGCCCTCCTGCGCGAGGCGGGCGGAGTGGCGGTGGTGGCGCACCCATTTTCGCTCGGCATGGGCGACGGCCTCGAAGCCGAGATCGAGCGGCTGGCGGCGCTGGGGCTGGGCGGCGTCGAGACGTACTACCCGAACCATTCCCCGGAGGAGACGCGGCGGCTCGAAGCGGTGTGCGACCGCCTCGGCCTGGCGAAGACCGGCGGCAGCGACTTCCACGGCGACCCGAAGCCGGACATCCACCTGGGGGCCGTGGTGGACGG
>JBBRGS010000101.1:0-13077 GCA_038240635.1 Armatimonadota bacterium
CCGCCCTCTCCCCCGATGGGGCACGGTCCGGCTGCGGATGACGCTGTGGAATGTGGCCGCGCTCGCCCTCATTCTGGGAGCGATGGGCGGCGTGGTGCGCTATAAAGTTCAGGCCGACCGGCTCGCAACGGTGGACCGGACCCTCGCCGAGCGGGCGCACGCTGAGCGGCCCCTCGCCGAGCAGGCTCCGGTCATCCTCACCTCCCGCGCCAGCGGCCCGTCCCGATTGCTCGACCCGATGACCGCCCCCGCCGAAGGTTCTCTCGCCGGATCGAAACTCGCGCTGCCCCCGCTCCCGCCGCGCCTCCTCCCCCGCGACCCGGCCGCCGGTCACGCCGGAGCGCCCCGCGAGGAACCCTGGGATCGCCCCTCGTTCGTCCGCTCCCTCACCGGACGGACGGTCTACTCCACCGTCGTGGATCACGGCGCTCCGGTGCGGGTCCTCTCGATGCCCATCGTGCGACAGGGCCAGGTGGACCGGGTGCTGCAACTCGTCTATCCGCTCGACGGCGTTTATCGGGAGTTGGAAGAGCTAACGGCCACACTCCTCGCTCTCGCGCCGTTCGGCCTGCTCGCCGCCGGCCTGGGGGGCGCCTTTCTGACCGGCCGCGCGCTCCGCCCCGTTCGAGAGATCGCCGAGACGGCCGCGCGGCTGGGTGCGAGCGATCTTTCCGAACGACTGCCGGTGTCGGGCCGGGATGAGTTCTCCGAGCTGGCGGTATCCATCAACGCGATGCTGGCGCGGCTCGAAGAGGCGTTCGACCGCCAGCGCCGGTTCACCGCCGACGCCTCCCACGAGCTGCGCACGCCGCTCTCAATCATCAAGGCGAACACCAGCATGGCCCTCGAACACCCCTGGCCTGAGGACCGTTATCGCGAATTCCTCGCCGGGATTGACGCCGCCGCCGGTCGGCAGGGCCGGATTGTGGAGGAACTGCTCTTCCTTGCGCGAGCCGACGCCGGCGGGTTGGCTCGTGATGGGGGACCGGTGTGCCTGCTTGAAGCGCTGGAGGAGGCCGTGGAGGCGGTGGCGCGCCCGGATCGGCCCCGCATCCTCCTGGAGTCCCTCGCCCCGGACCTCATGGTGGCGGGCAGCGGCTCGGAGCTGACCCGGTTGTTTACCAACCTGCTGGAGAATGCGGTTCGGCATACGCCCCCCGAAGGGACCGTCACAGTGTCCGCGAGCGTCGAAGCGGAGAGCGTGACCGTAACGGTGACGGATACCGGCGAAGGCATCGCGCCGGAACATCTGCCGCGCCTCGGCGAACGATTCTACCGGGTGGATGCGGCACGATCCGCCGGCACGGGTGGCGCCGGTCTGGGTCTGGCGATCTGCCGGAGCATCGTCGAAGCCCACGGGGGCGGGATGAGTATCGAGAGCAAGGTCGGCGAAGGCGCGACGGTTCGTATCCGACTGCTGCTTTGCCCGCCGCAAACGTGACCGTCGCGCCAACGGACTTTGACTCTCGGAATTAAATGCGCTCTGCGCCACTTCGTGTGGTGGTAATCTTTCTTTTGAGGTCTACCGGCGTTTGCTCGACAGAATAGAACACCTCTCACGAACTCCTTGCGTTCCTTCACGATATACTGAAGGTTGGTCGGTGTCACACGAAATGGCGCAGAGCCATTCAATGGCGGTTTTTTTAACCAGGGCCTTTTCATGAAAGGAGATGAGACGGCAGGACGAGGGAAAGCGCATCATGCGGATCGTTCGGCATACGTTCGTAAAGCGACCGCAGGAAGGAAACGCTGCTCGCCCTGGCCGGGCGGGTCTTCTTCACCGAGGCGCATGACAACGGCTATCCCGCCGTGCTGGTGCGGCTTGCGGAAGTGGAGCCGGAGGAGCTGCGCGGCCTGCTCATCGAGGCATGGCGCAGTCACGCGCCCCGCCAGCTGGTGAAGGAATCAGGGCTTTTGCGCGCCCTCGGTCATCTCGTCAGCAGGTCGTAGCGGAACGACTGGATGAATCTCTTCAGGGAGTCGGTCGCTTCCCCTGCGTCTTTTTTTATTCACAGTGTTGACACCGCGCCGGGGCGGTTGTACGCTTCCGTTATGAGACCAATTCCTGCCCTCGAAGACGATGCGCTCGACGCCGTTCGCAATTTCGCCCGCGCCCGATCCCTCTCATTGGAGCAGGCTCTCTCGCAGCTCATCCGAAGCGGTCTGGAGCGTGAAAGCGCTCAACTCCCGGACGACGCCTTTCCCACCTTTCGCGTCCGCCCTGAGGCGCGCCCGCTAACCCCGGAAGATGTCCGCCGTTCGGAAGAGGAGTCATGAGCCTCGCCCTGCCGGACCTCAATCTCCTCGTGGCGGCGGCATGGCCGCATCACGTACACCACCTCACGGCGCGACGCTGGTTCGCCGGGAACGCCGATCACGGCTGGGCGACCTGTCCCCTGACTCAGACCGGTTTTATCCGTCTCTCCTCCAACCCGAGGATTATTGAGGATGCGGTATCACCGGAGGAATCGCGGGCTTTGCTGGAGCGCATCACTCAGTATGGGCGCCATGAGTTCTGGCCCGATTCTCTTTCATGGACCGAGGAATGGAAACTCCCCTTCGCCCGCATCACGGGACATCGCCAGGTCACCGATGCTTACCTGTTAAGTCTGGCTCTGAGCCATGACGGTCGCCTGGTCACCTTCGACCGAGCCATTTCCAACCTCCTCCCGCCAGAGTCGCCCCTGCGCGACGCCGTTGTGACGCTCACGGCGGATGAATAAAGAAAATGTCGCCTGGGAATGGGGAGTGACAGAGCGGCCTTCTTCTGATAAGGGTCCGCCCCGCCCGAAGTCGCTCAGGCGGGGCCGATCACCCTCAGGGTAATGTCGAAGCGTCAGAAGTCGAGCGATTTGAGCTGAGGCAGATACTCCCGGTTCACCGCGACCCTCTCCATCACTCTCCACGAGTGAGATACCCCACGCGATCTGCCCAGTCCCGCCCCTCCTCATTTTCCAACATATGAAGCAGTCCCCGCACGAGGCCGCCAATGTCGCCAGGCGCCACGGTGCGCTGATCCACGAAGACGACGCCACAGTGTTTCCGCCCCCTCCGGTCCCATTCCGCCAACAGGGGAAGGATGGTCTTCTGGTCATACGTGACGTGGGTCCAACCGTCCTCCTCTGCGGCCAGGAGCAGTTGATCGTCCGACTTGCCCAGGAGCGCCCCGGCGCGCCAGACCTGAATGCTGATGATGGGACAACCCGGACGTTTGGCGTGCGCTTCCGTGGCCACTTTTGGAGAGATATGCTCGTCGGTGAGGAGCTTCATTCCGGGGGTAGAATCATCACGTTCAGTGAAGGGAACAGCGCCTTCACGCGCGACAACTCCGGCTGATTCTCCCCAGGCGCCTCGTCAATCGGGTGAGGATTCGCCGCGTAAAACGCCAGCGCGGCCTGCGCCTGTTCCGGTTCCAGTCCGAGGCGCTCCGCCGTCCGGTCCGCGTCCATCCCGCACTCCCTGGCGACCATGATCACCTGCCACACCTGAAGCCGATCTCTGACACAGGCGTGACGCTCTCCATTAAAGTCCCGGAATTCCAGCAGGGGGAATCGCCGCCGCCAGCGCCACTCCTCCAGTATCCGAGCGCTCACGTCTTCCAGGGAGAGGCGTTCGCTTCGGGCCGCCTGGTCCAGCGCTTCGGCGATTTCGTCCGACAGCTCCAGAATCAACTTTTGAGACAATGGCCTCTCCTTAGACAGAGACATCCTGCGGTCGGCGTCCTCGGCGCTTCCACGCTCCCCTCTGATGATACCCCATGAAACCGCCCCGCCCGAAGTCCCTCAGGCGGGGCGGATCGCCATGGAGATGATGTCGAAGCGTCAGAAGTCGAGCGATTTGAACTGCGGCAGATATTCCCGGTTCACCGCGAACATCTCCTTCACCATCTCCCGAATCTCGCCCAGCGAGAGGACCGCGCTCGTCAGCGGGTCGTAGCAGATCGAGTGGAAGATCATCTCCGGGTTGCCCGTCAGTGACCCTTCCACCGCCATCTCCTCGTTGTTGGCGCTGATGTTGACCAGCGCCGCGCACTGCTTCGGCAGCGCCCCCACGTGAATCGGGTCAATGCCGCGCCGACTCGCCAGCACGGGAACCTCCACACAACAGCCTTCCGGCAGGTTGTCAATCAGGCCGAAGTTCCGCACGTTCCCGTTGAACTCGAACAGAGCGCCGTCGCCGCAGTACGCGTTGATGATCGAGGCGGCGTACTCGTGGCCGCGCTTCAGGTCCATCGGCTCGTCCTTCGCCAGCCACCCCTTCACCTCGTCGCGCCAATGGTCCTCACGCTGGAGGTACTCGTTGAGGATGTAGGCGTACACGCCGGGGTTCCAGCCCGTGCCGTGCGTGCAGTACTGCTCGATCAGGTCGGGGCGCTTGCGGAACCAGGCGTTGTACTCCGAGTTGTGCCCGCTCGATTCGGTGACGTAGTAGCCGAACTGTTTGAACATCTCGTTGCGGACGATCTCCTCGTTGTAGATGTCCGGCTTCTCCACCGCCGCGCGAATCTGCGGGTAGACATCCTCGCCGTTGCGCTTGAAGTCGAGGTAGAACGCCTGATGATTGATCCCCGCGCAGGTGTAGGTGATCTCCTCATACGGCGCGCCGATCCAGCCCGCGAGCATCATCGCGGTCCCCTGCACGCTGTGGCAGAGGCCGGAAATCGGGATGGAACTCACCTCCTGCATGGCGCGGCAGAGCATCGCCATCGGGTTGGTGTAGTTCAGGAAGATCGCTTTGGGGCAGACCTCTTCCATGTCCCGGCAGATGTCGAGCATGACCGGGATGGTGCGGAGGAAGCGGAAGACGCCGGAGGGGCCGCGCGTGTCGCCGACGTTGGTGTCCACGCCGTACTTCTTGGGGATTTCGATGTCGTGGCGCCAGACGCTGATCGGCGCGGCGAGGATGGTGCACAGGACGGCGTCCGCCCCTTCGAGGGCCTGCTTCCGGTCGGTGTACGCCTCAACGGTAGCGGGGTACTGCCCGGCGTCCACGATGCGCTGGCACGCCGTTTTGGCGAACGCCAGCCGTTCGGGATCAATGTCCATCAGCGCGATGGTGGACCCCGCGAGTTCGGGGAAGGTGAGGATGTCGCGCACGAGGCCTCGCGTAAAACCGAGGCTGCCCGCGCCAATGAACGTGATTTTTGGCATCAGATGAACTCCTGTTGAAACGGAAATACGAAATGGCTTACTAAGTTTATTCCAGGGTCATCCTCTTACACGGAGGACGCGGAGAGCCACGGAGGGCCACGGAGAAACCCATGAGAGGACCTGGTAAACCAGAAAAGCGCGAGGGAGGCGAGGGAGTGTTCGAGCGGCAGGGTAGCGGAGTGATAATGGTGAGGGCCATTACGCCCCCCGCTGATCGAAAAACTTCCACATACCGCAGCCTCTCCGGGAACGACGCGCTCCGCCCTGACTTATCCTCCCTCCGGGAACGACGCGCTCCGCCCTGATTTACCCTCCCTACGGGGGCGCCGGGGTTTCCAGGGGTTTCTCCGTGGCCCTCCGTGGCCCTCCGTGGCCCTCCGCGTAAGTGGTTGACTCTGAATCTGACCTGAGATACTGCACCTGGGCTTACTCCAGATTCAGGTGGCGCAATTCCTCCGGCGTGAGCGTCATCTCCAGCGCCTCCATCGAGGACCGCATCTCGTCCGGTGAGCGCGGCCCAATGAGCGCGTAGGTCGGGAACGGCTGATTGAGGACGTACGCCGCCGCCAGCGTGATCGGCTGAACGCCCTTTTGCTTCGCCATCTCCCGGACGCGCGCCAGGCGCTCGAAGTTGTCGGCGCTGTACCAGCCGAGCGCGAGCTCCTCGTCACGGGTGTCGTTCGGGTCGCCTCTCACGAAGAAGCCGCGCGCCTGACTCGACCAGGAGAAGAGCGGCGTCTGCGTCCGCGTGAACCAGTCCCGCGACTCGGCGTCGGAGGAGGCGACGCAGCCGCCCCAGACGGGGTTCACCATGCGAGCCAGACTGAAGTTATTGCTCACCGCCGCAAAGCCGACCAGCCCCTTGCTTTCGGCGTAGTCGTTGGCGGCCTGTACGCGCTCCAGCGTCCAGTTCGATCCCCCGAAGGTGCGGACGCGGCCCGCCTTCAGCAGCGCGTTCAGCGTCTCCACGAAGTCGCCCACCGGCACGTCCAGGTTGTCGCGGTGCATGAGATACAAGTCAGCGTAATCGGTCCGGAGGCGGCCCAGGCTCTCGTCCAGTTGGCGGAGAATGCCTTCCGGCGTGCAGAACGGCGTGTGCGCCCCCTTGGCGATGAGGACGATCTTCTCCCGGACGCCGCGCCGCGCGACCCAGTTTCCAACGATGGCTTCGGAGCCATACACGTGCGCCGTGTCGAAACAGTTGCCGCCACGTTCCATGAAGTCGTCGAAGAGGGTGCTGGCCTGCGGGGCCCGCATCAGCGCGCCTTCGAGCATGGTCCCCATCACCATGCGGCTCACGGGCAGCGCTATCCCCCCTATTTTGCTGTAGGTCATGGCGTGACCGGGACGCGCCGCGAGGGGCTGACCGCCCCGCGCCGAGGTCTGACCTTCGGGCGCCTCGGCGGGGTAGGTCAGGCCGAGGGCGTTGCGCCACCGATCCAGCGTCTTCATGTTGCCCAGGCTGTCAGCGGGGGACATGGCGGGCCAGGGCGCGGCGCCGGTCGCCACCCCTTCGGCAAAGGCGTCGGCTTCATACGCGTAGAGGCTGCGGTCGGTCTCCACCGTAATGCGCTCGGTCGGCTGGCCGTTACGTTGAAGGACCAGTCGCGTTCCGTCCTCGTCGGCGCCGCAGAACCAGGGGGAGGGAATGAAGATTGAGCCTTCAGAGCCGTAGACGCGCACGACGCTTTCCTGGTTGACGAGGACGCCGGTGGAGAGTTGCGCCACGATGTCGTTATCAAACTTCAGGTTGGCGACAGTCCACTCGTCCACATGAGTCACGTCGCCGATGCGCCCGACGGCCTGTACATCCGTGGGATCGGCGAAGGGCTGACCCATGGCTGACCCGGCGAGGAGCCGCGTCATGGAAGCGCAGTAGCAGCCAACATCGAGGATGCCGCCGCCGCCCAGAGCGGGGTTCAGCAGGCGTCCTTCGGGATGGAAGCCGCCGTTGAAGCTGAAGGTGGTATGGATGACCCGCACTTCGCCAATGGCGCCGTCGCGGACAAGTTCGGCCAGCTTCCGCGTCTGCGGATGGCACCGATACATGAAGGCTTCCATGAGGAAAACCTGGTTGCGACGGGCGGCCTCGATCACCGACATGGCCTCGGCGTAATTGAGCGTGATCGGCTTTTCGCACAGGACGTGCTTCCCGGCGTTGGCGGCGCGGATCGCCCAATCCACGTGCATCGGGTGCGGCGTCGCGATGTAGACCGCCTGGACCTGGGGATCGGCCAGCAGAGCGTCGTAGGTGGGATAACGCGCGGCGACGTTGTACTGCGCGCCGAACTGGTCGGCGTTCTCCTGGGAGCGGCTGCCCACGGCGACGAGTTGGCCCGTTTGGGAGTCGGCCAGCCCTTTGGCGAAGGTGTGGGCGATGCCACCGAGGCCGAGGATGCCCCAGCGTAGAGTTTCTGCCATGCGGATGCCTCTTTCGGACGAGGAAGAAGAGAAAACGGACAGGGTGCGACGATGGCGCAGGCGGATGCGCCCCCGGAATATTACCTAAAATCCGGCGGCACGGGCGAGGGAACGGCTTGCCGAACCCCCGCACAGGATGAAGGAAGAGCGACCGCTTTACCAACCATCCGGCTTAGGAATTATCATGCCGTTAGGCAGAATGCAGGGATTTTCGAACTGATATTTCGTGTATCGTTGTGAACGAATATTGAAAGAGTTACCCTCTCCAACAATTTGGGCAAGTTCTTTATTTTTTCGACCGTAGGGAAAGGTGAAGCATATCCGCTTCTGAGGGAACGCCTTTTGAAAGGCCCGCACTGCGGGGGCCAGGTCTGTGTCTCCACTTACCAGCACGGCAGTGTCCAGTTCATCAAAAAAACCCGCTTCCATTAGGCGAACTGCGAACGCCACATCCGTTTCCTTCTCCTCATGCCTCAAAATCTCCTGCCCACAATGAGGACAGCGTGATTTTTTCTCTTTGAATTTACTAATGACAATCTGGACATTCGCAGATTCCAGACAGCGAATATAAGATTGATGTCGTGCGGTTAGACCTGGATTGGATGCGACCAAATGAGAGGCGTAGGCTGTAAAGTAATGAATGGCGTGTTTGGAGGCATCTCTGGAAATTAGAGGAAGAAACGAAGAACAAAAGGCTGGAATATCCAACCATCGGGTTCCACGTCCCTTCAGACCCTGATCGTGTGAGGCTTGTTTGACGGAATGATAAACATTGAAGCCGTCAATAAAGAATACGACACGATTCATAACGAGACTCGAAAAAACCCTCCGGATCGTAACCCGGAGGGGGCCGGCAACCGTTGTCACCGGGGATGACAGTCCAATTTTAACACATCAGGATTCTGAGAGCAAGGGGAACAGCGGAAAATTCAGGGTCTTTGCATTGAGGGAACCGGCAAAGGAAAATGCGGGTAACAGGCACACCAAACTCGTCTGCGCGGGTTAATAGTTCGCTCGTTCGCGGAAGTCTCCGACGGGGAGGGAGTCGGCGAAGGCCGACTTCGTGCGGCCGTTGCAGCGGTTTCAACCGCCCGAACACCCAGGAGATTGATGAAAAGGACCTGAACAAAACCAGAGCGGCGAAGAGGGACTCCGGCTGGGACAGCGCTATCGTTCATTCCACACCCTTCCTGGAAGCAGGGGCGAATCGTTTTGGTTTTGACGGCGCTCAACCTTCGCCATTCTCTTGCGAGGTCGGGCGAACGGTGGTACCCTTCTATCAGGGGCGCTTTCCCGGCCGCCGGGGGACCGATGCGCGACCATGGCGCCGTTCCAGACGACGGCTGCTTCCGCAACGGAAGGCGCGGCTCCACATGGCGCCAACGTCGCTGTATCCCCTCCACGAGGGGAAGAGGAATTTCCCCCGCCGAAGCCAACTGCAGCCTCATTCCCGCGAAGGCGTCGCCGCTCCTGTGAGCGACTCACCTTCATCACGGCGTGATCTCTTTCAGCGCCCCGCTCCCTGTTCTTCTTTTATTATCTGTATCTGTGATACCGCCATGACCCGATCGCTCTTTCCCCGATTGCTTGCCCTCGCCGGGGCGTCTCTGCTCATTGCAGGAGCCGCTTCACGCGGCGCTCCCTCGCCCGCTTCTGACGCCGCCCCAACCCCGCCGTCCGCCTCTGCGGCGACCCCATCCCTCCCGCTGGTGGACTTTGAGCGGGACATCCGGCCCCTTCTCAGCGAGAACTGCTTCACCTGCCACGGGTTCGACGCGGGGAAGCGGATGGCCGGGCTGCGCCTCGACACCCTTGAAGGCGCCACGCACCCCATTCTCTCCGGTAAGACCGCCATCGTCCCGAAGCGCCCGGAGCAGAGCGAAGCCCTCGTTCGCATCGCCTCCGCCTCCAACCCGATGCCTCCGGCGTACTCCGGCAAGAAACTCACCGCCGCGCAGGCCGATCTCCTGCGGCGCTGGGTGGTGGAAGGCGCCCCTTATGGTGTCCACTGGGCTTTCGTCAAGCCGAAGCGCCCCGCCCTTCCCGCCGTGAAGAACGACGCCTGGCCCCGCAATGCGGTGGATCGCTTCATCCTTGCCCGGCTGGAGCGGGAGAACCTGAAGCCGTCGCCGGAAGCCGACAAGGCCACTCTCATCCGGCGCCTCAGCCTCGAACTCACCGGCCTGCCGCCCACCCCGAAGGAACTGGACCGCTTCCTCGCCGACGACAGCCCCGATGCTTATTCGCGCCTCGTCAATCGCCTCCTCGACTCCCCGCATTATGGCGAGCGGATGACGCTCAAGTGGCTCGACCTCGCGCGCTACGCCGACACCCACGGCTTCCATATTGACAGCCAGCGAGATATGTGGCGGTGGCGCGACTGGGTCATCGGCGCCTGGAACGCCAATATGCCCTACGACGAGTTTGTCGTGGAGCAGGTCGCCGGGGACCTCCTCCCGAACGCCACGCGCTCCCAAATCATCGCCACCGGGTTCAATCGCAATCACCCGATCAACTTCGAGGGCGGCGCCATCCCCGAAGAGTATCAGGCCGCCTACGTGCACGACCGCGTGGACGCCACATCCACCACCTTTATGGGCCTCACCGCCCACTGCGCCCAGTGCCACGATCACAAGTACGACCCGATCACGCAGAAGGACTATTATCGCCTCTATGCCTTCTTCAACACCATCGCCGAGCAGGGGCTGGACGGCCAGACGGGCAACGCCGCCCCGTTCATTAAGGTCCCCGACGCCGCTCAGGAAGACCAGCTGACCACCCTCACGACCAAAGTGACCGAGTTGGAAGGCAAACAGGCCGCCCTCCCCGCGCAGGTCGCCCCAGCGCAGGTGGAATGGGAGAAAAAGACGGCGGCGGACCTCCAGGCGAACGCCTCGCTGAAGGACGGCCTGGCGGCGTGGTTCCCGCTGGATGAGGCCGCCGGCTCCCCGCTGCGCGACGCCTCCGGCCGCCTGACCGCCACCGTGAAGGGGAAGGCCGACGCGGGCGACGGGCGCGTCGGGCGCGCATTCAGGTTTGACGGCGACACGAGCATTGAACTCGGTCCCGGCCTCGCTTTTGATCGCGGAGACGCCTTCTCCTATGGCGCCTGGGTGTATCCCACCGAAGGCGGCGCCATGACCGTCCTCTCTCATATGGACGACGAAGCGGCCTTCCGAGGCTGGGACCTGTACCTCTCCGACGGCAAGGCGTTCGTTCACCTCCTCCACGAGTGGGAAAAGAACGCCCTCCGCGTCGCCACGAAGGGAGGGGTGGCGCCTCCCAATCGGTGGACGCACCTCTTCGTCACCTACGACGGCTCGTCCAAGGCGGCGGGCGTGCGCATCTATGTGGACGGCCATCCCGCCGACGTGGAGACGACGCACGACACCCTCACGGACACCCTCAAAACCGACAAGCCCGCGCGCATCGGGCGCCGCACCCCCGCAGCGCCGTTCAAAGGCATGATCGCCGACGCGCGGGTCTACTCGCGGACGCTGACCCCGGCGGAAGTGGAGCGCCTCGCGGGACTTGAATCGCTGCGGCCCCTGTTCACAGTTGCGACGGAGCGCAGGACTCCCGCACAAAAGGAAGCCCTGACCCGGTATTACCTCGATAACGTGGACCCGGAGGCGATGAAACTGAACGCCGAACTCGCCGACGCGCGCCGGAAGCGGGACGACCTCGACGCCGCCATCCCTACCACCATGGTGATGCGGGAGATGGAGAAGCCCCGCGAGACCCACCTCCTCCTGCGCGGCCAGTACGACCAGCTGGGCGAAGTCGTTACGCCTGGCACGCCGCCGTTCCTGCCCCCTCTGCCCAAAGGTCAGACCCCCAATCGGCTCGTGCTGGCGCAGTGGCTGGTGAACCCCAATCACCCCCTCACCGCGCGGGTGGAAGTCAATCGCCTCTGGGAGATGCTGTTCGGGACCGGCCTGGTGAAGACGAGCGAGGACTTCGGCACCCGCGCCGACCCACCGAGCCATCCCGAACTGCTCGACTGGCTCGCCACCGAGTTCATCCGCACCGGCTGGGACACCAAGGCCATGATCCGCCTGATGGTGAACAGCGCCACCTGGCGGCAGTCATCCCGCGCGACGCCGGAACTGAACGAACGCGACCCGGAGAACCGGCTGCTGGCTCACGCGCCGCGCTTCCGCCTCCCCGCCGAACTGGTGCGCGACCAGGCGCTGGCGGTGAGCGGCCTGCTGGTGGACAAACTCGGCGGCCCCAGCGTGAAGCCGTACCAACCGGCGGGCCTGTGGGAGGACATCTCGTTCAAGGGCGGCTTCTCGGCGCAGTACTACGTTCAGGACCACGGTGAGGCCCTCTACCGGCGCGGGATGTACACCTTCTGGAAGCGCACCGTGCCGCCCCCGACCTTGCAAACCTTCGACGCGCCGGAGCGGGAGTACTGCATCGTGCGCCGCTCGGTGACGAACACACCGCTACAGGCCCTCGCGCTGCAAAACGATCCTACCTTCGTGGAAGCGTCGCGGAAATTCGCTGAGCGGATAATGACAGATGGCGGCCTGAGCGATGCGGATCGGCTGCGCTACGGCTTCCGGCTGCTCCTGTGCCGCGCGCCTGAGGAGAAAGAGGGGCGCATCCTCCTGGCCCTGTACAATCAGGAAGTAGTGAGGTTCAGCCGGGAGCCGGAAGCGGCGAAGCGACTCCTCGCCGTGGGCGAGTCGCCTTGCAACAAGACGCTGGACGCGCGACGGCTGGCGGCGTGGACCACCGTGGCCAACACCCTGTTTAACATGGATGAAGCCCTGACCAGGGGCTGACCGGACGTGACCGCTGAGATGAATGAGAGCGCCGGAGAGGAGGAATCATGACGCTGACCCAGCCGAGGATGACCGACGAGGAGCTGATGCGCCTCCCGAAGGATGGTTACCAATATGAGTATGTGGACGGAGAAGTAATCCGTATGCACAATCACTTTCTGCATGATCTCATCATTACTTATTTGGTTCGCTTCCTATACCCTCCGACTAAAGGAAGAGGCTACCTTGTGGTCTCCAACGCCGGGTTTCGGATGAAGAGCGGCAACATCCGCTGCCCGGACCTGTCGTTCATGCGGAAGGAGCGGATGCCCGGCGGCAAGCCGTTCCAGGGCTTCGGGGAAGGCGCTCCGGACCTGTGTATAGAGGTGATCTCACCCTCGGAAGCGCGCGGGGCGATGCGGCGCAAACTGGAAGAGTACTTCGAGTCCGGCGCGTGCGAAGTCTGGCATCTTTACCCGGAGACGCGGGAGGTGGAGCGGTTCACCTCGCCCACGGACGTGACAGTATTCGGACCGGGCGAGACGCTGGACGGCGGAGACCTGCTGCCGGGGTTTCAGTCGCTGGTGAGCGCGCTGTTTGACGTGGAGGAGTAGCGTTGCAGGACGCGCTGGGTGGCTCGAAGTGTTGCGGCGGAGCGGAGCCGATCCCAATAGAGTGGGGAGGAATGGAAATGACCCTGACCCAATCGAAGCCGAGGTTGACGGAAGCGGAAC
>JBBRGS010000102.1:0-13020 GCA_038240635.1 Armatimonadota bacterium
GCGGGTTTCGTGTGTCTGTTGCAGCGGTTTCAACCGCCCGTCTCCTGCGGACTCCCTCACGGCGAACAGGAGCGCTCCGGTAACCGAGGCGTCCGCGACGGCGGGGTTCCCTGACCATGGGCAAAACTTTGAACCGCACCCAGGGCGAGGCGCCGGGTTGACTCCGATAGGCTCCCGCGTTATACTCTTGGTGTGCCGAGGAGGCGGGGCAACCCTGCCCTCCGAAGGCCGCGTCGGGTCGTTAGCTCAGTTGGTAGAGCAGCTGACTCTTAATCAGCGGGTCACAGGTTCGAGCCCTGTACGGCCTATCGGTTCCTCCCTCGCGCGAACCGCCTGGAGGAGGAGCGTTGTCACCCCGGGCGAGTGTCGGAACTGGTAGACGGGCATGACTTAGGATCATGTGGGGAAACCCGTGAGAGTTCGAGTCTCTCCTCGCCCATCACGGCGAAACCCGGATCATCGTCACGGTAAACCTGGCGAAAAGACTTCCGCTTCGGCGAAGAATACGCTACAATCCGAGTGAACCGCTGCAGGAGTAGTTCAGTGGTAGAACGCCTCCTTGCCAAGGAGGAGGTCGCGAGTTCGAGCCTCGTCTCCTGCTTATGCGCGAACAGCGCCGCCTGATGGGGTCCGCCCCTGTCGGCGGCGCTTTCGTTGTGTACCGCCCCAGGTGTAACGCCTGTGTCCACCGTCTCCGTTACCCTTTCTATTCTCCAGGGACAGATGAGCGGCGCGCGGTCGGGCGAGGCGCCGAGTTGAACCTCGCCCCCTATATGAGTTACTTTATCCTCTGAGGCACGCGAGTCGTCGCGCGCCCCCTGGAGTTAACGCCTCCCTCTCGATCCCCTGTCCTCCTGACCGCCGAACGCTTTTTGAACGCCTGACCCCTACTTCAGATTGCACCACTGTTTCGGATCGTGCCGCTCCCCCGGGCTGCCCGGCGCCCCGTCCCCCTTCCTTATCCCTATCCGTCTCCCGCGAGGCTCACCCCCCATGCCCGTTCAGGTTGAAGAGTTGGAACCGTGCCGCGTTGCCCTGCACATTGAAATCGCGCCGGAGCGCGTCTCCGAGGTCCAGGAAAAAGCGTTTACGGAGGTCGCTCCCCACGTGACCGTCCCCGGCTTTCGGCGCGGCAAGGCTCCGAAAAACCTGATCCAGCGTTACATGAATCAGGACATCCTCCGGCAGCACACCCTCTCCCTGATCGTGCCCCAGGCGGTGGAGGACGCTATAAAGGAAGCCGACCTGAAGCCCTGGGGCGAGCCGGAGGTCGCTGAAGAACCGACCTTGACGCCCGGTGAGCCGCTGAAATTCACGGCCACGCTGACCACCTCCCCCACAGTGGAACTCGGCGAATACACTGGCATGACCATCGAGCACCCGACGCTCGATGTCGGCGATGAGGATGTGGAGCGCGCCATCGAACAACTCCTCCAGAGCCGCGCCAGCCTCACTTCTGTGGAGCGCCCCGTGCAGGAGGGCGACTTCGTCACGATTGATTACGTGGCCCACGTCGAAGGCGAAGACGACCAGTCCGGCCCCATGCTCCGCATCCCCGGCAGCGCGGACGACCCGATTGACAAATCCCTCCTCGGCCATTCCGCCGGGGACACCTACTCCGTCGAAGCGCCGCTGCACACCGACGAAACGAAGCCCGCCAACTACGACATCACCCTTAAGGATGTGCGAAACTGGGGCGTGCCGGAACTGACCGAAGAACTCGCCCAGGAACTGGGATACGAGACTATCGAATCGATGCGGGCGAATGTCCGCGCCCGCATTCAGGCCCAGGCCGACACCATGATGCGCGACGAAGTGGAGCAACGTCTCGTGAACGCCCTCCGTGAAGGCTCCACCCTCGTCTACCCGAAAGTGATGGTGGAGCAGATGGCCGGGGAACGCCTGGAGACTCTGCTTCAGGAGCTCGAAGGCCGACGCCTCAGCCTGGACCATTACCTCGAACACGAGAAGATCACTCTTATCGATCTCGAAGCGAACATGATGGAACAGGCCAAAGGCATCGTCGAGTCCCAACTCCTCCTCTCCGAGATCGCCAAAGCCCAGGACCTTCAGGTGACGCAGCAGGAACTGGCCGAGGCGCTGGGCGCGGAAGAGGCCCCGGAAGCCACCGAAGAGGCGGTCAACAGCGCCGCCAACCGCATCCTCTACCGCAAGATCATGGAATTCCTCGTGGAGAACAACGAAATCCACGAACAGGGCGCCGCTGACGGAGAGTCGTCGGAAGGCGCGCCCGAAGGCGAAGTAACGGGAGAGCCGAAGAAGAGCGGTCTGATGTCGCGCCTGTTCCGACGCAAATCCGCCGAAGCGCAGGAGGAGACCTCTATCGAGGAAACACCCTCCGATACCGATGAATCCACGCCCGACACCCCGGAAGAGGAGTGATCATGGAGGACCGCACGCCCCGCATCACCAACCATCTCGTTCCCTACGTCGTTGAGCAGACGGCGCGCGGCGAACGCGGCTACGACATCTACTCCCGCCTGCTGAAGGATCGAATCATCTTCATCGGCGGCCCCATTGACGATATGTTCGCCAACCTCGTCATCGCCCAACTCCTCTTTCTGGAGAAGGACGACCCCACCAAGGACATCGAGTTCTACATTAACAGCCCTGGCGGCAGCGTCTCGGCGGGACTCGCCATCTACGACACCATGCAGATGATCACGCCCGACGTGGCGACCATCTGCGTCGGCATCGCGGCGAGCATGGGGGCCGTGCTGCTGACGGCGGGGCAGCCCGGCAAGCGGTACGCCCTGCCCTACTCCGAAGTGATGATCCATCAGCCGCTCCTGGGCGGGCTTCAGGGGCAGGCCACCGACATTGACATCCACGCGCGCCACATCATTAAGATGCGGACCCGCCTCAACACCATCCTGATGAAGCACACCGGCCAGTCGCTCGAACGTATTGAGCAGGACACTGACCGCGACCGCTTCCTCGACGCCGATGAAGCCATGGCGTACGGCCTCGTGGACGAAGTGCTGACCCGCGAAGGCCGGGGCGAGGACAAAGCCAGCAATCTCCTGGGCGGTAGAACCCTTCCTGCGCTGAGTGGAACCCGGCCTCCCCTCGCCGGATCCGACGCCGGTCAGGGCGCGCCCCAGGCCAATCCGTCGCAGGAAGGCCGCTAGCCGACTCTACCGAAGGGTGCCCCGCTGGTTCAGCAGGAACCGCGTGACGGTCCCGGAACACCAATCTGTCGTCGCCGTCTCGGCGTGGCGCCCAGTCCTGGGGCCGCGCCGAGTCGCGTACGCCCCCTGCAACGCCTGTGGCTCCACCGCTTCACACAGCACCCCCTCGCCGGAGTCTCTTTTGGAGGTCGTCATGCCCGATTGGCCCGTTCTGTCCCGCTACGACGCCGACCATCTCCGTGAAATCGCCATGCCCCTGGGCGGCATCGGAACCGGCTTCTTCGCCCTGGGAGGCCGGGGCCAACTCACCGACTGGCAGCTCATGAGCCGCCCCAATCGAGGCTGGCGACCGATGTACTGCCACCTGCTGCTCACCACGCGCGGCAAATCGGTTAAGGAAGGCTCCGCCCCGGCGCAACTCCGCGCGCTGGAAGGCGACCTCACCGACGGCCTGGCCGCCGACAGTGGCGCGCCCCAGGTCCTCGCCGGGCTGCCTCGCTTCCGAAACGCGCGGTTTGAGGCGGCCTACCCGTTCGGCGCCGTGCATCTCTCCGACCCTGACACGCCCGTCACCGTCGTCGTGGAAGGGTTCAACCCGCTCATCCCCAACGACACCGACGCCTCCAGCTTGCCGCTCGGCCTCCTCACCGTCTCCCTCACCAACACCACCCGCGAGCCGCTTCGGGCATCGCTCACCTTCCTCCTCACCAACTTCATCGGCGGCGACGGCATCACGTGGGACCTGAAGGACAACGTCTCTGAGCGCCTCACTGTCGGCGCCTGGAAGGGCCTCCGCTTCGACAAGCTGACCGAGGCGAAGACGGCCCAAAACGGCACGATGACCCTCCTCTGCGACGGCGCCGATGTGACCGTCGCCCGACGCTGGCCCTTCCGCGACCGGCCCTGGGGCGGCGAGGCGCTGGGGATCATGGACCACCTCCTCGCCGACGGATTTCTCCCTGACGACGACCCCGACTCGCCCTGTCCCCCTTCCCCGCAGGACACCTGGGACAGC
Organism: Armatimonadota bacterium; assembly: GCA_038240635.1. Classification (GTDB taxonomy): domain Bacteria; phylum Armatimonadota; class DTGP01; order DTGP01; family JAHWJO01; genus JBBRGS01. The sequence goes on from JBBRGS010000102.1 coordinate 4,168, forward strand.
TCGGTGTCCGCCGGGCTGGACCTCGCCGCCAGGGAGACGAAGCAGGTCCGCTTCCTGCTGACGTGGCATTTCCCATACCGCAACATGGCGCAGGACGGCTGGTGGCAGGGGAAGGAAGGGGACGATCCCGCGCTGCTGAACCATTACGCCACCCGCTTCACCGACGCCACCGACGTGGCCGCGCAGGTGACGCCGCGCCTTGACGAACTGCGGCGGCGCTCCATCGCCTTTGTGAACAGCGTGACCGACCGCAAGGCGCCGCACGCGCTGAAGGAGGCCGCACTCTTCAACCTCACCTCCCTGCGGAGCCACACCTGCTTCCGCATCGGCGACGGGACCTTCCTCGGCTTTGAAGGGTGCAACGGGACCACCGGCTGCTGCCACGGCTCATGCACCCACGTCTGGAACTACGAGGAGGCGACCGTGAGCCTCTTCCCGGACCTCCACCGGAGTATGCTGGAGAGCCACCTGAGCCACGGCGTGACCGACACCGGCGGCGAACGGTTCCGCCTCTCGCTGCCGATGGTCGTGAACGACTGGGGCGGCGCGGCGGCGGACGGCCAGATGGGCCTCATCGTGCGCGTGTACGAGCAGTACCTCGCCGACAAGGCGACGGGCGGCCTCAACTGGCTGAAGCGCCAGTTCCCCATCGTGAAGCGGATGATGCAATTCGCCTGGGAGCCGGGCGGCTGGGACGCCGATAAGGACGGCGTGATGGAGGGGTCGCAGCACAACACCTACGACGTGGAGTTCTTCGGGCCGAACCCGCTCTGCACCGTCTGGTACCTGGCGGCCCTGCGAGCGACCGAGGAGATGGCGCGCCTCGCCGGGGACGACGCCTTCGCCGAGGAGTGCGCGGGTCTTCGCCGCCGGGGCGCCGAGTGGGTGGACTCTCACCTGTACAACGGGCGGTACTACGTGCAGAAGGAGCTGCCGCCTCCCGCCCATCCCGCGCCGCTCACCGCTCTCACCGGAGAGGCGGCCTCGAAGGCTCCCCGCTTCCAGGTCGGCGACGGCTGCATTATTGACCAACTCGTCGGGCAGTACAAGGCGAACCGCGCTGGCCTCGGCGACCTGCTCGACGGCCTGCACCTCCGCACCGCCGCCCGGTCGGTCTACGCGAACAACTACCGCCGCGACTTCCGCGACCATTACAACAATATGCGGACCTTCGCCACCGCCGGGGAACGGGGCACGCTCATCTGCTCCTATCCCGAAGGCGGGCGGCCCGCGCAGCCGTTCCCGTACTGGAGCGAGTGCATGACCGGCTTCGAGTACGCGCTGGCGGTCCTCCTCCTCGATTACGGCTACAACAAGGAGGCGACGGACGTGGTGGAGGCGGTGCGGGACCGACACAACGGGGCCAACCGCAACCCGTTCAACGAGCCGGAATGCGGCAGCTACTACGCCCGCGCGATGGCGAGCTGGGCGCTGCTGGACGCCTGGAAGTAAGCGACCCCTGGCGCCTGGTTACACGGGGTCCAGTTTGGCGACGGCGCGGAGTCGGGCGCTGCGGGCGCGGGGGTTAAGCGCCACCTCCTCGGCGGACGGCTTCTCGGCGCCGTGGGTCAGGCTCTTCGCCAATGGAACCCGTCCGCAGCCGCACACCGGCAGGTTGGGCGGGCAGATGCAGGGCCGCTCCCACTCCCGGAACCGCCGCTTCACGATACGGTCTTCCAGCGAGTGATAACTGAGGACGACGAGGCGGCCCCCCGGCGCGAGCAGGCTGAGAGCCGCGTCGAGGCCGCGACTTAAGGCGTCCAGCTCGTCATTGACGGCGATCCGCAGGGCCTGAAACGTGCGCGTGGCGACGTGGATGTCGTTGGGGCGGGCGGCTTTGGGCACGGCGGCCTCCACCACGCGCACGAGGTCGCCGGTGGTGGCGACAGGATGACGCGCGCGCGCCTCCACGAGGAACAGGGCTATACGGGCCGCCCATTTCTCTTCGCCGAACTCGCGGAGGATGCGCGTCAGGTCGGCGGCGGAGCGAGTCGCCACGAGGTCCGCCGCCGTTTCGCCCTGGGAGCGGTCCATCCGCATATCGAGGGGCGCGTTGGCGCGGAAGGAGAAGCCGCGTGACGCCTCGTTGAGCTGATGCGAGGAGACGCCGAGATCGAAGACGACGCCGGTGAGCGTCGGACAACCTTCGGCGGCCAGCAGGGTCGCCAGGTCCGCGAAGTTGCCGCGCACAGGCCGAAAGGCGTCACCCCAGGTGGCGAGGCGCGCGGTCGCCTCCGTCAGCGCCGCCTCATCCCGGTCCATGCCGATGACGAGGCCGCCGGGAGACACCCGTTCGAGGAGGGCCGCCGCGTAGCCTCCGCCGCCGAGGGTCGCGTCGAGAATCACGTCGCCCGGCTCCGCCTGAAGCGCGCGCGTCGCCTCATCGAGCATGACCGGCGCGTGGTAATCGGACATCACGGGTCCTTCCGCTTCTCATTCAGAACGTCGCCGCGCGTGTTGTTCCGGTCGCTATTTCAGCCACGGCAGCATGGCTTTGAACTCCGGCGTCCCCGCGCGCTCCAGCAGCTCGTAAACCAGCCCTTCGGTGGAGGTGAGGACCGCGCCGGACCACTCGATCTTCCGCAGCCCCAGGTCACGGTTCGCCGGGGTCCGCGAGGCCACGGCATCGGCGGGGATATGGACGCGGTAACCCGCCGCCAGAAGGTCCTGAGCGGTCTGCTGCACGCAGATGTGCGCCTCCACGCCGCAGACCACGGCCGTACGCCGCCCGGTCGCTTTTACCGCCATTCGCACCGACGGCCATGCGCTGAACTCCATCTTCCCGATGGGGGTCACGTCGCCCCACGCGGCGCGGATCGGTTCGGCGGTGGGGCCGAGGCGTTCGGGATACTGCTCGGTGGCGAAGAGGGGGAGGCCGAGGACGCGAGCGGCTTCGAGGAGGATGTGGACGTTCTTCAGCAAGGGTTCCGACTCGTGCATGACCTGCAGGAGGGGGTCCTGAACGTCCACCACGAGGAGGAAGGTGTCGGGGGCGCGAGCGAGAGGTGAATTCCGTTCAGTGAGCATGGGGTAGGCCGGTCGAAGGGAGAACCGACAACGGCGACCCCAGTGCAGGACGCCGCGCCGTGAGACAGGTAGGTGTGTAGTTTCAGGAAAGAGGTCAGTGGCCGTAGGTGTCTTCGGCGGTCACTTTGCCCCGGAACGAGTAGAAGAGATAAGTGAAGTAGCCCAGCGCCAGCAGGATGGCCGGAATCCACCACTTGAGGCCCACCGCCTGCGACAGGGGGCCGCTCGCAGCATTGAACACGGTGAGGTTGTACGCCGGGTCCAGCGTGGAGACGAGCAGGTTGGGGTACACGCCCGCCGCCGTGGAGGCGAGCATGCCGATGATGTACGCCACGGAGGAGAGGAAGGCCGGGAGTTCCCGCCCGCGCTTCAGGTTGATGAAGACGCCCGCCAGCCCGCCCACGATGAGCAGCAACAGCGGCCAGGCGTACGGGCGCGACAGCACGGTGGGATAGAGGCTCGTATTGACGATGGAGGTAAAGTACGTCGCCAGCAGCGCCAGCGCGATGACCACCAGCCAAAGACGCTGAGCCGCTGCGCGACTCCTCGCCTGCACCGGCCCGGCGGTCTTCCAATTGAGGTAGAGAGCGCCGTGCCCCGCGAGGATGAAGAAGGTGAGCAGCCCCACCAGCACGGTGTACCAGTCCAGGATGCCGGGGGTGGGACCCATGCGGAAATTGGTGAAGAGCGGGCCGCTGAAGTAGCCGCTTTTCATGAGCGGCACCCCGCGCAGGATGTTCCCCAGCGCCGCGCCCAGCACGATGGCCAGCAGAATGGACGAGAAGCTGAACACGCCATCGAAGAAGCTGCGCCAGAGCGTGTTCTCCTCCTTGGAGCGGAACTCGATGGAGATGCCGCGCAGGACGAGCAGCCACAACACCATCATCAACGGCATGTAGAAGCCGCTGAACCCCGCTGCGTACGCCTTCGGGAACGCGAACACGAGCATGCCGCCGCTCGCCAGCAGCCACACCTCATTGCCGTCCCACACGGGGCCGATGGAGGCGATGACGGTGCGGCGCTCCTCGTCGGTCTTCGCCACGAATTGATGGAGTATCCCCGCGCCGAGATCGAAGCCGTCGAGGACCACGTAGACGGAGAGCATCACTCCCAAAATCCAGAACCAGAGCGTTTCCATCCTCGCCTCCTACTTTCGTCCCGAAGGGGTTCGTTCCGAAGGGGTCGCCGACTTGTCCTGAACACCGCCCCAGATCACCGCCGGGCGCGGCCCCTTGGCGATCTCCTTGCCGATGAGGTAGAGGAAGAGCAGGCCGATGACGAGGTCCAGCCCCATATGGCCCAGGGTGGTGAAGGCGACATCGCCGCCGGGCACGAGGGGCGAGGTGCCGTCGCGGGTCCGCATGAGGCCGTACACCAGCCAGGGCTGCCGCCCCAGCTCGGCCACCAGCCAGCCCATGGTGGTGGCGATGTAGGGGAAGGGAAACGCGAGCATGAGGATCCAGAGCACGGGCCGCGAGGTGTGGAGCCGCCCTGTCCAGAGGAAGAGGGTGGCCAGCAGCATCACCGCGATGAAGATCGTCCCCAGCCCCACCATGATATGGTAAGCGTAGTAGAGCAGTTCCACGTTGTCGGGCCACTGGTCTTTGGGGATGTCGTTGAGGCCGGTGACTTCCGAGCCGAAGGAGCCGTAGGCGAGGAAACTCAGGGCGCCGGGGACAAGGATCGGGTTCTCCAGCCGTTGGTTCTCCACGTCGGGTTGGCCGATGATGGCGACCTCCGCGCGGCTGGAGGTGTCGAACTTGCCTTCCATCGCCGCGAGAGCCGGTTTCTGGTACTTCGCCACCAGTTTGCCGTGCTGATCGCCCGTCGGGAAGAGCTGGATGAGCGAGGAGATCAGGGCCGCCGTCACGCCGACTTTCAGGAAGATGCGGCCATGCTCCGCGTGGGTCCCCATCAGCGTCCAGTACGCCCCGACCGCCGCCACGACGAAGCTGCCCGTGACGACCGTCGCGCACATGGTGTGAAGGTATTGCCAGACCGCCCACGGGTTGAACAGGTACTGCAAGAAGTTGGAAAGTTGAAGCGTACCGCCAGTCGTGACCGAGTAGCCGACCGGGTGTTGCATGAACGCGTTGGTGGTGACGATGAAGTAGCCGGAGAGCCACGAGCCGAGGAAGACCATCATCGCCGAGATGAAGTGCCCGCGCGGGCTGAGTTTCTTCTCGCCGAACAGGAACAGGCCGAGAAAAGCCGATTCCGCGAAGAAGGCGAACATCCCCTCCATCGCCAGCGTCATGCCGATCACGCCGCCCGCGTAGTTGGAGAAGCGCGCCCAGTTGGTGCCGAACTGGAACTCCATCGGGATGCCGGTGACGACCCCCAGCACGAAGTTGACGCCGAAGACGCGCGCCCAAAACCGCGCCGCGTCGTGGTAGCGGTCATCCTTTTTGCGAAGGGCGATGATTTTGAACACCACGATGAGCAGCGCCAGGCCCATCGTGAGCTGCGGAAACAGGTAGTGATAAGTGATGGTGAAGCCGAACTGAAAACGGTGCCAGGCCAGCGCATCCATGAGGCGAGTCCCTTCCTCGAAGCGAGTCCCAATCCACGCGCCGACGACGGTGGCGTCGTCGTCCCTCCAGGCCGGTGCAACAGCGAGAGGAGGGCGCGGTTGTCGCTATTTTGACTCAGCGGCCGCCATTGTGGGGCGACGATTCTCCGGCGTCCGTTCAGCGGCTTAGGTTAGTGAAGGTTGCTGCTCCAGGTATTCATTCCGCTCGGTCGGTTCGTACCCTTTCCCCGCTGGCAGGATGCGAAGCAAACGAAAGAGGAGTCGACGCGCGGATGAAGAAACCAATCGGGTATTCGGTTCTGATCGCGCTGCGTCGGCTTGTCGCTCAGCGGCCCGGCGAGAGGAGTGACGATGAACTCAGTCCTGACAAAGCAAAGCCGACGCCTTGGCCTCCTGCTGGTGGCCCTGATGGGAGCGCTGGGGTGCCCCGGAGCGGAGGGCGTAACCTGGGAAGTGATATCGCTGCCCCAGAATCCCGGCCAGGTCGATATTCCTTACGGCGTGGCGGTGGACGCGGCGGGCAACCTCTACGTCGCGGACAGTGGCAACAGTCGGGTCCAGCAGCGGGACGCGAGCGGCCACTGGACCGTCCTGGCGACATATGGGCACGATCCCGGCCAGGTCGATATTCCTTACGGCGTGGCGGTGGACGCGGCGGGCAACCTGTACGTCGTGGAGTATCACAACGACCGGATTCAGCAGCGGGACGCGGGGGGCCACTGGACCGTCCTGGCGACCCAGGGCGCCGATCCCGGCCAGGTCTATGAGCCTTACGGCGTGGCGGTGGACGCGGCGGGCGCCCTGTATGTCGCTGAGGGTTTCCAAGGCAACCGACGGATTCAGCGCGCTCGCTTCAATCCGGTGGCGCCTCCCCACTCCGGCGACGGAAACGGCGACGGGAAAGTGAATGTCCTCGACGCGACGCTGTCGCTTCGGATCATCGTGGGTCTGGCGCCGGGCGCTCCCGATCAGTTGGGGGCGCTGGATGTCAACGCCGACGGCACGGTGAGTATCCCGGATGTCATCCTGATCCTGCGGATCGCGACGGGCCTCCCGCGTTAGCGTTGCGGCGAGAAGGGTTCCGCCAGCCGCCGTCGGACGCCAGGCCGCGCCGTCTGTCGCCAGGCCGCGCCGTCGGTCGCCAGGTCGCGAAGACGCCTCCTCCCCCTTCCTTGCCGGGAGGAGACGAAGCAATCGGCAGCGCGTCTCCTTCGGTGATCAGTCGCAGAGGTCGCGCGCAGTGAAGGAGCTGTTCCCGGCGCCGGGGTCTGTTCCACAATCCCATGAACGCCATCCCCAGGGGAGAGATGTCCGCCTCCTCTCCCTCCACTGAACTCGCTTCGGCATTCCAGGGAAAGGGAACTCATGGTTCGACTGCCCGACGTGACTCGTGTCCGCATTGATGAAATCCGGGAACGTATCCTCACCCACCGCATGGACCTCCCGGAGTGGGAGATTAAAACCTCGCGCCATATCGGCTTTGACCAGTATGAGCCGCTGGACGACTGGCATCCCGTGAAGGTGGGCGAAGTCTGGGGCGTGCCCGGCGTCACCGTCACCTTCCGCAAACAGATCACCGTGCCGCAGGAGTGGGCCGGGGAGCGCGTCGCCCTGCGGATGGAGACCGGCGGCGAGGGCCTCCTCTCCCTCGATGGCGCGCCTTACCACGGCGTGGACGACAATCGCACCTACATCCTGCTGCACCTCAAAGCGAAGGGCGGCGAGACCCACGAGCTGCTCATCGAGATGAAGACCGGCGGCTATCACGAGTGGCACGACGAGACGAAGGAGAACACGCCGAGGCCGTATCTCTTCCGGGGGGCGAGCCTCCTCGCCGTCAATCGCGCCGTCGAAGAAGCGTATCTCGACTTCCAGTTCGCCCGCGACACCGCCCTGGCCGTCCACGATCCGCTGCTGCGCGATTCGATCCTCACCGCCCTGCATCAGGCGCTGCTCACGGTGGATTTCCGCGACACCTCCACCGACGCCTGGGTCGCCGAACTGACGAAGGCGCGCGGCAGGTTGAAGACCGCCCTCGCCGACCTCAACTTTGGCGATCACCCGGCGAAAGTCTTCTTCACCGGCCATTCGCATATTGATGTCGCGTGGCTCTGGCCGCTGCGGGAGACGGCGCGCAAAACCGGGCGCACCTTCTCCACCATGACCGCCCTCCTGGACGAGTTTCCCGACTTTTACTTCAATTGCTCGCAGGCCCCGCTCTTCCTCTACGCGAAAAAATATTACCCCGCCGTCTACGAGAAGATCGTGAAATACGTGAAAGCGGGCCGCTTCGAGCCGGTGGGCGGGACGTGGGTGGAACACGACACCAACCTGATCTCCGGCGAATCGCTCGTGCGGCAATGCCTGTACGGCAAGCGCTTCTTCCAGAAGGAGTTCGGGCTGGACGTGAAGGTCGGCTGGCTGCCCGATGTTTTCGGCTACACGTGGATCATGCCGCAAATCTATAAGAAGGCGGGCATCGACTACTTCATGACGAGCAAGATCAGCTGGAACGACACCAACAAGTTCCCGTTCTCCACCTTCTGGTGGGAAGGCAGTGACGGGACCCGGCTCTTCACGCACTTCATCAACGGCACCTACAACGCCGACGTGACCCCGCGCGAAACCCTGGAACTGTGGGAGGCGTACCCCAGCAAGATGGACAACCCGGAGTTCATCGCCTCGTACGGCTACGGGGATGGCGGCGGCGGTCCCACCCGCGAGATGATTGAGCGCGTGGAGCGCATGAAGGCGATGCCCGGCCTCCCGAACGCCTCCAGTGGCCGCGTTCACGACTTCTTCGAGCGGATCGAGAAGGAGTCCAGGGATTTGCCGGTCTGGAACGGAGAGTTCTACTTCGAGCTGCACCGAGGCACCTACACCAGCCAGGCGCGGAACAAGCGCGGCAACCGAAAATGCGAACTGCTCTACCGCGACGCCGAGTTCCTCTCCGTCGTGGCGATGGGCGAAGGCCGCGCCTACCCGCAGGACGCGCTGGTGGACGGGTGGGAGACGATCCTGCTCAACCAGTTCCACGACGTGATCCCCGGCTCGTCGGTGACGGCGGTGTACGAGGACAGCGACCGCCACTACGCCGACATCGCGGCGCGGGCGACCACCGAGCGGGATGCGGCGCTTCAGACGATCACGGCCAGCGTGAACACCCAGGGCGAGGGAACGCCGATGGTGGTGTTCAACACGCTCTCCTGGGAACGAAGCGGCTGGGTGTCGCTGGAGGTTCCGGGCGCCGAAGCGGGCTGTATCGTCCTGGACGCCGACGGGGACGCCGTGCC
>JBBRGS010000103.1:0-12994 GCA_038240635.1 Armatimonadota bacterium
ACCTTCGAGCTGGGGCCGAAGCAGATGGTCTGTCGGACAGACGACGGCCAGGCGTTCCTGGAGCCGGGCCGCTTCCTCGTCTGCGTGGGCGGCGGCCAGCCGGTGGACGGGCCGGACGCCGCGCCCTGCGTCACCGGGGCCTTCGAGCTGATTGGGGATACGACGCCTCTGGAACGCTGAAGCGGGGCGAGGGGTCGCCGGAACTCTCCATCGCCTGCGGCCTCTCGACGAAGGGTTATCGGAAGGTTTCCGCCCACGGCAGCGCGTCATGGACCGCCCGCCGGATGGCGTCGCGCGAGAGGGACGTTCCGGGGCACGTCTTCGCGCGGGTGAAGTCTCGGTGAAAGAAGACCGCTTCCGAAGAGAGGGAGAAGCGGAGGCAGAGCGCCGCCAGCAGCCCGATGACCGCGTGCCGCTGGACATCCTCCAGCCGGTCGTGGCCGGTGTCGAAGTTCCCCACCGCCTCCAGGGCCACGCCGTGGAGGTTGGCGACGCGGTCGCTGTTGGCGTTGAGCGCCAGGGCGATGTCGCCGAAGGGAGCGGACACCTCTCCGCCGGGCGCAAGGAGGAAGTGGCCGCCCAGGGGAACGCGCCACCCCTCCGCGCGCTGTCGCTGGAGCCAGTACTCCCGCACGCCTTCCGCGCTCGCATCGCCGCGCCACGCGCGATGATCGGGCTGCCAGGTGTGGTGCAGCACGAGCAGCCGGATGTCGCGGCCCCCGCGCGACAGGCCAGGGAGGTCCTTCAGGCACGCTTCCACACAGTTCCATTTTCGCAAAGGCGCCCTCCTCATAAGCGGAGTCGCCCGATGGCGACCGAAACGCTCATGGAGAAGGGGCCGGGAACGCCGCAGCCTGAAGCCCTCATAACAGAGGGTGATCACCCGCGAAAGCGGCGACCTCGGAAACTCTGGATGAATCCCCACCGGCTAATCGGCCAGAAGATGAAACTCGCCTTGCCGCGAATCAACTCATACGGCACACAGCCGAACACCCGGCTGTCGGAACTGTTGCGCCGGTTGTCTCCCATCACAAAGAGGCTGCCTTTGGGGACCAGCGTGCGCGGGAACGCGTAGTCGGGCCGTTCCAGTTCATACGGCTCATTCAGTTTCAGGCTGCCAACCATTACCCAGCCGTCCACGATGGAGACGGTCTCGCCTGGCTTGGCGATGACGCGCTTGATGTAGTCCCGATGGGCTTCCTCCTCGTCGGCGACCGGGGGCCGGAAGACGATGATGTCGCCGCGTTCCGGCTTGTGCAGGCGATAGATCAGCCGGTTGACAATCGTCATCTCGGAATCGTGGAGACTGGGGAGCATGCTGTCGCCATCCACGCGAGAGAATTGAAACACGTACGTGACCAGCAGCAGCGAGACGGCGCTGGCGACGAGGGCGGTGTCACACAGGTCCATCAGACGATGGCGCACCGCCTGGGGCAGCCGGGCCGCAAAGGTGAAGCCCAGACGAACGACGAGGAGCAGCGCCATCAGCGTGAGCAATTTGACGTGAACGATATCCATTCGGCCTGCGGCCCGCCCGCCGCGCCCTTCGGGAAGCGGTCTGATTTGAAACGATGCGCCCTGTCGGGAGTCCCAGGCCGAACTGGTCGGCCGCCGCTTATTCAGTTACCTTCGCCGCGAAGGGGATTAATCCTCTACTGGACCTACCGTGGAGTGGGGGAACGCGGAGTCGGAGAGGTTTCCCGCCCTACCGCGCCGGGTAGATTCAGGATGTGAGGCCGATGGAGACCTTTCATCCTCCGATGCGCGGCCTCGGAAGGACTCGTCTCATGCGACGGATGATTCATGATCTTCTGCGGCGCCCTCGCGGGCGCACTTCTCCCTGGACTCCCTCATGCGCACCATCTCTGATCTGATGAACCGCTCCCTGATTGACGTGGCGACCGGAGAAACCCTTGGCCACATCAACGGCGCGCTGGTGGACCTTGAAGCCCGGCGCGTCGCGGCCTTGGGCGTCAACACTGGCCTGCTCCACGCGACCCGCTACCTGCGCTGGAGCGATCTGCGCGGTGTCGGCCCCGACGTTCTCACTACTCCGACGGCGGAATCGCTGACCGATCACAAGTCGGTGGATGAAACCGGAGCGCTGGAGGATTCGATCAATGGCCGCGTGTTGTTCACGAAATCCGGCGAGCGCGTCGGCGAAGTGACCGACTACCGAATAGACCCGGAGACGGGCGCCCTGGCGGGGTTTGATGTGAAGCCGACGCCTGGAAACAGCGCGTTCAACACGGGGGCGACCGCTCTGTTCGTCCCCGTAGACGCCTTCCTGACGCTGGGCCGCGAATCGTTCATCGTTCACGACGACATTCGGGATCGGCTGCGGGGTACAGTGGCGGAATCCCAGCCGAGTTAACGGCTTTGGTGTACCGGGTTAAGACTGGGATGGATTTGTCTGACTTTTCAGCCACCTGTCTGTTTTCGGGGAAGGAGTTTCTCACCAGCGCGTCGAAACCCTGATGCAACCGTGGGTCCGCGCGTCCCTTTCTCAGGCCGGGGAAGAGGCGCAGTGAGCGGCCCCCCTGGCATCGCTGGCTTGAGAGAGGACCTGTCCGCCATGAGGCGCTCCATTCTCCGATACATTCCCCTCATCCTTCTGATGGCGGGGAGTTTGGGCGTTCTGTCGCCCGTCGCGCAAGCCAACCAACTGGGCGATATTGATAACGACACGCGCATCACCGGCAAGGACACGTTGCTGATCCTGCGCGCCGTCCTCGGCCTGACGCATCTCACTCCCATTCAAGCCGAAGCTGCCGACCTCTCGCCGAAGCCGGGCATGGGTCCGAAAGCCAGCCAGCTCTGCGGCGATGGGAAGGTCAACATTCTCGATGTGATCGGGTCGCTGAAGCAACGGATCAATCCCCCGTCCATTCTGGAGCCGACATGGGCTAACGTGCAGCGCGAAATCCTCACGCCGAGCTGCGCCTTCAGTTCGTGTCACGGCGCCAAGGGACACCGGGGCAATCTCAACCTGGAGGAGGGCAAGGCGTACGATCAGCTCGTCAACGTCACGGTGGAGATGGACGCCGACAAGCCTCAAAAACGGCTGCGCGTCGCCGTTGGGGACCCGGATAACAGCTTCCTCATCACCAAACTGACGCATCCCGGCCCCGATGACGGCGAAAAGATGCCTCAGGGGACGGAAACCGGACTTGATAATGGCAAGATAGAGATGATAAAAGAGTGGATTCGGCGCGGCGCCCCCAAAGATGGCGACCTGACGCCCCAGACTCCCCCCGACAATCGCCCGGTGCCGATTGACCCGAACTTCGACGACAAAGGCGACGTGCAGCTCGCCCCGCCTCCGCCCGGCGAAGGCATCCAAATGGTCCTCCCCATCTTTGAAGTGCCGCTCGGCAAGGAAATCCAGCGAAACTATTACTACAAGCTCCCCTCTGACCGCGATGTGGACATCCAGCGCGTCGAGTTCGCCTTCAATCCGGGAAGCCATCACCTCAACATCTTCAAAAGCGATACCGACGACCTCCCCGACGGCTATTATCAGGAGACGTATCAGGCCGTGGCGTGGGAACGTTGGTATCTCGTTGTGGACTCCCAGAACGCATCCCTGGGCTGGCAACTGCCGCCCGGCGTCGCCATTCACCTCAAAGCGCACCAGCAGCTCAACATCCAGACGCACTACGTCAACGTCGGCGATCAGCGCACGCGCAACGGCCGCGGCAAGGTCATCATCAACTGGTGGTACGCCAAACCGGGCACGGTCACGTCGCACCTGGGCGCGCTCTTCGCGCAGAATCGCAAAATCTACCTGCCCCCCAATGGCTTCAGCAGCTTCACCAAGACGGTCATCTTCCCGCAGGACGCCCACATCCTCGCCCTGACCGGGCACTTCCATTCGCGCGGACGCCAGTTCTTCGTCAACAAGTGGGACGGCGCGAATGTCGGCGAGGAGGTGTACCGCAGCACAGCATGGGGCGATCCTCCCTTCACCATCTACGGCAAGCCGGTGGACATTAAGGCGGGCGAGGGTCTCACCTACACGTGCGATTACTACAACGATACCGACAAGCCGATCAAATTCGGCGCTCAGGTGGACATTGAGGAGCACTCCAACCTGTTCGTCTTCTTCTACCCCGCGCCACCGGACGACAAGGCCCTCTACGACTTCTGAAGCGGCTCAGGCCAGCCTGATGTCTACAGCGCCTTCAGGGGCCTCCCTCCACTTTCCTCGGCGGGAAGGCCCTTTGTCATCACGGACGCTATCCCGGCGGCGGCGGAGGCGGCGGTGGGGCGGCGTACACGTAGCCGGTTCCCGTGATGTTTCCGACTTTAGCCTTCACCGTGGCCGCGTACGCGCCATCCACCACGCGCGGAGCGGTGTAGGTCCCGTCCATCTGGATCGTGCCCGGATCACTGATGGAGGAGGTGAGCGACCAGGTGACCGATCCCTCGATGTTGAACGGCACCGCGAGGAATTGTATCTGATCGCGCGAACCGACCGGCGCGTAGAGAGGGTCCACTGCGATAAATTGATCCGCCGCTCCAAACTCGGTGCGCGAAACCAATTGCGCGGTGTATCGGAGGAGGAAAATCACGTCCAGCACGTTGATCGGCTGATCGCCGGAATCGTCCTGCTTGAACAAAGTGCGCGGGGGATAGACGTTCCCCACCACCTTCTCATACCGGGAAAACGGCGCGGTTCCCGTGATGCCTTTCAGGAGGCGGACGGCGTCGGCCACCGTGACGACCCCGTCGCCGTTCACATCGCCCAGCGTCGCCGCGCGTGCGGGACTCCCCAGCATCAAAGCGCCCGCCAGTCCCGCCAGAGTAAGCCTTTTCAAAACAATATTGCTCAATACTCAATACCTTCCTCTCCCTAATCGTCCTCACTCGCTTCCTGTACGGTATGCTTATTAGACACCTCCATCCCCCTCAGGATGTTCCCGGTTTCCCGGACACGCCCAGGCGCTCATTCCAACGGGGATGTTCATTCTGTTGTGCGCCGGAGCGCGTTCATTGCCTGATCTCTCGTCCCCCTCAGCTCTCTCGCCCGATCCCTCTCCCGACGAGCTGCTGCTTCGACTGAACAATTTGACGCAGATCGGGATCGCGCTGTCGGCGGAGCGGACTCTCTCCCGGCTGCTGGAGCGCATCCTGACCGAAGCGCGCCGCATCACTCGCGCCGACGCCGGTTCCCTCTATATGATACGCGATGATGGGCGCCTCCACTTTGAACTGACCCAAAACGACACTCTACAGGCTCAATGGGGCGGGAAGGAAAACCCTCCCCCTCCAGCCGAATGGGGGTCGTTGCCGGTGGACGACCGATCCGTCGCCGGGGCCGCCGTCCTGAATCAGCGGACCATTCGGATCGCGGATGTGTATGACGCCGACGGTTTCGATTTTACCGCCTTCCGACAATTTGACGCGCTCAACGGGTATCGGTCCCGCGCGATGCTGGTCGTCCCCATGCTGGATCACGAACGGGAGCCGGTGGGCGCCCTGCAATTGATCAATCCCCGCCCCCGCGACGGATCGGAAGGCGCCCCGTTCTCGGAAGAGGATACCGGGTTCGCCGAGTCACTCGCGTCGCAGGCGGCGGTGGCGATCACGACCACGCGCCTCATCGGCAGTCTTGAGCGGCTGTTCGAGGCGCTGGTTCAGGTCATCGCCCGCGCGGTGGACGAGAAGTCGCCCTGCACCGCCGGTCACATCAGCCGCGTGACGGCGCTCAGCGTCGCCCTGGGGGAAGCCGTCAACGCGATCCAGGAGGGGCCACTCGCCGAAATCCGGTTCTCGCCGGACGAATTGAACGAACTTCGCATCGCCGGATGGCTTCACGATGTGGGCAAACTGACCACCCCCGAATGGGTGATCAACAAGGGGAACAAGTTGGAAGCCCTCCACGACCGCGCCGAAACAGTGCGCGAACGGTTCACCGCCATCCAGGCCCTGCGGAAATCCGAGGGGCTGCAACAGCAGCTGAACGCGCTGAAAGCGGGAGCGCCCCCGGAAACCCTGCTCGATATGGAAGGGGTCCTCGCCGATGAGCTCGCTCGCATCGCCGATGATGCCGCCTTTACACTGGCCTGCAACATCCCCGGCGAAACCCTCGCCGACGACCATGTGGAGCGCCTGCGCCGAATCGCCGCTCAAACCTTTCAGGATGAGGACGGCACGATTCGACCGTATCTCACCGAGGATGAACTCGAAAACCTCTCCCTGCGGAAAGGGAGCATCAACGCGCGGGAACTTCAACTCATGCGCGACCACGTGACGGTGACGATGGAGATGCTGGCTCTCGTCCCCTTTGTGAAAAAATACCGCCATGTGCCCCTCTACGCCGGGCAGCACCACGAAACTCTGGACGGCAAGGGGTATCCCCTCGGCCTCACCGCCGACGCGCTCCCGATCCCATCGCGTATCCTCGCCATCTGTGACGTGTTTGACGCCCTGGTGTCCAGCGACCGCCCTTACAAGAAGGCGTTCACCGTGGAGGAAGCCCTCGGCATCCTGCGGAAGGATGCCGCAGCCGGCAAATTGGATGCCCAACTGGTGGAGGCTCTCATCTCCAGCCGCGCCTGGGAGACATCGCCGCTCACCCTCAACGGGCCTGGCTAAACCATCGTCAACGTCTCCGGCTTCACCACGATCACAAAGCGGGCCATTGTAGTGTATTTCAACCCCTGCGCGCGGGAGCCGAGATGCCCTCTGCCGGTGATGCGCCCGCCCGTTTCCCTCTCCAGGGCGGTGAAGAGGATTTCATGGTTGAGGGCGCTACGCAGGGGGTCCGGGAGGGAGGAGGCGACTCCCGCATGGCCGGCCGATAACAGAGGGGTCTCAAAAACCACCGTGACCAGCGGCGTGGAGGGAACCGACGCGGCGACCTTGCGCTCGCCCAGGTCCTCCGGGTGATACCGCCGCAGGGTGGCGCCGGGAATCAGGGTGAGCATCTCTGAGGTCTCGGCGGAAAAGAGGAGCAACTGCCTGAGCGGAGTGGAGTCCGGCTCGGACACGGCGGCGGGCATCGGCCCCGCATGTGGCGGCTGAACCGGCTCGGAGCGGGCGCCGGAGGGCTGAGGCTCATCGGGGGCGCTCCGCTCCACGAGGGGCGTTTCCTCCAGGGGATTGGGAGGGGGAGGCGTATGGGTGATTGCGGCGCCTGATGAAGACGACGGAGGTTCGGTCTGGCTCAACGGCTGGGGCTTACGGCACCGATGACAAATGTCATACAAAGCGGTATGACCGGGTTTCGCTATCGCCCGGAAGGAGTCCAGGCTTCGCCATTGGCCGCACTGGTCGCAATAGCGGCGGCGCCCCCAGCTGAGCCAGTGACCGATCACGCGAGAGAAGAAGCCGAGCGCCATGGGGTCGCCGCAATCCTTCAGGGTTGGATGAGACGGAGTCAGTCCCATCATGCCGTATAGTATGATGCATTATCGGTCGTAACGCTCAGGATATCTATTCAAAGCGCAACCGGGTGGGGTCCTGGCCCCGCGAGACAGGACGATGACCT
The DNA here is from genome assembly GCA_038240635.1 of Armatimonadota bacterium. Taxonomy (GTDB): domain Bacteria; phylum Armatimonadota; class DTGP01; order DTGP01; family JAHWJO01; genus JBBRGS01. The sequence goes on from JBBRGS010000103.1 coordinate 7,496, forward strand.
CTCCTCTTTCTAACGCATCTCTCCTCAGCGTGATCATTCCCACGCTCAATGAAGCGGAACGCCTGCCGGGCCTCCTGCGGCGACTGCGCGCATGGACGAATGTGGAGGTCCTGGTGGCCGACGGCGGCGGCGACGACGGCACGATGGAAATCGCCCGGACGATGGGGGCGCAGGTCCTCTCATGCTCACGCGGGCGCGCCCGGCAGATGAATGCGGGAGCCGCCCGCTCCACCGGCGAGATACTCTGGTTCGTTCACGCCGATTCAGTCCTGCCGGAAGCAGCGGCGACACTCATCCGGGAAACGATGGCGGACTCGACGCTCGCCGGGGGGTGCTTCCGTCTCAGGATTGAGGGCCGGGGACTTGCTTATCGCCTCTGCGACGACGCGGGCAATCTCGTGGTGGATTGGCTGCCGCTCGCCTGTGGGGATCACGGCATCTTCGTCCGCCGCTCGGTATTCGAGGCCATCGGTGGCTTCCCCGACATGCCGCTCTTCGAGGATGTGGAGATGTACCGCGCGATGCGACGCTTTGGGCGCGTGCGACAACTGCGGCCCGCACTCGTCACTTCCGCCCGGCGGTGGGAGGCGCATGGGCCGTGGCGCGTCACGCGGACCTACCTGCGCCTCTGGGCGCTCTACCTCTCCGGCGCGGGGATGGAGCGGATCGAGCGCGCCTATCGCGGAGTCTCCGGCGTCGCTCCCACGCATCAGGAGAAGCGTCGGAACGAGGCTCAACCGGAGGCGAAGAAGCCGCCCAGCAGCGCGTAACCGGCGAAGAGGCTGAGGAAGAAAAAGACGGCGGCGACGCTCCACGCCACCGGCGCGCGCGCGCGCTCCGGCGCCAGACTTGTTAGCCCCACGCCGAGGAGGAGACCGAGCGGGGCCACCGCCGGGAAGAGGTAACGGGAGTGCGCCCAAAAAAAGGTCGCGTTCAGCCGCACGTATGCCAGGAGGAGGGCGCCGAGCGCCGTCATCATGCCTGTCCACACGACCGCGCTCCCCGCTTCCCCACGGAACGGCGGCTTTCGGAGATGAAGGAGCCAGCCCGCCGCCGCCAGCATCCAGACGCCGCCCCAAAACAGATACGCCTCCGGGGGGAGGGAGACCTTGAGCGGCGCAGTACGCCCCGGTCGCGTGAAGAGCCACATCCCCAGCGAATCCCGGAAGGCCCATCCCGCCACGGCCTGGCCCCAGTACCAGCCCGGCGTCCAGGACCGATGGGAGAGGGCCGCGAAGGTCACAGGAGTCGGCGAGCGCATCACTTCATGGAAGTAGGCGACGAAGACCTTCCAGCCGAGCGGGTCGCCATACACCATCCCATTACGAATCATCCAGGGCGCGGCCCCCAGAAACCCGGCGCCAAACAGGGCCACCGCCTTCAGTCCGTCACGGCGGTCGCCCTTCCATGTGGCAAGGATCAACGCCGACGGGACCGCGCCCACCAGTACGAGCGCCGACGCCTTCACCCAGAACGTGAGGCCCGCTACGAGGCCCATCCAGAGCGGCAGGCGCTGCCGGGAACGGTCCCCGGCCCACATGGCCAGCAGGAGAAAGGTGGCGGTGAAGCCGAATTCCGCGAGCGGGTCGTTGCTGACCACCGAGAAGAGCGCAACCTGCGACGGAAGCCATCCCGCAAAGGCTCCCGCGAGGATCGCCACGGCGGGCTGGCCAGGGAACAGCCACTGCGCGAGACCGAAGACTGCCACTACCGTGGCGAGGCCGCACAACAGCGTGAAGAGGCGAACAGCGGACCACGCGCCCGCCTCACCGCCCAAAGCGCGCCCCGCGAGGAAGAAGGGCGCGGCCAGCGCGTAATAGAGCGGCGGCTGGTGCGCTTCGTACGTAGGGCCGTCCGGCGCCGTGTCCCGGCCCAACATCGGCAGGCCGCGTCCCTTCGCCAGCTGCCGCACATAGCCGAAATGCGACGGCTCGTCGGGGCCATACCCCACCGGCACGCTCGACATGAAGACCCCGGAAAGGACCAGCACGCCGAATAACAGGATGAAGAGCGGCGCATACCGCTTCATGGAGAGGCGAGGCGGATGCCGCAATTACCCGGAGCCGTTCAGCGCGAATGGCTTGATCGCAGGGGGGGCCGACTCGGAGGCGTTGGTGGCGCCGGGGGCGACGGCGGCGGCCAGGTCACACCGGGCGATGATGCACGATTGCATCTCTCCCACGACCAGCGAGAGCCGCCGCAGCAGGCAGCCCTTGCTGCAATAATCTTCCGTCACGCCCGCCGGCTTCTCCTCGGATTTATACGCCAGCGTGTAATAGGTGTCGTTCAGTTTGGTTCGTCCACACCCCTCACAGATTACGACGGTCTTCTGCATATGCGCCCTCCTCCCAGAGTCGCCTCGACACGCCGCCAGACTTCAGGCGCGTGAGCCGGTGTTCCACTTTCATCACGCCGTCCCGACCGGGTCCTTCCGATACGCTTCGGCCTGCTCCTCCGCCTGGGAGCGCTTGAGGTATCGCACCGTCACCGTCAGGGGGTCCACGCCCAGCCCGGCTTCCAGTCGCCTGACGCCTTCCAGGGCGAGCCGTTCCACATTGGGAGTGGCGAGCCAGGGGTCTCCGCGCCGTGCGTCATCAGGAAGCGGCAAGGTGTCCTTCGGCCCCACGGCGCCACACACCAGCAGCGGTTTCGGCAGGCTGTTCAGGTTTTGAGCCAATTTCTCCACTGTCACCACGGCGGCAGGCAGGAGAACTGCGCCGTCGGGACTGTACGCCTCGCAGTACACTTCGCCCTGGCGGCAATGCAACACGCTTGCCACGGCGCCCGGCCACGCGGCGCGATACGGGAGCGCCAGTAGCTCCAGCGACGAGACCTCCACGAGGGGGCGCTCCAGCGCCTGCGTGAGAGTCTTCGCCGCCGCCATACCGATCCGCAGCCCGGTGAACGAACCCGGCCCGCCGCACACCACCAGACCGTCCAGGTCGCGGAGGGTCCAGCCGACCTGCGTCAGCATCCAGTCGAGTCGCTCGGCCCACCAACGGGAGACCTCGCGCTCGTGCCGGAACGACATCGCCGCCACCACACCGCCTTCATCGGCGAGCGCCAGCCCGCATGGGTCCCACGATGTATCCAGCGCCAGCGCCCGCATTCCGCGTACACCTCCATGTTCGTTAAGCCGGGGTTCATCTCATTGTAGAAGAAAATGAACAGACCACGCTCTTCAGGTGGGATGCAAAAATCGCTGTCGGTATCAGTCGTTGACCCTCGGATGCAGAAGGCCGCGCTCCTCAACAATCTCCACCGAAAGCGTTTTGTACCCCACCTCATCGAAGAGGCCGACGAGGTGGGCGCCCTCCAGCCGCAGAACCGTCCCATCGCCCCATTCGACGTGTCGCACCCGCTCGTTCTGCGCGAAGGGACCGTCCGCCGTCGGACCCGCTTCCTCATCGGCAGATGAACCGGACTGGCAGGCGCCACACTGGCCGCACGGCCCGGCATACGGCTCCCCAAAGTAGTTCAGGAGAAACTCGCGGTAACACGCGCGACAGGCGGCGTACCGTTCCATCATCTCCAGCCGAGAGCGCTGGAACTGACGCCGCCGCTCTTGCCCTTCCACCGCCTCCCGCGTCGTTTCGGCGATCAAGTCGTCCTCCGGCGGCGACTCCAGTGGCGCAACCTCACCCGTGGGTAGAATCTCCACGGCGCCCGCTTCCTCCAGCCGGAGCGCCGCCGCGTTCGCGCGGGTGAGTGACAGGCCGCTCTCCTCCCGCAGGCGCTCCACGCTCATCGGTTCGTCGGCGTCGGCGAGGGCGTGGAGGACCTGCTCCACTTCGTCCTCCTCCAGTTTGGGCGCGCTGGAGAGGAATTGCTGGGTGTGGAAGTCCTTCGGCGTGAAGAAAAGAATCGCTTCGGCGGGCTGGCCGTCGCGCCCGGCGCGCCCCACTTCCTGGAAGTACGAATCGAGGGAATCGCTCACACCCAGGTGGTATACAAACCGCACATTCGGCTTGTCAATCCCCATCCCGAACGCCTTCGTCGCCACGAGAATCTCCGCTACGTCCTCCATAAAGGCGGTGTGCGCGGCTTCGCGGTCGGCCTTACTCCGCCCGGCGTGATAGCAGCGCGCGGAGTGTCCCGCTTCCACGAGGCGCTCGGTCATCTCCTCGGCCTGGCGGCGAGTGACGCAGTAGACGATACCCGGCTTGGGGGCCGAAGCGATACGCTCCATCAACGCCGTCCGCCGAGCTTCCTCCTCCACAAAAGCCCCGACTCCGAGCCAGATGTTCGGGCGGTCAAAGCCGCGCACGAGAACCTCCGGGTCGCGCATCGCCCGCCAGTCGTTCGGTGATTTCAGCGCGAATGGGAGGGGCGGCGGTGGCGGTGAGGGCCGCGACCGGCGGATGGCCCAAATTCTCCACGAGGGCGCCCAGGCGCAGGTAATCGGGACGGAAGTCGTGGCCCCACTCGCTGATGCAGTGCGCCTCGTCCACCACGATGAGCGCGAGGGGCGCCGCCTGAAGCTGCTCCAGGACCTCCGGGTTCGCCAGCTGCTCCGGCGCGAGGACGAGGAACTTCACCTCTCCGGCGCTGAACCGCTCCAGCGTCTCCCGCCGCCCCCCCTCCGACAGCGTGGAGTTCAGCGGCGCGGACGCTCCATACTCCTGCGACTCCAGCGACTCGATTTGATCCCGCTGCAACGCGATGAGCGGCGATACCACCAGCACGCCCCCCTCCAGCAGCGTCCCGGCGATCTGGTAGATGGGGGACTTGCCCGATCCGGTGGGCATGACCGCGAGGGAGTCGCGCCCGGTGAGGAGGGCCAGGATCGCCTCCAGCTGGCCGGGATGCATCGTGTCATAGCCGAAGCGGTCGCGGGCGCAGGCGCGGATGGATTCTTCAGAGGAGCGTGAGGCGGTGGAGGCGGGGGCAGAAGGAAAGGCGGGGGAGGCCAACGGAGGAGTCCTTTGCGGAAGCCAGGGGTCGGTGAAAGGGAGAGACACAACCGCCGACCGGTCGCGGGGGGGGGCGAGGGTCGGCGGAGGGGGAGGAGCGCCGAGGGGGAGTGACTAAGCGGCTTTCGCCTTCGGGTTGACCACTTTTTCGGCGATAACGGTCAGTTTCTTGTCGGTGTCGCCCTCTTCGTCCAGCGTGGTCTGAAGGAGTTCGGCCGCTTCCTTCTCACCGAGCATCTTCGCGTAGGTGCGGGCGCAGCCGTAGCCGGCCATTTCGTAATGCTCGACGTGCTGCGCGGCGGCGATGAGGCCCGCGTCGCGCACCACCGGCTCGGCTTTCTCGGCCAGCAGGTCCTCGCCTTCCTTCACGAGGCCCGCCATGCCCTTGCATTTCTTCCCTTTGGGGCTGGCGCCCAGGAGTTCCGCCACCCGCTCCAGCCGCGTCACCTGGCCTTCAGTCTGCTTCAGGTGGGCATGGAACGCTTTCTTCAGTTCCGGCGTCACGGCGGCGTCGGCCATTTTCGGCAGCGCTTCGAGAATCTGGTGTTCGGCGCTGTACAGGTCCTGCACTTCCTTCACGAGGAGG
>JBBRGS010000104.1:0-12911 GCA_038240635.1 Armatimonadota bacterium
CTGAACGACCTTGCGTCGAACTCGCTGGGCCATTTGAGCGCGTTTGACGCGACCCCCGAAGGCGTGCAGGCCACCTTCGCCATGGTCTCGCTCTCCTTCGCCAAAATGGTGGGGCCGATCCTTGGCGGCATCCTCACCGTCGGGGTAGCCTCCAACCTCGCGCAGGTCGGCTGGGGGTTCAGCCCCAAAGCGCTGGCGCCGGACTTCAGCCGCATGAACCCGCTTCAGGGCCTGGCGCGCATGGTCTCGCCGCGCGGCTTCATGGAGATGGCCAAGTCGCTGGCGAAGGTCGGCCTGGTCGGCTGGATGGCGTACGCCTTCCTCAAAAGCGAGCAACCGACGGTGGTCGCCCTCGGCGCGATGGACCGCGCGACGGCGGGGCGGATCGCCGGGGACCTGATCTATCGGCTCTGCATCCGGACCTGTTTCGCCATGTTCGTCCTCTCCGCCGCCGATTACGGGTACCAGCGCGCGCAGTTCGAGAAGTCCCTCCGCATGACGAAGCAGGAGGTGAAGGAAGAGAACAAGCGCTCCGAGGGCGACCCGGTGATCAAGGCGCAGTTCCGGCAACGCCACCGCCAGATGGCCCGCAACCGGATGATGGCCGACGTACCCACCGCCGACGTGGTGGTGACCAACCCGACCCATTACGCCGTCGCCCTGAAGTATGACCCCGACACGATGGCCGCCCCGGTGGTGATCGCCAAGGGGCAGCGCCTCATCGCGCAACGGATCAAGCAGATCGCCCGCGAGAACCACGTGCCGCTGGTGGAGAACAAGCCGGTGGCGCGCTCCCTGTTCGCTTCCACGAAGATTGGCCACCCGGTGCCGATGGAGATGTACCAGGCGGTGGCGGAAATCCTCGCCTTCGTCTATCGCCTCCGGCACGGCGTGAGGGGCCGAGCCGTATAGAACCAATTCAGGCCACTCCGCGCCGCCAGCCGGGACCGCTCCAATATCCTCCTTCACTCCTCGATCATCCCTCCCCTAAACTCTACCCCTATGGCCGTCCAGGTCGCCACCGCCCCGAAAAAGACCACCGCCCTCTCCTCGCTGTCGCGCATCACGTCCCACAGTGACCTGATGGCGGCGTTTGGCGTGGTCATCATCATCGGCATGATGGTGGTGCCGCTGCCGACGCTGGTCCTGGACCTGCTGGTGACGCTCAACATCACCAGCGCCCTGATGATTCTGCTCGTGACGATGTACGCCACGGAGCCGCTTCAGTTCTCCTCATTTCCGTCGGTGCTGCTGCTGGCCACGTTGTTCCGGCTCGCGCTGAGCATCTCGGCGACGCGGCTTATTCTGCTCCACGCGCACGCGGGCGGGGTCATCGCGGCGTTCGGCAACTTCGTGGTAGGCGGCAACTACGTCGTCGGCATGGTCATCTTCCTGTTGCTGGTCATCATCCAGTTTGTGGTCATCACCAACGGCGCCGGGCGCGTGGCCGAGGTCGCCGCGCGGTTCACCCTCGACGCAATGCCCGGCAAGCAGATGGCGATTGACGCCGACCTGAACGCGGGCCTCCTCAACGAGCAGCAGGCGCGGGAACGACGGCGCAGTATCGCCCGCGAAGCCGACTTCTACGGCGCGATGGACGGCGCGAGCAAGTTCGTGCGGGGCGACGCCATCGCCGCCATCGTGATGATCATCGTCAACATCCTTGGCGGCTTCGTTGTCGGCGTGGCGCAGCGTCAGATGGACCTGATGACCGCGCTCCAGACCTACACCCTGCTCACCGTGGGCGAAGGGCTGGTCGCGCAAATCCCGGCGCTGCTCATCTCCACCGCCAGCGGCCTTATCGTCACGCGCACAACGTCGGACAGCAACCTCGGCACGGAGATGTCGGGAGAACTCCTCTCGCAGCCGCGAGCCATCGCGCTGGCGAGCGGCGTACTGCTCGCCCTCGGCCTCGTCCCCGGCCTGCCCAAGCTGCCGTTCCTCGTCGTCGCCGGAGGGATGGGGTTCATCGCCTTCGCCCTGATGCAGGCTCCCGTCGGGGCCAAAGCGTCCGCCGCGCCCGGCTCCGACGCCGAGACACCCGCGCTCCCGAAGCCGCCCGAAGACATGACTCTCCTCCTCGGCGTGGACCCCTTGGAGGTCGAACTCGGCTACGGCCTCATCCTGCTGGCCGACCCGAAACAGGGCGGCGAGATGCTGGAGCGCATCACTCTCGTGCGGCGCCAGATCGCCACGGACCTTGGCATCGTGGTGCCCAGCGTCCGCGTGCGGGACAATATGCAGTTGCGACCGAACGATTATGTAATCAAACTGAAGGGCGTTCTGATCGCTCGCGGGGAAATCTATCCCGGCCAGGTCCTCGCCATGAACCCCGGTACGGCGGTGACGCGGCTCACCGGGCGGGAGACGATTGAACCGGCGTTTGGCCTGCCCGCCATCTGGGTGGCCGACGCGCTCCGCTCCGACGCCGAGATGGGCGGCTACACTGTAGTGGACCCGATGACGGTCCTCATCACGCACCTGAGCGAGGTCATCCGCAGCCACGCCGACGAACTGCTGACGCGGCAGGATATGCAGGCCCTGCTGGAAGCCGTGAAGGCGCGCACCCCCGCCGTGGTGGACGAAATGATCCCGAACCTGATGGCCGTCGGAGAAGTCCAGAAGGTGGTGCAGAACCTCCTGCGCGAACGAGTCTCCGTGAAGGACCTGGAAAGCGTGCTGGAGCGCATCGCCGACAACTGTCGAACCACGAAGGACCCGGACCTGCTCGGCGAGTATGTCCGCCAGGGCCTCGCGCGGGCGATCTGCCGCCAGAACCTGCACCCTTCGGGGACGCTGTACGGCTTCACGCTGGACCCCAAACTGGAGACGCTGATCGCCGATTCGGTGCGGCCCACCGAGCGAGGCGGATTCGCGGTGCTGAACCCCGAAGTCATGAACCAGGTCCTCGCCCGCGTGAAGGAGCAGATCGAGCGGATGTCGGGGATGGGGTACACGCCGGTTTGCATCTGCTCGCCGCGCGTGCGACTCTACTTCCGTCGGCTCATCGAGCGCATGGCGCCCCAGTTGGCGGTACTTTCCTATGGGGAGATCATCCCCGGCCTTGAGGTGGAATCCACCGGAATGGTCAGCCTGCAATGACGGTCAAACGGTTTGAGGCCGCCTCCATGTCCGAAGCCCTGCGGCTGATCCGGGCGGAACTGGGCGAGGACGCCGTGATCCTTGAAACGCGGCGCCTGCGAAACGGCTTCATGGGGCTGGGCGCGCAGGAGCGCGTGGAAGTGCTGGCGGGCGTGGACGTGGAAGCGGCGGCCGCGTCCTCCCCCGCGCGCCCCGTCGCCGTCCCTGCCGAGCGTACGGCGCCGTCCGATGCCCTCCCCTCGATTGCGGCGCTCCGTACTGAGAACCCCGCCTCAACTCCCACCGAATCGACCTCCGGGCGGCCCTCCGCGCCCCCTGTCCCCGCCATGACCTACGGCCCCACCGCGTCGTTCGCCACCGATCCGCCGCCGTTGCCGGATGAGGAGCTAATGCCCACCCAGGCGGCTCCGGAACCGGCTCCGCAGCGGAAGGCTCGTCCCGCGACGCCCGCGCCTGAGCTGAACGCCGCCGCGAACGCCCCGGACGCTCCCCTGCCCACCACTGCCCCCGTCGCGAACGACCGGGCCTCCTCGGCGGTGCGCGCGCAACGGGCGGCGGTCTCGCTCTCCGGCCTGCCCGGCAATCTCTCTCAATCTGAGCTGGAGGCCCATCTGCGCCGCCTCCTCGAACTCCTCCAGCCGTGCGCCGACAGCCCGCATCGCACCATCGTCAACCAGTTCGTGAAGAGCGGCATGGTGGAATCCCAGGCGGAAGCGATCCTGGACGCCTGCGAGCCGGACCACACCAGCGCCCGCCTCACCGCTGAGATCGTGCGTCGGCTTCCCATCGCCCCGCCACTCCCCCAGGGCGCCGGGCAACGACTGGCGCTCATCGGTCCCACGGGGGTGGGGAAAACCACCACACTGGCGAAACTCGCCGCGCGGTTTGCCCTCACCGAAAACCGCACTGTCGCTCTTGTCACGATGGACACGTATCGCATCGGCGCCGTGGACCAGCTGAAAATCTACGCCCGGATGATGGGCATCCCCCTGGAGATCACCCAAACGCCGGTAGAAATGGAGTCGGCGATCTCCCGCCACGAGGAGAAGGATGTGGTCCTCGTGGATACCATCGGCCGCAGCCCTCGCCGCGCCGTGCAACTGACCGAAATCCGCGAATTCCTCGACATCGTGCAGCCGACCGAGACGCACCTGGTCCTCTCGGCGCCATACGGCCTGAACTACCTGTTCGAGGCGGCGGAACAGTTCGCAGCCCTGAACCCGAACCGCCTGATCGTCTCCAAACTCGACGAGATGCCCGTGTGGGGCGCGGTGGTCAGCCTCGTGGAACGCACCGGCCTGCCGCTGTCATGGATCACCGACGGCCAGGAGGTGCCCCGCAACCTCCGGCCCGCGAACGCCGCCGACATCGCGCTTCAAATCCTCGGAGGCTTCGAATGAGCGATCCGCCTCTCGGAGACTTCGGATGAGCGATCAGGCCGCCGAACTGCGCCGCCTTGTCGCCGAGCGGACGCCTCCCCCCGCCGCGCGCTACCGCTCCATCGCCGTGACCAGCGGCAAGGGCGGCGTGGGCAAAACCAATATCGCCCTCAACCTGGGGCTGGCCCTCGCCGACACGGGAAACCGAGTCGCCCTCCTCGACGCCGACTGGGGCCTCTCCAACACCCATGTGCTGCTCGGCCTCACCCCCTCCTTCGATCTGGGCCACGTCCTGCGCTCCGAGCGCCGCCTTGAGGAGACGCTGATCGCCGCGCCCCTGGGCCTGACCCTCATCCCCGGAGCCTCCGGCGTCGCGGAACTCGCCAACCTCTCCGGGCCGGAACGCGACCGCCTGCTGAGCGCGCTGGGGAGTTTGAACGATTTCGCCGATATATTAATCCTGGACACCGCGCCGGGCATCTCCGACGGCGTGATGGACCTCGCGGGCGCCGCGGATCGCGTACTGCTCCTCACGACGGCGGAACCGACCTCGCTGACAGACGCCTACGCCTTCGCCAAAGTGTTGCTCCAGCGCCGCCCCGACGCACCGGTCGAGCTGATCGTCAACATGGTGTCGAGCCGGGCGCACGCGGTGGAAGTCGCAAAGGGGTTCGCCCAGGTGACAGGCCGGTTTCTGGGTCGGGCGATTCCCCTGGGGGGCTTCGTGTGCGCCGATGCGCGGGTGGTGGAAGCGGTGCGACGGCAGGCGCCGTTTTTCATTGCGGAACCGCGCTCCACGGCGGCGAATAATCTACGGGAGTTGGCCAAACGGCTGGCGCCCACCGGGCCGGAAGGTGTACCCCCCGGCGCGGGCCTGACAGAAAACCTGCGAAACCTGATCACCCGGGTGGGCGCCGCCGGATGAACGCCCTCCCCCATGCTACGTTGCGTCGCTTCGTCCACCCGCGCAGTGTTGCGTCGCTTCCTGCCCATATTCAAACCCTGTGAAACGGGATAAGATAGTAAGAGCGGGCGGATTTCAGAAAGCGAGAACGCGCCGGCCGACCCGCAGAAGGCGCCCATTATGCTCTTTTTCAAGAAACAGGTCGAAGCCGTCAGTTTTCACCCCCATTTTGAGGTGAATGATTCGGTTCGCCTGGCCGACGGCGACAAAGGCTATTCCACGCGCGTGGAGGACGTGGAGGGCGAATTTCTCTGGCTCGCCAGCCCCATCGTGCAGGGAGTGCCGGTTCGGTTTGACAACGGTGACCTGCTCAAGATCATCTCCGGGGCGCGCACCGGCTACCACGCCTTCCGCGCCAAAGTCGTCGGGCAGAAACTGCGCCCCCTCGCCCAGGTGAAACTGGAGCCGGTGGCCGCCCTTGGGGATGAGGAGCGCCGCTACTACGCGCGGGTCCCCGCCGTCTTCAAGGTGTACGGCCGCAATCTCGACGCCGAGCCGGATTCTGAGGAAGCCCTGCCCCAGGAGATGATCACCCGTGACGTGAGCGGCGGCGGCCTTCAGGTCGTGCTGGACCGCCACCATATGCCGAAGATGGGCCAGCGGGTCGAACTCGACTTTGAGCTGCCCGGCGGCGGCGCCATTCGGTGCGAGAGCGTCGTCGCGTGGACCAGCCAGATGGAACAGCCCATGCAGAAGACCGCGCGCATGGCGATTTGCTTCACGCATCTGCGCGAGGTGGACCGCGATACCGTGATTCGGTATGTGTTCGCCCGGCAGGCGCAACTGCGTCGAGAAGGCCGCATCTGATCACCGTTCAGGGCCGTATTAGATACGGAGCGCTGACTGAGGCGTCACTGACCCACCCTCTGGCACGGGAATTGCAATCTATATCCCTGACGATGGAACCCTCACTCATGGACGAAGGGCTGCGACGAGCGGCCGCTATTACCGGGATGATCGCGTTTGGCCTGGCGGGAGGACTCGCTCTCGCCGCTGGCGCGGACCCGCTCTTCGCCGTCCTGAGGGGAATCGCCTCCGCGCTGGCCCTCACTCTCCCGTTGCTGTTCGCGGGCCGGGGACTCATCGCGTGGATACAGGCCAGTGGGGAGACGGCGGAGGAGCCCGATCCCCCGCACGCCGGAACTGCCCTCAACTCCGAGCCATCCTCGCGCGACGCCTGAACCGCTCCCGGTGAACCCCGCCTCAAGCGACTCACCCGGAACGTCACTACTGACCCGTCGAGCGCCATGGCTGCTGAGAAACGGTTGCGGAACCGGATGTCGGAGGAGGAACGACAATGACCAGCGAAGCGTTGTGGACCGAACATCAGCACAATCCGAAGACCGAAACCCGCGAAGCCCTCATCCACCAGTACATCCCGCTCGCCAAACATGTGGTGGACCGGCTGCACATCCGCGATTCGAGCGCCCTCTCCCGCGACGATCTCATCAGCCAGGCCATCGTGGGACTGATTGACGCGCTTGAACGGTTCGATCCCTCCCGCCAGGTGAAGTTTGAGACGTACGCCAGCGTCCGTATCCGGGGGGCCGTGATGGATATGCTCCGCAAACTGGATTGGGCGCCGCGCAGTGTCCGCCGCATGGAGCGGGAAGTGCGCGAAACCTACGTCCGCCTTGAAGAGACGTATGGCCGCCCCGCCACGGACAGTGAAGTGGCCGACGCCCTCCGCATGACCCAGGAGGAACTTCAGGAAACCCTCCAGGACATCGGGCAGACCGCTGTCTTTTCCCTGGATGACTGCCTGCAAACCGATCAGCGCGGCGAAGCCCGCCTCACTCTCGCCGACGTGGTGAGCGCCGACGACGATCCGCTCCACGCCGCAGAGGAATCCGAGCAGCGCCACATGCTCGCTCATGCCATCGGCAAGCTCCCCGAACGCGAGCGCATGGTCGTCGCGATGTACTACTACGAGGAACTGACCCTCAAGGAGATCGGCAAGGTCTTCGGCGTCACCGAGGCTCGCATCTCCCAAATCCTCTCCAAAGCCGTCTCGCGGCTGAACGGGCGGCTCCTGCGCTTCGAGCCGGTCTTCTGCAGCTAATCCTCTTCTTCACAATATGGAGTCCCGTTGATGGCCACACTGTTCAAGCGTCCCGCCCCCCTGGAGCGATCCGCCCCGCCCTCCGCCGCCGATGATATGCGCCTCCTTCAGGAGACGGTGGAAACTCTCATTGAGCGGCTGAAGGTAGCCTCCAGCCAGGCCGTCTCCGAACTGGACCGCCGCCAGCGCCGCCTGGAAGCCCTGCTGGACCGGGCCGACGCCCGCTGCGAAGCCCTGGAAGGCCGCTACACCCCCGAACCGACTCTGATGGAGTCGCCCTCTGACCGGATCTACCGGCTGCACCGCGAAGGGCTGGACGAAGCGTCCATCGCCACGCAGATCGGCATCAATCGGGGTGAAGTCGCCCTCATGCTGGGGCTGCGAGCGGCGCGGCGCTGATGCGTATCGCAGCGCCGATGGGTATCGCAGCGCCGATTACAGCCCGGCTTAACCCGGCTTCCAGTTCCGAATCACGGCTTCGAGGGTCCGCCCTACCGTCTGCAGCGAGGCCGCGTTGCACTTGTCCACCGTGTCGGCCTGGGTGTGCCAGTACGGATAATCGAAGTCAATCAGGTCAATGGAGGGGACTCCGGCCTCCTGCAACGGGATATGATCATCCTCGATGTTCCATTTGGAGGAGTTGGGGAACTGAGCGCGATAGCCGAGCTGGCCCGCCGCGTCCCAGACTTTGGTCACGGTGTCGCGGTCGCTGCTGAGCGAGTTGAGTTCCTTGTAAATTTGAAGGTCGGAATCGCCGATCATATCCACCAAAATCATGCGCTCCGGGCGATAATCGCCCATATTTTTGGCGAAGTACTTCGCGCCGAGGAACATATTGCCGACGTCCGGCCCCACATCCTCCCCGTCGAACAACATGAAGATCACGCCGATGGCCGGACGTTTCGCCTTGAGGACGCGCGCGAGTTCGAGGACGACCGCCACGCCCGACGCGCCGTCGTTGGCGCCGAGGATCGGTTTGGAACGATTGGCGGGGTCCTTATCCTGGTCGGAGGTGGGGCGGGTGTCCCAGTGGGCCGAGATCATCAGTTTTGGGGTTGCGGTGGGGTTAAGGACCCCGATGATGTTGGAGAGGCGATACTTTTTGCCCCGCCGTGTCCAGTCGAAATCCTGAAGGGCCGCCTTATCGGTCACAGCCTTCATGGAGTCGAGGAGGGAGGCGCGCAATTTTTCGTGGGCGACGGTTCCCACAGGGCGGGGACCGAAGTCGCACTGGCGCTTCAGAAGGGCGAAGGCGCGGTCGCCGCTGAACGATCCGGCGTCCAGGGCGCTGAGGGGGCCGTAGCTCACGGCGAGGAAGAGCAGCCCCGCCGCCGCGATGGCCAGCCCCGCGAGTCCCCATCGGTTGATCGCTCGGTTAGGTTTGGACACGGCTCTCCCGGACGTTACGACATGATTGGGCGAGGGCGCCTTTAGTGGGCGACTTTGATGCGGGCGGGGGTGAACGGCGCGTCCTTGTCCCCGATTTTGTGATCCTTCAGCCAGGCGGCGACGGCGCTCGTCATGGTGAGGTCAGCGCCGTGGCCGTTGGAGACCGCTTTGGCGTCCTTGGCGCTCCAGAATTTGAAGAAACCCAGGCCGCCCCGCGCGAGGCTGTCCGGCATGGCGACGGTGTACTCCTTCTCATCCTGAAGGGGGGCGCCGTTCACCTTCACGTCGGTGACGCGCTCTTCGGCGGAGGTCCTCGGATCGAAAGCGACGGTCAGTCCCGCGATCTGAAGGAAGCCCTGGTTTTTGCGCGGATAGAGGGCGACGGAGCGCTCCAGGGCCGCGCGGAGTTTCTTCCCCGAAACCTTCAAGGTGACGACCGTCTCGTCGGCGGGGGAGGCGAGTATCCGTTTGGCGATCTCCTCCGGCGTGCCGGTAATGGGCGCATTCTCCTGAAGCGCGTTCGCAGGGACGAGCGCGAGGTCACTTTTGGCGGCGGCTTTCAGGGCATCCGCAATGAAGTCGCCCAGCGGCGTCTCGTTGCGCGTGGCGGAGGCGGGCGCGTCCGTGGTGGCGGAAGCGGGAGCGCTCCCTCCGACGGCGGCGGCTTTCACCGAGGCCGCTCCCACCACGCCGACACACAAGGCGCTGGTGATCAGCGCCCCTCTAACCAGCCATTTATCCATAACCGTCTCCTCTGTCTCCCCCGCATCCCGCAGATTCGCTCATCACTCCGGCGCTTCGGTCGCTCCGCGCGGAGGACATCCCGCCGCCTGCCAGCTCAGGAACCCCTTCAGGAAGGCGTTGATGTCGCCATCGAGGACGGCGGTGGTGTTGCCGGTTTCCACCCCGGTGCGGAGGTCCTTCACCATCGTGTAGGGCTGGAGCACATACGACCGGATTTGATTGCCCCACTCTATAGACCGCGCTTCGCCCCGAATCGCTTCCATTTCTTTTTTCCGTTCTGCCTGCTGGAGGACGTAGAGGCGCGCCGCGAGGATTTTCATCGCCACGGCCCGGTTCTGGCCCTGGCTCCGTTCGTTCTGACAGCCTACCACGATTCCCGTCGGTTTGTGAGTGATTCGCACCGCCGTCTCATTTTTTTGCATATGCTGCCCGCCCGCCGAGCCGGCGCGGAACCGGTCCTCCATCAGATCGTCGGGGTCAATGACCACGTCCTGTTCCTCCACTTCGGGGAGGAGGGAGACGGAGACGAAGGAGGTGTGGCGGCGCTTGTTTGCGTCGAAGGGGGAGATTCGGACGAGCCGGTGCACGCCGCCTTCCCCCTGGAGTTTCCCGTACGCCATGGGGCCGCGCATCATGAGGGTGGCGCTCTTGCTGCCGGCCACGTCGCCGGGGGTGCGGTCCACCAGTTCGGCTTTCACGTCGTTGGCTTCGGCCCAGCGGAGGTACATCCGCATGAGCATGTCGGCCCAGTCACAGGCTTCGGTGCCGCCCGCCCCGGCGTTGATTTCCAGGATGGCGTCGGCGGCGGCGTGTTCGCCGGAGAGGAGGGTGGCCATCTCCAGGGCGTCAAAGTCGGATTGCGCGGCGGCGAGTTCGCGCTCGGCTTCAGCGCGGAAGGCTTCGGCCTCTTCCTCGCCCTCTTCGCTCAGCGCGGCGTACTCGTGGATGTCGTCCAAGCGGCGCGCCAACGTCGCCCAGGGTTCCACCTGAGCCTTGCGGGCGGCGAGGGTTCGCATCAGCGTCTGTGCGCGGTCGGGGTGCTCCCAGAAGTCGGGGCGCGCGGACTGCGCTTCGATGTTTTCGATCTCCAGTTGGGCGTCGGAGAGGTCAAAGATGCCTCCGAATCGCGTCCATGCGGGCCTTCAGGTCGCCCGCCGCCTTCATGATCTCCTGCCATTCCATACCGTCTGATCCTTTCGACCTTCATGCGGAGGGGAGACACGCTTCGATGCGCTTGCCAGAGCGTTCATTCCCCGAACCGATAGCCGACGTTCCTCACGGTTTGAATGAGGAGGGGGCGACCGGGTTCCTCCTCGATTTTTTGCCGCAGCCATCGCACATGCACATCCACCGTGCGGTCATCAATAAATTCGGCCTCGCCCCAGACGCGGGAGAGGAGGGTTTCGCGGGTGAAGACGCGACCGGGGTGGCTCATGAACGCCTCCAGCAGGTCAAACTCGCGGCGGGTCAGCTCGGTGGGCGTCCCCTTCACGGTGACTTTGCGGCTCACGAGGTTCATACGGACGGGACCGTAGGCGAGCGTTTCCACCGGCGCCGCTTCGGTTCCCTGCCGGGAGCGGACCCGGCGCAGGACGGCGCGGATGCGGGCGATGAGTTCGGGCGTGGAGAACGGTTTGGTCACATAGTCGTCGGCGCCCATCGCCAGGCCCATCACCTTGTCGGATTCGGAGCCGCGCGCGGTAAGCATGATGATTGGCGCCTCGCCCATGCCGCGCAGTTCCTGGCAGATTTCGATCCCGGAGCGGCCCGGCAGCATAAGGTCCAGCAGGATGAGGTCGGGCTGAGACGACTGCGCGAGTTCGAGGCCCCGGTCGCCGTTTTGGGCGTGGAGCGCCTCGAATCCTTCGTAGCGGAGGCTCCAGGCCAGCCCTTCGGCCAGGGGCGCCTCATCCTCGATGATCAGGATTTTGGACATACAGGAGACCTTTCCGTCCTCCCGAACCGTTGTCCAGGGCGAGAGGGACGACCTCAAAGGCGCCAGGGAGATCGCTTCGGAACGGCGCGCCCCATCGGTATTCTAGCGGCGGAGGGATATGGCGGCAACGCGATGAAGGAGCGGTTGCCTGGTGGATGTGGACGCTTGCGCCTCGCTTTGAAACCATGCACCATGGGAATATGTCCGAGACTTCCACCCTCTCCGATCACGCCTCCGGGCCGTTTCATGAGACCATTCAGCCTGCGCGGCGTCTCCTGCCTGCGCCGCCGAACCCGTCGCATCGGTTCCTCGTGATCAAGCTGAGTTCCATCGGGGATGTGGTGATGACGACACCCATGGCCCGTGAACTGAAGAGCGCTTACCCCGGCTGCCAGGTTGTGGCGGCGGTGGAGGAGAAGTCCCAGGCCATTCCCCGGATGAACCCGTACGTGGACGAGGTGTTCGTCTTTAAGGTGCGGGAGTTCCAGAAAGCCCTGCGCCGACCCACCGCGTGGCCGCATCTGAGGCGCGGATTGATACGGGCGGCGGGGCGCCTCCGGTCGTATCGCTTCGAGGTGGCGTTCGACGCGCAGGGGCGGTTCCGTTCCAGCGTGCTGGCCGCCATGAGCGGGGCGCCCCGGCGGATCGGCTTCTCCCTGCGCCGCGAGATGAACTGGATTGGCCTGAACGAAACGGTGGAGAACCTCCCCCAGCGCCGGGTGGGCGGGGAAGACCTTCAGCTCCTCCGGCCGCTCGGCGTCACCGATCCCGATCCGACGCTCACGCTCCTCCCTTCTCACGCCGCCGAATCCCGCGCCGACGCGCTGTTCCGCGACCGAGGCGTTCACCCCGCGCGGTGCGCGCTCCTCTGCCCGGCCACCACGCAGGACGAGAAGCACTGGACCGAAGCCGGATGGGCCGAGATCGCCGACCGCCTCTCGGAACGGCTCGGACTGACGCCGGTCTTCCTCGGCGGGCCGGGGGATCATGCCCTCGTCGAGCGCATCGCCGCGCGGATGACGCGGCCTGTTCCTTCCCTCGTTGGCGAAGTGTCGCTCGAAGAAGCGGCGGCGGCGGCGCAGGCGGCGGCCCTCGTGATCGCCGTGGACACCGGGCTGGCGCACATCGGGAACGCCGTGGGGACGCCGGTCGTCGTCCTTCACGGCCCTTCGCCCTATGCTCGTCTTCGCGAGGAGCCGCACGTTCGGGCGGTGCATCACCCCGACGCCTGCGGCGAATCCCCGAAAGGGTATCCGTGCCCGCGCTGCGCCTGCATGGCGAAGATCGCCCCCGACGATGTGCTGGGCGCGGCGGAATCGCTCCTCACTCACCTCA
>JBBRGS010000105.1:0-12805 GCA_038240635.1 Armatimonadota bacterium
GCGTTTCCGCTGAGCGACAGACTGAAGTCCTTCGCTCGGAGCCTTCGGCTAAGCGTCCGCCTACGCGGACGCCTCTCTTCCTCACCCTCCTGATGTTGCGGGAGCGGCCCGTACACAGGGAGTTCCTGTCTCGGAGGCTCAGAGGTCCGGGCGGTTGAAACCGCTGCAACGACCACACAAAGTCGGCCTTCGCCGACTCTCGCCCTGTCGAAGCCTTCTGTCCTTGAGCGACCCCCCCCTACCTCACCCCGGCCTTCGGCCACCCCTCTCCCACAGGAGAGGGGCTGGGGAGATCGTGAGCTCGCGCCCCATCATTCCTCCCCGAACTCGCGCATCGATCCCCTAACCCGCGCAGGCGGGTTTCGTGTGACTGTTGCAGCGGTTTCAACCGCCCGTCTCCTGCGGACTCCCTCACGGCGAACAGGAGCGCTCCGGTAACCGAGGCGTCCGCGACGGCGGGGTTCCCTGACCATGTGCAAAACTTTGAACCACACCCAAGCGCTCCCCTTGTCTTGACAAGCATGGGAGGCGCGGATTACACTGAGCACATTGAGCGGGGAGATGACAAAGGGCCACTGGTGAGGAGAGCGCGCCCCAGCAAGGGGGCAGGTGAACTCCCGGTCGGCGGAACAGCACGCGGCGCGGGCCTCATTCTCCAACTCCAGGGCCGACCGCGCGAGGGAAAAGGGAAGCGACTTCCTAACCATTCTCAGGAGGAAAGCCATGAGCGCCGCGTCAAACCCGTCTCCATCTCCCCGTATTGATTTCGAGCTCCCGGTGGTGCCACACGCGCTTCGCAACTTCATCGAACGCGCGGTCCAGGATGAACGCACGATGCTCTCGTTCGTCGAAGCCCCCGGTCCGACCCTTGTTGGGGCGGGTGTGCCAGTGGACCTGAAATGCCTAACCAAGCGAGACACCGACCGATTGCGCGACGTGCTGGGCCAGCTGCGCAACATGGTCGCGGCGGGAACTTTGGCGAAAGACTTTCGGTTTGAGGAGGTCTTCACCGTCGCCCAGCCGAACGCCTATCAGGAACAGCGCTCGACCTCAGAATCCTACGCCTACACCAACTTCGACCACAGCCAGGACGGGCAATCCTCCGAGAACAAGAGCCACACCGAAGGCGGCATCAAGGCCGACTTCTCCGCCCACGGCATCGGCAGGGTGGAGGACATTATGGCGCCTCTTATCAATCCGGGCGACCTGGCCACAATTAGCGCCCTGATGAACGCCCACCTCCAGACCAGAAAAGGCTGACCTCCATGCGCGGCCTGGGGGAGATCGTCTTCAGTACGACCAATCAGTGCACGGCGCGCTGTGACGATTGTCCGATTGTGCCCAGCCGCCGGCCACCCGGACGGCTCCACGTTCAGGATATGATCCGAATCGTGGATGAAGTGCTGGCATGGGGCAGCCTGCGGTTGGTTGTATTCACCGGCGGCGAGGCGTTTCTGCTGGGCGACGAACTCCGCCAGGCGGTCGAGTATATCGCCGGTCATGGAGTGGCCACGCGGGTTGTCACCAACGCCTTCTGGGCAACCAGCAGGGAAACGGCGCTCCAACGCCTGGGTGAACTCAGGCAGGCCGGCCTCACCGAGCTGAATATCAGTTGTGACGACTACCATCAGGCGTTCGTTCCGCTGGAGAACGTGAAACGCGCAAACGAAGCCGCGGCGGAACTCGGCCTGCCGGCTCTCCTCGTCCACCGGCGAAAGGTGGGCGGGGAGATCACCGTCGAATCGCTGTCGGCCTACCTCGGTGTAGACCTTCAGATTTGGCGCTCCGGGCAGGTCAATCCCGACAACAACGTGATCTGCACCTCGCGCAACATCCCGCTCAGCTCGGCGGAGGGCGCCCAGGGGGAGAGCTGCTGCGAATACGCCGATGAGCGTGAATGGAGCGGGCCGTGCCAGTCGGTGCTACGGAGCATTATCGTGTTCCCCGATTTATCGGTGCAACTCTGCTGTGGAATCGCGCTGAACTGGATACCGGAGCTGACCATTGGGTCGTTGCGCTCGGACAGTCTGCTAACGGTACTCACGCGCGGCAATCAGGACCTCATTGCGAACTGGCTGGCCCTTGAAGGCCCGTCCTCCATCCTGGAATTTGTGCGGACCAAACACCCGGAACTCGACTTGCCGGATCGTTATGTCGGACGCTGTCATCTCTGCAATGTATTGTTCACCCACCCGGAAGTCCGCGCAACCCTGCAAGCGCATGCCGAGGAGCGCCGGGATGGCCTGCTCATGCTGCGGGGGGCGCTCGACTGGGTTGCCGCTGATTGGGCCGCGTCCGATTGGGCTGGCCGGAATTCCGCAGCGCCCGGCGACGCCTGCAATACGCCTGCTGAGCAAGGGGCGGGCGCTGGAACACCGGCGACGTAGCGATTGTCGCCCCACGTTAGAGACTGACGTTCGGTTGCAGGGGGACCTTTCCTAAAACCCCTGGTCCACAATCTCCGATTTTAGTCCAGTTTGAATTCCATTATCCGAGAGGTGGCGACGGTATTATAGATAAATCGTAACTACTCAGGCACTATATATAGGATTTCCTTCCGCTGAATCCCTGGATGCAGTAGGTAAGATCGTACGGAAGTAAGGGCCAAGCTAGCTATCGAAAAGGTTACTTACGCGTTTCATGGACCACATTTAGTGTTCAGACTGTAAGGCAACGCTGTATGTAGTGTTTCAGATGCCTGAGTAGTTACGATTCTTTATCGATACGGAGGCGCCGGAGGATTCAAGAAACCGCCCCGCAGGCAATACCGACCGAATCGCCAGTTTAATGTGCTGCAGTATACGGCAATAATATAGGTGCGAACAGCGCGAGGCTCCGTTTCCCCACCCCCGAGACTTTTGCACGAACCAAAAGGTGATCCGATGAGCAATGAAAGACTGCGCGAGCACCCGGCGAAGCGATTTGCCGGTCCGGAACACTTGCTTGACCTGAGCCATGAGTTCGAGGCGCTGCTCCAGGAGCCGCACCAAGGAACCCAAACCCATCGGCAAGAGGTGCTCTACAAGCATGGCCCGGTGACCATCAGCATCTTTTCGTTCGACCAGGACGGGTTCCTATCGGATCACGTCGTTAATAACGGGTCTGTCGTGATTCAGGTTCTGGAGGGGATGCTCGTTGTCCATACTCTTGATTCGCAGCATGATATGAACTCCGGAAGCTTGCTGGTCCTCGCGGCGGGAGTGGTCCACAGCGTGCGAGCGTCTCAGCCGGTCCGGATGCTCCTCAGTGTTTATCTCCACGATCCGAACTGACCTGCGGCGTCCCCGAAGCCGGTGGACGTGGAAGCCCTGCGGAAAACGCTGGAGGCTGCCGGGGAACCGGCGCCCGGCGACGATTTTGAAAAGGAGAAGGGTGGTTGAAACCGCAGCAACACCCACACTAAACCCGCCCGCGCGGGTTAGGGGGTTCGTCAATTTGCGGTTTGCCGGAAGTCTCGTTCGCGGAGCGCTTTGGCAGGGTGGGAGTCGGCGAAGGCCGACTGCGTACGGTCGTTGAATCGGTATCACCCGCCCGGATACGCGATCTCCAGCAGCGCCTCCGTGAGTGCGTTCGCCTCGGTCATGTCGGCGTTGGGGTCCTCGGCGGTCCAGGCGTGGGAGAGGACGACGCGGGCGAATCCGGCGTCGCGGAGGGTGGCCCGGTCGTAGCCGAGATACTCGGCGAACAGGGCGATGCGCCGGGATTGAAGCCGCTTCATCGCTTCCGGTGTGGTGGCGCGGTCGGTGTGATTGAGCAGATACTGGCCGAGGTCGAAGACGGGATGTCCGATGACTCCTTTGGGGTCTATGGCGATCCAGGGTTCCCGTGTCGCCGAGAGGAGGTTGCCGTGGTGGAAGTCGCCGTGAAGCAGCCGGTCGTCGCGGGAATCGGCGGCGTAGGCGCGGAAGATTGCTTCGGCGCGCTCCACGTGGCGCGCGGGGAGCGGTCCCGTTCCGCCGTGGAGCGCTCGCAGGACGCTGAAGGCGCGGTCGGCCCACTCCGTCATTGTGGGGAAGGCGTGAGAGGGCGGCGCCGGTCGCCAGAGGCGCTTCAGGATTTGCGCTGCGAGGGGGACGGCTTCCTCTTCGGGCAGCGCGTGCAGCGTGGCGCCGGGCCGCAGCCGTTCGAGCAGCATGGCGCCTCGTTCGCGATGGGCGGCGAGGAGGCGTACCATCCCGTCGCCGTTGTAAAGGGTGAGCGCGTCGAGTTCGGTATACAGTTCCGGATGCGGAAAGCAGACCTTGAGGACGACTTCGGTCCTGTCGGCGCTGAGGGCGGGCGCGACGTAGTTGATGGAGAGATCGGGAAACGGCGGCTCCACGGTGATGTCCCAGTCCACTTCACACGCCGCGAGGAGCGAAGGCAGCCTCTCCAGCCAGGCCGCGCCTTCGTCATGCCCCCACAGCGCGAGGGTGGAATCCCGGAAGGCGGCGGGGAGATCGGTCATGGGTGGCTCCTGGAGAGCGGGTGAGTGGAGAGGCCCATCTCCTCAATGATATAGCCAGGGGAACACGGGAGGCGCTGCCCCTGTCGCGCGGCGGGGAGTTGGCGA
Organism: Armatimonadota bacterium; assembly: GCA_038240635.1. GTDB lineage: Bacteria > Armatimonadota > DTGP01 > DTGP01 > JAHWJO01 > JBBRGS01. The sequence continues at coordinate 4,553 of JBBRGS010000105.1, forward strand.
AACGGTGACAGGGCGCAGGACAGGTCGCCGACGACGCAGGGACCTGGACCCGCCAGGCGGAATGGAACTCATGCGTCCCCCTTACGCTTCCCCGTCGCCGAGGAGTCTCCCTGTGGCCTCACCTCTCTCCGCTCCTGAATCGCCCGCTTCACTGCCCGACCGCCTGGCGAAGGTCCCCTTCCCCGACTGGCTGCCCAACCCCGAAGCGCGGACCCTTAAGCCGCAGCTGCTGAACGCTCACGCGCACCACGACACCAACCCATGGGGCTGGGATGGCGTGCGGATGGTCGCGGAGTTGTGGCGGCGGGGCGTGGCGCGCGTCGGCGTGGTGGCGTTCGACTCCGGCGACTATGTGGATGAGATCGCGGCGCTGGCGCGCTACACCGGCGATCCGATCCCCTGCTTCATCGAGGCGCTGGCCCTCACCCCCGGCGAGGGAGAGGTCTGGAACGACCTGCCGGGCCGGATGTACATCGAGGCGGGGCCGTTCGCCTCCAGCGCGGGGGCCGCCCCGCTCTCCGATGCCCTGAAGCGGCTCGCCCGTCGCCGAGCGGAGTATCAGGCGGCGCGCTGGAACGACGCCCTCGACCTCGGCTTTGAGTACCAGCCCGACTGGGAGGCCCTCACAATCCTCGGCGTGACGGAGGCGAATCTGTGCCGCGACTTCGTGGGGGCCGTGAAGGCTCACGCGATGGACCCGGCGGCGATCTGGCGCCAGCTCCCCGGCCTCGACGCAAACCCGGAGGACGCCAACTTCGCCCGCGCCTTCCGCAACGCCGCCACGGTCGCCGACGATGCCATCGCCCGCGTCCCCCCCACCGCCGAGTATTACCTCTCCACCGAGGCGTTCATTCGGCTCTCCGGCGACCGCGCCCTCTATATGTATGTCGGCAAGGAGGCGGGGGAAGAGGCCGACCGCGCCCGGCTGCTCGCCCGCGCCCGCGAGGTCGGCTTCGGAGGCGTCTGCGCGGTGCCGCAGCGCAACCTGGACACTTACGAACACGCCGCCGACTTCGAGCGGTTCCTGGACCTGCTGGCGGAGACGAACACCTTCGCGGTCTTCGGCACCGAAGTGAACGCGCATGGCCAATGGTGGAGCCTCGACCTGTCGCGCGTCCCGTTCTCTGCCCGCTCCGAGTGGATGGAAGCGAACCTGCGCCGCCTGTATAGCGACCCTCCGGCATAAAATCCCGCACGCCTGGGCGAATTGTCCCGGAGGAGGCCCCCGTGACCCCCTCTCCCCCTCCCGAATCGAGTCCGCGTTCCGCGCCTCCCGGTGTCCATCCGTCGGGCATGGGGCCGCTCGCCCTGGGGATACAAAGCGATTCCGGTCAGGAAGTGGGGAGCATCACCTGGCGCGCGATGGCCCTCGGCGTGGCGGTCCTCATCCCGAACACCATCTGGGTGATTCGGATGGAGCGGGTCTACGGCGGTCCGTATCCCACCACGATTTCGCTCTTCATGAACGTGGTGTTCCTGCTGTGCGTGCTACAGGCGGTAAACGCCGTCGTGGCGCGATTGGCTCCGGCCTGGGCGTTTCGGCAGGCCGAACTCCTCACCGTGTACGCCATGCTCGGTGTGGGGACCGCGCTCGCCGGGCTGGACTCGCTCACCATCGTGCCGCAGGTCGCCGCCGATCCGTTTCACTCCGCCACGCCGGAGAACCACTGGGCCGTCTCCATCTGGCCGCACCTGCCGCGCTGGCTGACGGTGAGCGACCTCGACGCGCTGAAGGGGTACTACGTCGGCAACTCGACGCTGTACACCCCGGCGCACCTGCGAGCATGGATTCCCCCGATGGCCGCGTGGAGCGTCTTCGTCCTCCTCATGCTCTGGACGATGCTCTGCCTGAACGTGCTGGTGCGACGCCAGTGGCAGGACAATGAGCGGCTGACATACCCGCTCGTGCAGCTGCCGATGGAGATGACGCGACCCGGCTCCGGTCTGTACCGCCAGAAGCCGTTCCTCGCCGGGGCGATCCTGGCGGCGGCCCTCGACCTGATGAACGGCTTCGCCACGTGGTACCCCAACGTGCCGTCGTTCAACGTGCGCGGCGTGGACATCGCTTCGATGGTCTCGTCCCGCCCGTGGAACGCCATCTGGTGGATGCCGCTCAACTATTTCCCCTTCGTGGTGGGCCTCGGCTTCCTGTTGCCGGTGGACCTGCTCTTCTCGTGCTGGTTCTTCTACCTCTTCTGGAAGGCCGAGCGGGTCGTCTTCAGTTCCGGCGGCTGGGACACGGCGTCGAACTTCCCCTACATCAATGAGCAGTGCTTCGGGGCGTACGCCGCGATGGTCGGCTTCTCGATCTGGGCGGGCCGAAAGACGTACGGCCAGGTGTGGCGGAAGGCGCTCCGGCGCCCTTCAGAGATTGATGACGCCGACGAGGGGCTGAGTTACCGAATCGCGCTGTTCGGGGCGGCGGCGGGAACCGTGGCCCTCATCGCCTTCAGCGTGGCGGCGGGGCTGCAACTCTGGGTGGCGATTGTCTTCTTCGCCATGTTCTGGATGCTCATGCTCGCCATCGCCCGCATCCGCGCGGAACTCGGCCCGCCCGTTCATGACCTCCACTTCACCGGGCCGGATCACATGATCCCGATGGCGTTCGGCACCACAGCCCTCACCGGCGGCTCGATGGCGGTTCTGTCGCTCTTCTTTTGGTTCAACCGGGCGTACCGCAGTTCTCCGATGCCGCTTCAGACGGAGGGGCTGGCGATGGCGCAGAGGCTGGGCGCGCGGCAGCGGCGGATGACGGCGGCCCTGATGCTGGCCGGGCTGACGGGGACTGTGGCGGCGCTCTGGGCGCACCTGCACATGGCGTACGCGCTGGGCGCGCAGAGTAAAATGCTCGGCGCCACCGGCATGGGCACCGAAGGCTTCAGCCGGATGAACAACTGGGTGAACAACCCCGCGGGGCCGGAGTGGGGCGGCACGATTGCCATGGGCGTGGGATTCGCCCTCAGCCTGGCGCTAATGGTGGCGCACACGCGCATCGCCGGATGGCCGTTCCACGCGATGGGGTTCGCCATCTCCGGCAGCTGGAGCATGAACCTGATGTGGTTCCCGCTCTTCCTCGCGTGGGTCTGCAAGGCCCTCACGATCCGGTACGCGGGGATTCGCGGCTATCGGGTGGCGCTGACCTTCTTCATGGGCCTCATCGTGGGGGAGGCGCTGATGGGCATCGGGTGGACGCTGGTTCGCTTCTTCAACGACATCCCGATCTACAACTTCTTCGGGCAGTGAGACGCTCGGTTTCCTCCTCAACTCCTTACACGGAGGACGCAGAGGACCACGGAGGGCCACGGAGAACCCCCTGAGAAACCAGTGAGAGGCCATGATGGATTAAGAGGCGCAAGATCACAAGACGATCCTGTCGCGCTCCGTTAACCTGAAACGGCGCTCCCCATGCTCTCCATGGACGCGCGGCGCCGTTCCTTCCCAGGGTTTTCTAATGGCTTTCTCAGGGGGTTCTCCGTGGCCCTCCGTGGTCCTCTGCGTCCTCCGTGTAAGGAGTTGAGGAGGAAACCGAAGCGGAACCGCTACACCCCGGTGACGCCCGCCGGCTCCTCCATCCCTGGCGCCGGGGGCGCGGCGGCGCGGGTGCGACGGTAGTACACCAGTTTGTTGATCGCCTGGAGATAGGCGCGACCGCTGGCCTGCACGATGTCCAGGTGCGCGCTGCGCCCGGTGTAGAGCTGGCCGTTGTCCCGGATGCGGACGGTCACTTCAGCGAGCGCGTCCGTGCCGCCGGTGATGGCCTGCACGAGGTAATCCTCCAGCGTGTGCGGGATGCCGGCGATGCGGTCAATCGTGCGGAACACGGCGTCCACCGTGCCGACCCCCGTGGCGGTCTCCTCGATGACGGTGTCGCCCTGGCGCATGCGGATGGCCGCCGCCGCCATGCCGCCCTGGCTGGTCATCACGCCGAGGTGCTCCAGCGTAAACTCCTCCGGCACGGTGTACACCTCATCGGCGACGATGGCTTCCAGATCGGCGTCGGCGACGATCTTCTTCTTGTCGCACAGGTCCTTGAACCGCGCGAACGCCTTCTCCATCGCCTCCCGGTTCAGGGTGAAGCCGAGTTCCACCAGCCGCTTCTCGAAGGCGTGACGGCCAGAGTGTTTCCCCAGCACCAGGTTGTTGGCGGTGAGGCCGATGGAGGCGGGGTCCATGATCTCATAGGTGGTGCGCTCCTGGATGACACCGTGCTGGTGGATGCCCGCTTCGTGGGCGAAGGCGTTGGCGCCGATGATCGCCTTGTTTGGCTGCACGGGCATCCCGGTGATGTCGGAGACGAGGCGGCTGGTGCGGTAAATCTCCTCGGTGCGGACGTTGGTGACGTACGGCAGCCGGTCGTGCCGGGTCCGCAGCGCCATGACGACTTCCTCCATCGCACAGTTGCCCGCCCGCTCGCCCAGGCCGTTGACGGTGCATTCCACCTGCCGCACGCCCGCTGAGATCGCCGCCAGGCTGTTCGCCACGGCCAGGCCGAGGTCGTTGTGGCAGTGAACGCTCAGGGTGACGCCGCTCAGCTGGGGCACGCGCTCCTGGATGTCCTTCAGTTTGGCGGTGTACTCGTCGGGGATGGTATAGCCGACGGTGTCGGGCAGGTTGATGGTGGTGGCGCCCGCTTCGATGACAGCGGCGAGAATTTCCGCCAGGAAGGCCGGGTCGCTGCGGGTGTAGTCTTCCGCCGAGAATTCCACGTCGGGGGTCATGGAGGCGGCGTGGCGCACGGCTTCCACAGCCATCTTCAGCACTTCATCGGGCGATTTCTTCAGTTTGTGGGTCATGTGGATGGCGCTGGTGGCGATGAAGGTGTGGATGCGGCCCCGCTCGGCGTGCCGCAGGGCTTCCCACGCGCGATCAATGTCGCGCATGTTGCATCGGGAAAGGCCACAGATGACCGGCCCCCGCACCTCCTGAGCGACCCGCGTGACGCCTTCGAAATCGCCGACGGAGGAGATGGGAAATCCGGCCTCGATGACATCCACCCCGAGGCGAGAAAGCTGGCGAGCGACCTCCAGTTTTTCCTCGGTGTTCATCGAGCAGCCGGGAGATTGCTCACCATCCCGCAGGGTGGTGTCGAAAATGACGATCCGGTTGTCCACCTCAGTACCTCCATGGGTTGAGTGGGGTGTGGGGCCAGGGACGGCCGTGGAATGCGGTCCTTGTGAGGACCCTGTGGCTCCGGGGAGAGCCGTTCGCCGAAGACGGACGGTTGCGTTCGGGAGGGGAGACGCAAAAAAACCTCCCGCCCCCAAAAAGGGGACGAGAGGCCACATCTGCGCCTGCCGCGGTACCACCCCGGTTGCCTCACGCGCATCCCGCCGACCGCCGGTCCTCCAGGAGAGGCGCGGCGAGGGGCAAGGGGGTGGGGCCACTTGAGGCGCGGTAACGGGCGCGACCGGAAACGGCTACTGACCGCCCGATGAGGGGCGGGGGTTCGGCGTTTCGGCTCCGAGGCGAGTGTTCGGCGGGCGGGCGGCGTCGCTTTTCACCATTCGCGACTCTCTGTGGCGCGCTGGCCCCGCGTACTTCTCCTCATCACAGCCGATTTGTCTTCGATTACTGGCACTATACCAGAGCGCATCCGGCGAGTCAAATGGAATTGGCGGGCGAATCGTCGTCCCGGCCAGAGGTTTCATCTCCGGGAGGGAGAATCACGGCTTCCGGCAAACCGGCCAGGCGCGGCATAAGGCGGAGGGCGTTCGCTGTCGTCTCCAGGGCGATGCGCTCCACCGGCGCCTCAAACAGCTCCGCCAGCCGCTGCGCCACCAGGGGGAGATACGCCGGTTCGTTGCGTTTGCCCCGGCGCGGAACAGGGGCCATGTAAGGGCAATCGGTTTCCAGGACAATGCGGTCGCGCGGAACAGCGAGGAGGGTCTGGCGCAGGGCTTCGCTTTTCGGGAAGGTGACGCCGCCGCCCACGCCGAGGGTGTAGCCGAGGTCCACGAGGGCCATCGCTTCGTCCGGGGAGCCGAAGAAGCAGTGCGCCACGCCGCTCACTTCCGTGAACTCGTCCTCCCGGAGGATGCGGAGGAGGTCGGGATACGCATCGCGGCAGTGCATGAGGACCGGCAGCCCGGCCTCGGCGGCGAGGCGGAGTTGCGCGCGGAAAGCGGCTTCCTGCGTCTCGCGCGGCGAATGATCGTAATGGAAATCGAGGCCGATTTCGCCCACCGCGACGACGTGCGGCGCCCTTGCCAGCGCGGCCAGCTCCAATAGCGCCGCGTCGTCCAGTTGCGGGGCGTCGTGCGGGTGAACGCCAACCGCCGCCGCGTCGCCAAAGGCCTGGGCGATTCGGAGGGCCTCGTGGGAGGAGGGGAGGTCGTAGCCGCACGTGACGACGCGCGTCACGCCCGCGTCCAGAGCGCGGCGCCTCACAATTGATAAATCCTCAACAAACTGAGGATCGTTGAGGTGAGCGTGGGTATCAATAAATATCATAGGGCGCACGGGAACCGCGACCGGAAGGGGGAGGCGGGAGCGGACGACGCATCGCCCACCCTCGCCCCAACCCGTTCCGGCTGCTAACCTTCCGCTTCGGAGAGGCGGTTAGCCCGCTCGGTTTCCAGATGACGGAAGAGGTCCGCGGCAACCACGTCGGAAGTCACGTCGTCCCGGCCTTCCCGAATCCGCGCGCGAGCGGTGTTGACCAGATCGTCGCGGACGGAAGATTCGATGAGAGCCGCGCGAGCCTTGTTCATGAGATCCGCGCTCGGCTCGGCGACGGTCGTCGTCGGTTGAAGTTCCTTCTTCTGCTTGGTGGTGGCTGTCCTTGTCATGGCGGCGTTCTCCGGCGGAACTGCGGCCTCAGCCGAATCGGGGTCCCGGTCGTGCGAGGCGGCGCGAGCGGGATGAGCGCTCGTTCCACCGTGGAGTGAATGGGAGTTAGCCGTTCACCGGGACTGGCCCAATTGGTGGCGATGGGGGGAGGCGACCCCAACGTCTGCGGCGCAGTGGAACCGCGGGGCCTCGTGGAGTCATAAGGAAAGGCGGTTCACCTTTCCCTGAACCGCCTCAGGGCGATAGCGGCGGTTCACGCTCATTATAGGAATCCTCGTTCCCCTCCCTTAGGGGGAATTATATGGAATTGTAACAGGTTTTCCACAAACTTGTTCAATTCCCCTGTTTGATCCCTCGAACCACCGAGCGAATCAGGCGCCGCACCCCTTACAGATGCCTCATGAGGCCCCAGGTTACAACTATTTCTCCTGAAGGAACATCAGGTAATTCCTTCATCGGAATAGCGCCGCAGGATTTAAGGGGTTATCTCACTTCCACGCCGGTCGCCACGGGTCGCTCCGGCGTCACGAGGATGGGGCCTTCCGGGCCGCTCGCCGCGAGCAGCATCCCCTGCGACACCACACCGCGCAGTTTAGCCGGCTGGAGGTTAGCCACCACCACCACGGTCTTCCCCACCAACTCCTCCGGGGTGTAGGCCGCTGCGATGCCCGCGACCACCGTGCGGTCCTCCTCGCCCATCTCCACGTCGAGGCGCAGGAGTTTGTTCGCTCCCTCCACCCGCTCCGCCGCCAGCACGCGCGCGGTGCGGAGTTGGACCGTCTGGAACTGGTCCAGCGTGATGAGGTTGGCGCCGGTTTCGTCGGGGGTCTCGGACGTGAGGGGCGATTCGGGCACGGGCGGGGTTCCACTTTCCACCGTCGCGGGGACGGAAGGCGTTGCGGAGAGGGCATCGGGGGCGGGAGGCGCGGCGGCGACTTTGGGGGCCGGGGCGCTGCGGGCGGATTTGGTTGATTTCGTGAGTTTGATGCGCGGGAAGACCGGCGAAGGCGACGGCAGGACCGTTCCCGCCGGAACGCCTTCCCAGGTGAGGGCGTGGTCCCACGCCTGAGTGGCGAGGGATTCCGTTACGCCGAGTTGGCCCCACAGGCGTTCGGCGGCGACCGGGATGAAGGGGCTGAGGAGGAGTATGAAGGCGCGGATCGCCTCCAGCGTTTCGGCGAGGACGGCGCCCGATTCCTCCACGCGGCCCTGCGGGTGCAGGTTCCACGGCGCGCGGTCGTTCAGATGGATGTTCGCTTCGCGGATGGCGGCGGTCAACGCCTGAAGCGCGAAACTGTACCGCTGCTCGGACAATTCGGCGGTCATCGTCGCATGAACGGCGCGGACGGTCTCCCGGAGCGGCCCCGGCTCGGCGGGCAGCGCGGGAACCCGCCCGTCGAAGAGGCGATGGATGAGCGACAGGACCCGGTTGCACAGGTTGCCGATGTCGTTGGCGAGGTCGGA
>JBBRGS010000106.1:0-12682 GCA_038240635.1 Armatimonadota bacterium
TGCGTTGTATCCAGAGAATCCCGTTGAGCACAGTGCGGTGATCCCTCCATCGATTCCCTCGCCGGCCTTCGCTCGAAGGCAGAAAGTCCCTGATCGCTTCATACTGGCTATCGCTTAATTCACCTCGATCCATATCCGGCGACCTCCCGCACTTCCGGAAGATTATTCACCAGATCAGGTTCCCATTTGTCGGACACTCCCTAATCTTTGCAATCCCGCCCGGCTTCGCAGCTCGGTGTCCGGGAACGTGTCCGGCCTTGCGCGGCCTGTGACAGCTCGCTCAGGCTTGCCCTCAGAGGTGATTACCGGGGACGCACCCTCAATAGAGCAGATGGTAGAACGTTGTTCCATCCCATCTACTTCCTGAAGAGGGATACTCCAACAGGATGGGCGGAAGTCAGGTGTGGAACTTCCAGGATTAATGCTTATAGCGGCGGCGGTGTTGCGGAGTGGAAGATGGAAGAGGTTCGGAGTCTCATATTGTTTTCCGCAAATGGAAAACAACAGTGTGCAGCGTGCGTAGAAAGAGAACTTTCAGGCGTGAACTGGCCGCAAACGCCGGTCTGAATGGAGCTGGGGGGATTCGAACCCCCGACCTCTTCCATGCCAGGGAAGCGCTCTCCCCCTGAGCCACAGCCCCACTGCAACGCCTCGGCCTGCGCCGCGCGTTCTGACTGATTTATACCAAACTTCCCGCCCGGTGTCAAGGATATGCGGTTTGCCGGCTGACTGAAGTCACGGCTACAACTCCACAAAGTCGGCCTGCGCCGACTCCCTGGTCCCGCCGTTCTCGAATTCCCCCACATCGGATTTCGTGTCGGTCCAGGCGGGACTTCAGCTGCGGGCCCTTATTGCCCTCCATCCACGGGCAGGCTTTTCTACCGCTTCGACAGGCCGAGCAGCGCCACGCCCGCCGCCGCGAACACCAGGCCCCACGCCAACTTTGTCCGGTGCCGCTCCAGATGCACCTCGTGGAACACCCACGCCCCCATCCCCACCGCCACCACCGTGTTCAAATTCGTCACCGGCCACGTCACCGCCAGACCGATCCGCCGAATCGCTTCATTCATGAACAACGTCGCCAGGGACCACGTCACTCCCGCCAGCGCCGCAAAATAATGATCCCGCCGAGGACGCCTCCACCATTCCCGCGGCGACCCACCCCCCGCCACGTGCCCCGCCGCCGCCGCAAGGCCAATCCCCACCGCCATCCCCAGCACGATGGAGTAACTGTCCAGCCGCAGCCCCATCGCCAGCTTCAGCGGAACCGTGTACGCCGCAAAGAAAACCGCCGCCAGCAGCGACCAGATCACGCCCCGCCGCGTGACCCCGAAGTGCGTCTCCGACCCCTCCCCCGCCTGCCCGATCACCACCGCGCACGCCACGATCAGGACACTTCCCCCCAGCGCCATCCACGGCGTCGTGTGCCGCGACTCCCCAAAGAAGAGCAGCCCCACCAGGCTCCCCAGCACGGCGGTCGTATTCTTGATCGGCGTCGCCAGCGTCAGGCCCATCTCCGCCACCGCCACCGTGAACGCCACCATCCCCAGCGTCCAGATCGGCCCGCACAGCGCCGCCCACCCATACGCGGCCAGCGGCGCCGAACGCGACTTATCCCCATACAGCGCCCACGCCACCAGCATGGAAGCGAGGACGCCCCCGCTCATGCTCAGCACAAACTCAAGGTGTCGTAACCCGCAAAATTTGCGCGGGACCATATACAAACCAAAGAAAATCATGCTGACGAACGCCAGCGCAAAGCCAAACACCATGAGAGAACGTCCTGACGCAAAGCAGGCGAACGCGGAACAAGAGGGAAGGCGAGGAAATCGTAACGATGAGCGCCGATCCGCGCGAGAACCCCATCGGGCCGGGCGCCTCACGCGCAGCGATTCTGCCGCGTATTCCGCCCAAAACCAAGCAAAACTCCGTCGCCGAGGCCCTGCGGGATGAACCCAGGCCGACCTTCGATGTTAGAAAGCGCCCCGCGCGACGTAATGATAAGTGAAGACCGCGAGACTCAGCGTCTTTCCCCTGCCCAAACGCCTCAGATCGCCCTCGTGGCGCCCCTGTCCCACACCCCCAAAGGAAGCGCGTGATGACACTCACCCGATTGGCGCGAAGCGGACTCGTCGCCCTCCTGCTCTCCATGGCCGCCGTCAGCCCCATGAGCGCCGCCACCCTGCTCGGTGATGTGAACGGCGACGGCGCTGTCAACATCTCAGACGCGCTGGCGACCCTCCGCTACTCCGCCGCCCTCACTAAAAGCATGGACAACTTCGCCGCCGCCGATGTCGCCCCCCATCACCTCGGAGGCGGGTTCGGAGACGGCAAAATCAACATCGCTGATGTCGTCGGCGTCCTTCGCCTCGTCGTCGGCATTGACAAGCAGTCCGAAGCCACCGACGGCCAGGCCGGTCCCGAACCGCCCATCTTCCTCCCCTCCATCCAGTTCAACATCTCCACGCCGCGCGGCGCCTACGGTATGGAAGACGCCATCCCGTTCCTCGTCACGCTCCGCAACAACACCGAGAAAGAAGCCACCTTCAACATCACCAATGGCTGCGAGATTGACCTCACCGTCACCCACGAAAGCGGCGCCGTCGGCTTCCATCCCACCGATGTCTGCACCGCCCTCGCCGGGTCCTTCACCCTCAAACCCGGCGAAGCCCGCAAGTGGGAATACAAATGGGACGGCGTAGACCCCCGCTCCGAACGACCCCAGACCCGCCAGTACGGGACCTGGAAGGCCGTGGTTACCTTCCCCGGCAACGAGGTGCAGCCCTCCTCCCTTACCTTCCAGGTGAAGGAGAACGACACCCCCGTCCCACTGCCCCCCGGACCCGTCACTTTTGATCTCACCCCCGGCCACGCGGACCATTACGTGAACGCCCGCACCGCCGACGAGGAGAAGATTGCGTACCTCCGCTACGTGAAGCGAAACGAGCAGGTGTACACCGCCGTGTCCGCCACGCCGGACAGCCCGCAGGAAGCCCTCCTCCGCCTCGACGCCGACAACAACCTGATTCAAATGCTCGATGGCAAGGAAGCGATCCGCCTCAAACTCAACGCCACCGTCGGCGATAAATGGACCTTCGGCGACGCGAAAGTTGCCCTGAAGGACCGCAACGCGACCCTGAAGACCCCCGGCGGCGTCTACGAACACCTCCTCCTGTTCGACTTTGAAGTGGGCCCCGACGCGGGCTGGAGCGAATGGGTGCATCCGCGAGGCTTCTGGGCCGGTTACAGCCGCAACACCATCGCCGGGCCGCAAACGTACGGCATCACCAACCGGGACGGAATCGGCGTGGGAATTCCCAACGGCGCCGACTACGGCATGATCCTCAGGCCGGACGCCGCCTGCGTGAAACCCGGCGCCACCCTGCAACTCAACCCGATTGTGGTGGATAAAACCGGCCACATCGTTCCCCCGCCGTTCCCTCTCACCTGGAGCGTGGACGTCGCCCTCGGAACAGTGGACCAGAATGGCCTCTTCACCGCTACCTCCGCGACGGCGCCGGTCAAGGGCCAGGTCCGCGCCGACATGACGACCCCGTCCGGCGCCGTGATCTCCGCCCTCGCCACCGTGAAAGTCACCACTGAGCCGGAGAATGAACCCGGCGAGAGTGGAGGCGGCGGCCCACCCCACCCGCCCATGCCGCACGAAAACGCCTGGATCACCCCGCAGTACGCGCATCTCCTCCCCGCCGCCCAGCAGCAGTTTGAACTGCACCTGCATAACGAGAACGGCTCCGATAACCCGAACAGCTCCGATAACCCGAACAGATCCGATAACCCGAACAGCTCCGATAACCCGAACGGCCCCACCGGTGGCCCCCAGGGTCCCACTGACCCGGCGCCGCCCATCACGGTGACCTGGAGCGTGGATGCCGCCCTCGGAACGGTGGATGCCCATGGCCTCTTCACCGCCGTGGCCGACGAGAAGACCGGCGTGTGGGGCCTCCTGACCGCCGAAGCCAAACTGGGCGACGGCAGCGTGAAGGCCGCCACGAAGGTCTACGTGGGGCCGGATGTGACGCCTGACCCGACCCACCCGCCGCTCTACCGCGTGGAGATCACCCCCGACCCCGCGTTCGTGGAACCCGGCGGCAAGGTGGAGTTCAAGGCGAACGTCATCACCCCGCTCGCTTCCATGCCCAACTACAAACTGGTCTGGTCGCTGGATGGAGACACCAACGTCGGCGCCCTCACGGAAGGTGGCGTCTTCACCGCCGGAATGATGAAGGGCGCGCATGGTGTGGTCTGGGTGAAGGTCCTCTCCCCGGACGGGTCGCTGCTCTGCCAGGGGTCGGCCAAGGTGATCGTGGGCGGCTCCAATCCGCCCCCGCCCCCGCCGCAGCCGGAAGTGCGCCTGGCGTTCCTTCAGGGCGGCAGCCTGAAACTCGACATTCCGCCGACGATGAACCCGACGCCCACTTTCCGCGCCACCATCAAGGGGCAGATGCCGAACCCCGCATGGGAACCGCTCCGCGTGGACGTGAAAGTGGACGGGAACACCGTCTACCTCTACCCGCACATCAACCGAACCAAAGAGAGCGCCCTCGACGTGACCGCGCCCTATGAGTCCACCACGATCATCTCCGGCCTCCACGGCGGCGTGACCTACACCGTCATCGCCGTGGGAGAGGACGAGAAACTGACCGGGACCATCGCGCCGTAACGCCGTCATCCGATCAGAGCCAACGCACTCCGATCCCCCAGGGGGCTGTCCGCGAGGATGGCCCCTTGGCGCGCGGGAAACTCCACGGGACTCAGGGGACTCAAGAGACTCAGGGGACTCAGGGGGATACGGTCGCTTCACGCGCGGGAAACTCCTCCAGCCTCTCGAACTGATGAAGGAGACCGGATAGACAAAATCGCCTCGTCTCCGCGTCATTAGAGGGTAAGCGTTCACCACGAGGGACATCCCATGAACCCTGGCGCCGCGCGAGACCTCCAACTCCAGCAACGACTGCGTGACGGCGATATGGCCGCCCTGGAGGCGCTATACGACGCGCACGCCGGACCTCTCTACCGCCAGGCGCTTCAACTCCTCGGCTCCCCGCCCGACGCCGAGGATGTTCTCCAAAACGTCTTCGTGAAATTCGCGCAACGCCACGGGACGCTTGTGCGGGACCTTCCGGCTTACCTCCACACCGCCGCCCGCCACGAAGCGATCTCGCTCCTCCGCCGTCGCCGCCGGGAACTGAGCGGAGCCGACGCCGAGCGTCTGGAAGACACGACGCCGCCCCGCCCGTCCCTCCGCCAGGATTCGGAGGAGATGCGCGTCGCGCTGGAGGGCCTGCCCGCTGTCCAGCGCGAAGTCGTTCTCCTCAAAGTAGTGGACGAGATGACTTTTGCGGAGATTGGGCGACGGCTGAAGGTGTCGGCGAACACGGCGGCCAGCCGCTATCGCTACGCCCTAAAGAAACTGCGCGACGCCCTCGGAGAGTCGGCGAATGGATAACCGATCCGCGCACAACCCACCTTCTCCGCCTCCGTTGCCCGCGCCTTCCCCCGAGGCCCGCGCGCGAATCCTCTCCGCCGCCCGCGCCGCGTGGACGAACGAGCGACTCCGCCGCCGCCGGGCGACCCTGCGATGGCGATGGGGAGTCGCCCTCGCCATGACGCTGCTCCTGCTTGCCAACGCGCTGGAAGAACGGCGCCACGACGAGCGCATGGCGGAACTCACGCGGGGCGCCTCCCCGGTGGTGTCGCAACCGGACTCGGCGGGAGGAGCGCTCGCCATGGCGCAACGCCAACGATTAGTCGCCGCCCTCCTCCGCGAGCCGTACGCCTTTTAAGCCTGTGTATCCTGCGCCTTGCGGACCTGCGCCGTTCCAGCGTCTGCCGCGAACCCTGATGAAAGGGAACTGATGGCAACCCCGACCGTCCCTGTGGCGCCCGAACCGAATCCCGCCGCCCGATCCCGCATGGGCTGCTTCTGGCGAGTGGCCCGTGGCTTCGGGGTCCTGATCGCCAGCATGATCGTGCTAATCCTGCTGGCTCAACTGGCCCTGACGGTCTATGGCGGGAGGAAGCTGGAGGCGGAACTGGCCCGCATCCGCGCCGATGGCGATACCCTCAGTCTGATGGAACTGGCCCCGCCCGCCGTCCCCCAGGCGCAGAACGCCGCGCCACTCTACGCCCAGGCCGCTCAAATGGTTAAAAAAGCGGCTCCCAAAGCCGACACGGTCCTAATACCGTACCTGTCTCTGGACTCCAATGAGAGGGCCAGAGTAAGCCCTCAGGCGGTACAGTCCACCCTCAGCGCCGTGGCCCCGGCGCTTCGATTGGCCCGCCGCGCCGCCGCCCTGCCCGCCGCTCAGTTCCCCGTCAGATGGGACTCCGTGGATGAAGCCCGATTCAACCACTACGAGGCTCTCCGTAAATTGTCGCGGTTGTTGATCGCTCAGGCGAATTGGGACGCTGCGCACGGGAATGCGGAGAACGCCACGGCGAACCTGGTCGCGGCGCTTCGCATGGCGCATCACATCGAGAACGAGCCGACCCTGATTGGCCAATTGGTGGAGTACGCCATTGTGGCCATTGCAATACGAGGCGCTGAAGAGGTCATGGGCCGCGTGAAATTGAACGCTTCGCAACGAGTTCGACTGGATCAGGCGCTCAGCCGGTTTGATCTTAAGGAGGGCATGATTCATGCCATGAAGGGGGAAAGAGCCTTCGGCGCCGGGTATTTCAATAAGTTTCAAAATGACCCTAAAGAGCGGAGCCAGACGCTGATCGATTCAGAGCCGCCAGGCGGAAGCAACCGACGGTGGACGTTTCTAACCCTGGGCCATGGACTCCTCCAACTGGATGAAGCGTGGTATCTCGACTACATGAAGAACCAAATAGACCGGCTGGAGACTTCAGGCCGGTTGCCCGGTGATGAACCGAGTGTTCCTCGCTATGCAATCGTCAGCGGTATCATAGCGGGGGTATTCTCCAAAGCGGGCGTGAGGCGTCTGGAAGCGACGGCGCGGCTGGGGCTGGGGCGATGGGCGATGGCGCTGCAAGCCTTCCACGGCCAGACCGGCGTCTACCCCCAGACACTGATGAAGGTGAAGCCGGTCGGCATGGGCGCCCCTCGCCTCCCCCTCGACCCGTTCACCGAGATGCCGTACCATTACCGCCGAGAGGGAAGCGGTTTCCTCCTCTGGAGCGTCGGGGCCAATCGCCACGACGACGACGGCAAGGGGCGCTTCAACCGCACCCAACGCTCGAAGAATGAATCCCTCGACGATCTCGCGTGGCGCAGCGCCCACTGATCGCGTCCGCCGGGCTGTCATCGCTAACAGGTGAAAGGCTTCACCGACTGGACGCAGTGACCTCGCCCGGAGGGCCTGGGGTGAAAACTCGCCTCCCGGTTGCCCCCGTTTCCGAGCCGCCGTACAATACCCGTGTGTCCGACCTCCCGCCGCCGCCCTGCGATCCCCGGCTCTCGCCGCCTCGCTGTGTCGCCTTCCTCTTCGATCTGGACGGCACCCTGATTCACGCGCCGCTCGACTTCCCCGGCATGAAGCGCGCGGTTTTGGAGATCGCCGCCACCTTCGGGCTGGACCCCGAACCCCTGCGCGCCCTCGACATCCTCGGTGTGATTGATGCGGCGGAAGCGGCGCTGACCGCTCGCTCACACTCCCCTGAAGCGCCCCCTCCCAGCGAGGTTTCAGACCTCCGCCGACAGTCCGAAGCCGCGCTCACCCGGTACGAACTGGACGCCGCGAATCGCGTGGAGGAACTTCCCGGCGCGGCGGAGACTCTGACTGAATTGAGGAAGCGGGGCTACCGGATCGCCATTGTGACCCGCAATTGCCAACTCGCCGTCACTCGCGCCCTTGAACGTCTTCCCCTGATACACGACATCCGCCTCACCCGCAACGATGTCTCTCGCGTCAAGCCGCACCCCGACCACCTGCGTGAGGCGGCTCGCCAACTCGGCGTCCCATGCGGCGGCTGTGTCATGGTCGGCGACCATCCGATGGACATTCAGGCGGGACGCGCCGCCGGGATGATGACCATCGGCGTGGGGACCCGCGACCCCTCGCCCGCCGCATTTGACTCCTGCCCGCCGGACCTGCTGCTTCCCTCGGTCGCCGATCTCCTCGACCGCATGAGAAAGTCTCCACTGTCGGGCGCCCCTTAATTGGTCATGGATGTCAGCGTCATCATCGTCAACTGGAACACCCGCGACCTGCTCCTCGCCTGCCTGCGCTCGCTGGAGGAGGAGAGGACGCCCGCGCGCGAGGTGATCGTGGTGGACAACGCTTCCACGGACGGCTCGGCGGAGCGGATCATGGCGGAATATCCCGATGTGCGGCTGATCGCCTCGCCCGACAATCTCGGCTGGTCGAAGGGGAATAACGTCGGCGCGAAGGCGTCATCGGGACGCTTCCTCTTCCTCCTCAATCCCGACACCGAGGTCCGCCCCGGCGCCCTCGGCGAACTGATCCGGCTGATGGAGGCGCGCCCGGAGGCGGGAGCGTGCGCGCCCAAACTCCTCAACCCGGACGGCTCGCTGCAACCGTCGCTGCGCCGCTTCCCCGAACCGCGTCATCTCCTGTGGGACGCGCTGGGGCTGGCGAAGCGGTACCCTCGCAGTCGCCGGTTCGCCGCGTACCGCATGGGCGATTTCGATTACGACCAGGTGGCCGAAGTGGAGCAGCCGATGGGCGCCGCCCTCTTCATCCGCCGCGAAACGTGGGAACAGGTCGGCGGCATGGATGAGTCGTTCCCCATCTTCTTCAATGATGTGGACTGGTGTTACCGCGCGGTGAAGGCGGGCTGGCGGATTCTGTTCGACCCCGCCGCCGAAGTCATTCATCATGGAGGCAGCAGCACCCGGCAGGTGAAGCCCCGCATGATTACCGAATCGCACCGCAGCCTGGAGCGCTTCTACCGCAAGCATTACCGCCGCCGCATCTCTCCCGCCACGATGGCCGCCACCCTCGCCATGAGCCACCTCGTGGAACGCCTTCGCCTCGCCCGCGTCGCCCTCGCACTCAAGCGGCATGTCCCCTGACTCCCCTGAGTCCCTATGACCGATCTCTCCGTCATCCTCCTGAACTGGAACACCCGTGACGATCTCCTGCGCGCGCTCGCCTCAATCACGCGCGCCCCCAGGCCGGTCGCCATGGGCGCAGGCGGAGCGGAGCCGCCGACCGTGGAGATACTCGTGGTGGATAACGCCTCGACGGACGGCTCGGCGGAGCGGGTGCGGGAGGCGTTCCCATCGGCTCGCCTCATCGTCAATCCGGTCAATCTCGGCTTTTCGGCGGGGAACAACGTCGGCATCCAGGCGGCGAAGGGGCGCTATCTCTTCCTCCTCAATCCCGACACCGTGGTTCACGACAACGCCCTGGAGACGCTGGTCGCCTTTGCGGACGGGCGCCCGGAGGCCGGCATCGTCGGCGCCAAACTGCTCAACGGCGACGGCTCGCTGCAAGCCTCGTGCCGCACGTTTCCCACACTGGTGAACGGCTTCTTCCGTGATACGCCGCTGGGCCGCCTCTTCCCAAAGAATCGGTTCAACCGCGATTATCTGATGAAGGACTGGGACCACAACTCGCCGCGCGAGGTGGACTGGGTTTCCGGCGCCGCCATGCTGCTGCGCCGCGAGACGCTGGAGGAGATTGGCGGGCTGGATGAATCGTTCTTCATGTATTGCGAGGACGTGGATGTCTGCTACCGGGCGAAACACCACGGCTGGAAGGTCCTCTACTGTCCCGACGCGGTGATCACCCACCTCATCGCCCGCGCGAGCGACCAAAATGTGGCGGCCATGCTGGTGGAGCGGCACCGGAGCATGTATCGGTTCTTCCGCAAGCATTACGCCGCCACGACCAATCCGTTCGTCTGGCCCCTTGTGGTGGCGGGGCTGGTGACGCGCGCCGGGGCGCTGGTGGTGAAGAACCGGGTGGACCGATGGCGGCAGGCGGCGGCGTTACAACGCTCGGCGCGGGAGGCGTCCTTCCGTGCTGAAGGGGTTGAGGGCGCTGAGGGCGCTGAGGGCGCTGAAGGGGTTGAGGGCGCTGAGGGTCAACCTCTCCAGGGTCAACCCCTAACGCAGAGCGCACAGAGGGCCGCAGAGATAAACCAGAGAAGCACTGAGAGGACTGAGGAGACTCCATGGGTTGAAGGGACTCAAGGGGCTGAAGGGAGTCAGGGGAGTGAGGAGGCGGGGGAGCAATGCTCGGCGCGGAAGGGGTCTCCATTGGCATGAAGTCGCCTTCGTCGGCTGATAACCGAAGCGCTCGGTCGGCGCACGCGGGAGATTCCCCACCGCCACAGAGTCGCCCCGCATCCCTGGAACGGCCTCCGCTGTCGCTCCTCGTCCTGAGCGTCGCTCTCTTCCTCATGCCCCTCCTGGGCGGGACAATGGAGGACCTGCGGCCCGGCGCGCTGCGAGTCCTGCTGCTCGCGGCGGCGTTACTGCGCGCCCTGGAGAGCCGCCAGCCGGGGGGAGACGCCTTTGCGCCGCGCGCGCCGTGGCCGGTGACGCTGTTCGCCGGGTGGGCGCTGCTGACCGCGGTCACGGGGACCAATCTCTACGCATCATTCAACGCGCTTCACTTCCTCGGCGCCGGGTTGCTGACGTATCTCCTCGTGGCGGACGCCGTGCGGTTGCCCTCGGCCCGCGCGTGGCTCTTCGGCGGCGTTTTGGGCGGAGCGAGCGTCGCGGCGGCGTGGGCCATCCGGGAGTACCTGCTCACCTTCCGCGCCGATCCCACCTGGCGCGTCTTCGGGCCGTTTCAGGGGCCGAACCTGCTCGCGGACTACCTGCTGCCGTGCCTCTTTCTCGGCCTGGCGGGGGTCCTCGTCGGGCGGCGACCGTGGCTGATGGCGGTGGCGTTCGGGACGCTGTTGTGCGCGGCGGCGCTGGTCCTCACGGGGTCGCGCGGGGCGGTGGTGTACGCCCTTCCGGTGGCGTTCGTCGCGTGGGCGGCGCTGTCGCATCGCGCGCTTGATCCCTCCGACCCCGCGCGCGTGCGTAGCCAGCGGTTCCGCCTGGTCGCCATCCTCCTGGCGGGACTGGCCCTCGGCGCCCTCTTCCTGAAGCCGACCGCGACGCGCGTGGGCGCTTCCGCCTCCGCCGGGGAATCGAGTTCGTCACAGTTCCGTATTCTCACGTGGCGCGGTACGCTCGCCCTCATCCGGGAGCGGCCTGTCCTGGGGTTTGGCCCCGGCGCCTGGGAGGCCGAGTATCCCCGCGTGGCGATGACCGGCTACACCCGCGCGGCGCACAATGGCTACCTGCAAACGGCGGCGGAGATGGGCCTGCCGGGCCTCGCGCTCTGGCTCGCCGTAGTGGTGACCGGAGTGTGGCCGCGCCGACGAGTGGCGCCGCTTTCCTCCAAAGCCTGCATGGCCGACGCCGGACGCATCGCGGCGCTGGTGGGGCTGGCGCTGCACAACGGTGTGGATTACGGCTGGCTGCTGTTCGGCCCGGCGGTGCTGACGTGGGCGCTGCTCGCGGCGCGACCGCCGCGTGAGGACGCTGGATCGTCGCCAGGAGCGCAGCGGGCCGGATGGTCCGTGGGGGCGCTGGCGCTCGTTCTCACCCTGGCGGGTCTGCCCGCCGCATACGCCGAGATGAAGGAGATGGAAGCCGAGACCGCTCTGGCCGAACGCAATCCCGTCCTCGCCGTTCAGGAGTACGCCGCCGCCGCCGCCGCCGACCCGACCGAGTGGCGCTGGCCCCGCGAGGAGGCGCGCCTGTCGCTGTATGCCCTCCACGACCCGAAGGCGGCCATCGCGCGGTATCAGGAGGCGCTGCGACTCTCCCCGCGCCGGGCGGTTCTCTGGCACGGGCTGGGCCGGGCCTACGCGCAGGCCAATGACGCGGACGCCGCCGCGAACGACTACGAGGCTGCCCTTCGCTACGACCCGAACGCCACGCCTCCATTGATGGATTACGCGCGACTGGAGGAGGGCAGGGGCCGTTCCGTTCACGCCCTAAGCCTCTACAGGCGGATTGCGGCGATTCAGGAGAGCTCGGCAGGCCGGGTGCGCGCCCTCGCCGATCTGGAGGACCCGAATTATGTGGCGGCGCGGCTCGCCCTGGCGGAGGATGCGATGAAGCGCGGCGCCCTCGCCGAAGCCCGTCGTCACGTGGATGCGGGTCTCCGCAGCGCGGAAGCGTATCTATACGGCATGAAGACGTGGCGCAAGGTTCTGGAGGTGGAGAACCGGTATCGCCCGGATGAGGAAGCGCAAGTTCGGGCGGCGCGGGACCGCTTCAGGGCATGGGGAAAGCGCCTCGGCGCTCCGTGATGGGCCACGGGATCGCTCAAGGTCCACCCGTCCCCTGTATTATGCCGAGGGGTGAGACGGGCCGCCGTTGTCCCGCAGCCAGGCGTCGAGGTCTTCGGGCGTGGAGAAGTCGAGCAACGCGTCCGCCAGCGCCTCCACCCGCTCCACCGGCAGACTCCGCACCGTCGCCTCCTGTGCCGCGCTCACGCCTCCCAACTTCCGCCGCAACTGCCGGAGGGACACGTTCAGTTCGCCCTCCTGCACTCCTCTCTCCAGCCCTCTCTCCAGGCCTTCCTGTCGCCCGATCTCGATCCCTCGTCGCTCAAAACTTGTGATGTATGGCATCTGCGTCTCCTCCTCATACGTCTCCACAACCTGCTGGAACGCCCTCTCCTCCGGCTCCGTCAGCCCGATCATCCATTCCACAAAC
>JBBRGS010000107.1:0-12660 GCA_038240635.1 Armatimonadota bacterium
CGGGACACCTACCTGCGGCAAACCCTCCTCGACATCAGCGAGCGGGGCCGCTACCTGGGCATGGTGCTGTTCAGCGCGCAGCAGTTCCGCAGCCAGGTGCACAAGCGCATCGTAGGGAACAGCGCGACCAGTCTCTACGGCCGGATGGACATGGACGAATTGAGCCAGCCGGGGTATCGGGGCATGACTGCGGCGGTGAAAGAGAAACTCTCCACGCTCTCCAAAGGCCAGCTCATGCTGCGGCACCCGCACTTCAACCAGCCGATCTTCGTGAAGTTCCCGCGCCCCAATATCCTACGTGGCGCGGACGGCGTGGCGATCTTCCCGCCGCAGGCGAAACTCGGCCTGGAAGAGGTGATGTTCCAGCAGTATCGGAGCTGGGACGAGAGTTTCACCCGCGCCGACGCCCGCGATCTGCTGGACGGCCTGGAGGACGAGGAGCGCCTACGCATCCATCATCAGGTGCTGCTGCAACGCCCGCCGGACCCCCGCATCACGTTTCGCCAGATGATCCGCCGCAAAGCCCAGATCAACCCGCCCTCAACGACGGACCCGCTCTTCCGCCCGGTGGTGGACCCCGACGACGGCGACGACCCGTTCAACTTTAATTAAGACGCCGATTTCCACAGTTTCAGGAGCGTCCCATGACAAGAAAAGTGACCATCACCCTGGACGAAGAGATTTATCAGCGCCTGTACGCCGTTGCGGGACGACGACGCATCAGCCGTACCATTGAGTCGTTGATTCGGCCTCACCTGATTCAGGAGGAACTGTCCACCGCCTACGAGCGGATGGCTCAGGACGAAGCGCGCGAAGCCGAAGCGCTGGAGTGGCTGGAAGGCGTCGGAGGAGATGTCGCCGATGAATCGGGGTGAAGTTTGGTGGGTGAATTTTGATCCTTCAATTGGGGGTGAAATCAGGAAGCGCCGACCCGCTGTCATCATCAGCAATAATGCTTCCAATCGTGCGTTGAATAGGATTCAGGTCGTCCCGATTAGCAGCAATGTGACAAACCTTTACCCAGGTGAAGCGTTGATTGAGTTACAGGGTCAACCCCGTAAAGCGATGGCAGATCAACTCACCACCGTGAGTAAAATGCGGCTGACATCTGCCCTGGGGTCTCTTTCCGCCGCCGATCTCAGGAAAGTGGAGGCAGCCATCAGAATACAGTTGGATCTACGATGACCTCCGATAAGCCGCTCTTCCGCCCGGTGGTGGACCCCGACGACGGCGACGACCCCTTCAACTTCGGCTGGAAGGCGTCGCCTGTCGCAGGAACAAGCACGGCCTCTGCAACGGGGACGGTCGTGGCGCCTACTCCGGCTGAAAGAAGTCGAGATCGAGACGCTTCACGTCGTACCGCTTCACGAGGGTGACGCCGAGGTCGCACTCCATCATCATTCGCGCGAGCGACAGCCCGTTGATTAGCGTAATTTTATAACTCGTGAGCTTATTGGCGTACTCCATCGCGTCTGTGGCGAACTCTGTCGTAGTGATGAAAACGCCTTTGGTGGCTACAAATCCATTGAGGGCGCCGACAAATGACTGGACATCTGGTCGTCCCACCGTCCCATTTTTCCATCGCTTGGCCTGGAGGTAGATACTTTCAAGCCCCAGCTTGTCCTGTTTGATGAGGCCATCCACCCCTCCATCACTGGAGTGGCCGAGGTGAACGCCGGACACGTCGCCCGCGCCGCCGTATCCCAGGCGCAGCATGAGCTGGAGGATGAGATGCTCAAAGGCGAGCGGCGTGATGATCTTCACCTGCTCCAGCAGCTCATCCGCAAGTACAATGTTATACTCTTGAAAGGCTTCATTGATTACTTCTTCTGGAGTAGAAATTTCATTATATAAATTATCAACAGTGTTCTTTTTGTAGATTTTAGTTGTTTCCCCACCAGTCCTGTTACGAGTTAGAAAATTCTTGAACTCTTCAAACTCCATCAACTCGTTAGGGGTAATTTGGCGAGGCGCTCTTTTGAAATAGTCATGACCCCGTTCGGAAATCCTGTAGACCCCACGAGATTCTCTCTTTAGAAGACCCGCCTGAAACAGGTAGGTTCTGGCCCACTGCGCCCGATCCTCGAAACGGGTTTTCTTGCCGCTCGGAATCATATCCTCCATATCTTCTTCTGATAACCCCCACAGTTCGCTGATGTAGTTGGAGATCTCTTTCCATGGATGAGCCTGGCCATCTGTCAGGAACTCCAGTGTGGGATAAAAATAATCGTAAAATGGAGGCATCGCCATTGAAACTCTCCCCTTCGGGATAAAACGGGCACAGGCCCAATAACGCTAACATCCCCTTCGGGGGGCGTCTGCTTCATCCTGCCGGTGCGGACAGTATCTCTCCCTGCGCCGACAGGGTTTCCAGTCCCGCCGTCGAAGTCGCATGATACATGGACAGGCGTCGAACTCCTCGGCGCCGTGGCTCTACTTGTTGCGCGGCCCTTTCCATACTGCCGCGCCGGATGGCTCGTCAGAAACGGGAACCGGATGAACGCAATCGGATGGACGCTGGGCGTGGCGGGACTCTATGGCGCGGCATGGCTCTGGCTCACGCTGGCGCAGGCGGCCTGGCGGCGGCGCTCCGGCCTACCGCAACTGATCGCCCTCCTGGGTCTGATTGGGGTGGCGCTTGCGCTGCCGGTCCCGTTCCCCTGGCGCCTCGTGGTGAGCGCCGGCCTCGGTCTCGCGGCCCTGCTCTTCTGGCGACGGTACCGAGCGCCCGCCGCCCAAACCGGCCCGGAAGCGCGACGCCGCCAGGAGGACCGGAAGCAGGCGGCGCTTCACCTTGCGCTCTTCACCGGGGGCGTACTGTTCATCATTCCGTTCATCTGGCTCCTCACCACCTCGCTCAAGGAGGATGAGGACATCTTCCGCTTCCCGCCCACGTGGCTGCCGCGTCAGCAGGTGCAGGTCGCGCTCGGCGGAAAGCCGTACGGCCTCGCCCGCGTGAAGGCGTCCGGCGCCTCCGTTGTGGAGATCGCGGAGACCGAAACAACGTGGCGCGTCCTGCCGTACACCCCGGCGATGGAAGCGGGAAAGGGGATTCTTCCGGACGCGCATCAGAGCGAACTGTTCACCGAGCTGCCCAAGCGGGACCTCGTGAAGGTGAAGACCTTCTCGCCGCGCTGGGCCAACTACGCCGACGCGCTCAACTTCCTCCCGCCGGAGACGCTCCACGGCGCGATGTACCTGTGGAACACCGTCATTGTCACGCTGCTCAACATCGTGGGGGTGCTGCTTTCCAGCTCGCTGGTCGCCTTCGCGTTCGCGCGGCTGCGGTGGCCGGGCCGCGACCTCCTCTTCGTCCTCATGCTCAGCACGATGATGCTGCCCGCCGCCGTCACGCTTATCCCCGTCTTCCTCATCTACCGAGGGCTGGGCTGGGTGGACACCCTTCAGCCGCTCTGGGTGGGGTCGTTCTTCGCCGCGCCGTTCAACGTCTTCCTCCTGCGCCAGTTTTTCCTCACCATCCCCAACGACCTGGAGGACGCCGCGAAGATTGACGGCTGCTCCTACCTCCGCATCTACTGGACCATCATGCTGCCGCTCATTAAGCCGGCGCTGGCGGCCCTCACGATTTTCGCCTTCATGGGGAGCTGGAACAACTTCATGGGTCCACTCATCTACATCTCCTCGCCGGAGAAGATGACGCTGGCGTACGCGCTGCGCCTCTTCCAGAGCGCGCACACCTCAGAGTTTGGGATGCTCATGGCGGCCAGCACGCTCGTGATGATGCCGGTCCTGCTGGTCTTCTTCTTCACGCAGCGGTACTTCATCGAAGGCGTCACCCTCACCGGCATCAAGGGGTAGCGGGTGTTGGGATCGCTCCCGTCGCGCGGGGTGAAGGGAACAGCAATCAATGTGTGTATATAGGAGAGGACCCTGGGCCTTCTAAGCCGCCCTTCGCTCCCTGGGTCCGTTGCTTGTCGCGTTCGCGCGTGTCGCCTGTCCCGCACAAGGAGCTTCACCGTGATCCACATTTTGACGCTGCACGGTCCCAATCTGAACTTTCTGGGACGCCGTGAACCGGACATCTACGGCTCCGACACGCTTCAGGAGATCAATACGCGCATGACGGCGCTGGCGAAGGAACTTGGCGCCGAGTTGAAAATCGTCCAATCCAACAGCGAAGGCGCCCTGGTGGACGCTATGCAGGAGTCGGCGGAGTGGGCGAACGCGGTGATCATCAATCCCGGCGCCTACACGCACTACAGTATCGCTATCCGGGATTGCCTGAACGGCCTGAGGCTGCCCGCCGTGGAAGTGCACCTGTCGAACATCCATGCGCGCGAAGAGTTCCGGCACAATTCGGTGATCGCGCCGGTAGTGGTGGGCCAGATCGCCGGGTTCGGGCCGGTGAGTTATCTGCTGGCCCTGCGCGCCGCCGTCTCGCTGGTGCAGGAAGGCCGTCGGTGATGCGCGGAGAAGCCCCCGCGCCCCGAAGGATGTTCGGATGCAGGTAAGCCGCGCTGATTAGGGCGGCATCACGCCGATGGTGAGGAGCAGGTTGGCGTAGATGCGCCGCTCCGCCGTGGCGATAACGAGCGAGGTCTTCGGGTCGCTGGCGGCGTCGTAGAACGCGAATCGGTCGAGGCGCTGTTCAGGGATTCCGGCGAGGAGGGCTTCAAACTCCTTGAAGATCGCCGGTTTCTCCATGTCGGGCGGGGTGTCCATCACCGTGTACAGTTCGAGCGGCACGGTGGCGATGATCGGGCGCAGCGCGTCAATGACCGTCACCACGTCGGGCGCCAGATTGAGGTAGACGATGGCAGCGCCGGGCGGGCTTTTCGTGATGAACGGGTAATTGCCATCGGCGATGAGGATTTGCGAGCCGTGCCCCGACGCGGCCAGCGCGGCGAGGATTTCCGGTTGAAGCAGTTGCGTCTTGAGCAATGGCGTGGTCTCCTGTGCGAGAAAATCGCCGCAAGCGGCTGTGAACGCCCTCCCCTGAACGCAGGGCGACAGTGTCAGTATGACCCACGGCAGCGGCGGATGGAACGCTGTCCGGCGCCGGGCAACGCCGAACGAGGCGATATAGGAGGAGGCGCGCCACGGCGCCGTTCACCTTGCCTGGCACCCGCCCGCGCCTCCGGTATCCAGTGACGCAGTGGGGCCACACACAGACGAACCCCGACATCCTCAAAAGGGAGGTCGGGGTTCCAGCGAGGCGCCTGTGAGGAAGTGAGCCGTGCGAACCGGCGCCCGACTACCCGGCGGGCAGGCCGGCGGCCGTCTTCAGGATGGCGATGACATCCCTCACCGTCACCTTTGCGGCGGAGACTTCGGCGGTCGGCGTGGGGCCGTTCGGGGCCGTCATCGCGGCGGAGCGCAGGACACCAGGGGAGCCGTTCACTGCGCCGACCGCGAGTTTCAACGCCCAGACCGCATCGGCGACCGTGACCCGCCCGTTGCCGTCCACATCTCCCGCCACCGCTGTCGGCGCCGTCACCCCAAACGGCGTGGAGACGGGCGCGGCCAGCAACCAGGAAGATAAAGCGCCACCGCCCACGTGCGAATCCGTTGGCGCGACAAGCGCGTAGGTTCCAGGGGTCATCCCCGCATCCGCCGCGAACGTGAGGTCCGCCACCGGGCCGTCGTTCGCGCCGGTCGTCCCGCCGATCACAAGGCCCACTCGCGATTCGTCAGGATGGTCCTGGCCACCGGTGGACGACTTCCCCGGCAGGAAGACGCCTTCGGGGAAGGGGACGATCTGGAACGTGGGTAACTGCGGCGTGACCCCTGCCGGGTACTGAATGCTCCAGTAAACGGCTTTCACTCCCGATGGACCGGAGCCGGGCCGGGAGCCAGGAGCGACGCCTATCGTGGTGCGGACGGAGACGCTCTCCCCCGCGCGGACGAGGGACGGGCTGAGGGACATCCCGAGGCTGAAACAGCCGAGTTCGCAGTTTTCGGCCTGCGCCTAAGCGGGTGCGGGATTCATGGATCCGAACATGAGACCGAGGGCGCTCGCCAGCGCCATGTGTGTTAACCGCATTTGGAACGCTCCTTGTTGTTGCGGCATGAGAGCGCAAGGGAGCAATAAATCTTTCACCCTATACGTTTAATGTGAATTATAACACGAGCATAGGGTTAAGCCATCTGTTCGTACGGATAGGTGGAGCCTAGTACTTTAGTACCAGATTCATACAGTACTTTTGGACCCTTGTTCCCAAAGGATTTCATAAAAAACCAGGGATGTGAAAGGGCGAACAAATTGTGCCATTTGGCTTCCATTGATCACAAACCCAATAGGCGCGTTCAGGCCCACTGAGACGAAGCCCGTACGCCACACCGCCGTCGAAAGCGCAGGGCTAACGACGGCGGAATGAGGATGGCAGGTATGCCACTGACCTCGAACCGGAGGAACCAGGCGGATCAGGACACAGAGCGTGAGGGGGTCTCCAGAACGGTTGGATTTACTCCTCCGCCGACGCCGCCTTGCCCTTGGCGATCAGTTCCCGAACGCGCGCGCCGCCCTTTTGGCCGCCCTTGCGCCCGATCTCCTGGTAAAACTCGTGGCCGTGCGCGGCGGAAGTCGCCTTGCCGCCCTTGCGCCCGATCTCCTTGAAGAAGTCCGGCCCGTGTCGCTCCTTGACGGTCTGGCCGCCCTTCCGGCCCGCTTCGCGGACGGTCATCTCTCCAGCGGATTTTTTGGTTGCCATGCGGTATCTCCTTGGGTGGGGGTAGGGGATTGCTTTCTCACATTATAAGACGAAGCACGACGGGAAGAGGTTCCCTGGAATGGCGTCCCTCACAGGGAGGCGAGGAGTGCCGACGCTCACTTCACTATACCCCCGTCGCCACCGGTTCAAACACCGAACCCTTGGAAAACAAAAAAGATCGAGGCCTCGCCCGGTCCTGCGCTCGATTTGAGCGACTCCCGGCCCTTCCTGCCTTTAGACTGTCCGGGGGCAGAGTAGGCTCCTTCCGGTTTTCTGCATTTCAGCCTGGTTTTCTCACTGGCCCAACGGATAGGGTCCTCCCCGCGAGGATTCCGCGCCCGCATCCCACTTGCCCGGCGGAGGCCCGCTCTAAAAGAGGACCGACCGCCTCAACACGAAACCATGTAGGAAAGTCACTTCGCTTCCGTCTCCAGCCCGAAAGGGGAACCGCATGGCCGCTGGCCGAACGCTTATCTTCATTGGAACCTACGCCCCCGCCTCCGACGACAGCATCTTCGTCTATGAACTCGGCGCCAAAGGCAAGCTGAAGCCGCTGTCGGCGGTCTCCGGAGTCGCCAATCCCTCCTTCCTGGCCCTGCATCCCGATGGCAAACGCCTCTACGCCGTCGAGGAAGTCGGACAGTTTCAGGGCAAGCCCACCGGAGCCGTCACCGCCTTCAACCTCGACCGAAAGAGCGGCGGCCTCTCCCTCCTCAACAGCGAATCCTCGGTCGGAAGCGTTCCCTGCCACGTGAGCGTGGATCGCGCGGGGCGTTACGCCTTCGCGGCGAATTACGGCAGCGGCGGAGTCTGTATGCTGCCCCTGGACAAGGGCGGGCGCCTCGGTAAAGCCACCGATTATTCGCAGCACGAGGGCAAAGGCGTGGACCCCCGCCGCCAGGAAGGGCCGCACGCCCACTGCATCGTGATCGCCCCGGATAATCGGTTTGCGCTGTCGGCGGACCTGGGCCTCGATAAGGTCTACTCATACCGCCTCGACCCCGAACACGGGAAGATGCCCCTCAACAGCCCGCCGTGGGTCCGCTTTCGGTCCGGCGCCGGCCCCCGCCACATCGCGTTTCACCCCAATGGCCGGTTCGTCTATGTCATCTGTGAGATGGGGAACACGATCACCGCGTTCGCTTGGCATGCGGCGAGCGGCGAACTGCGCGAACTCCAGACCGTCCGGACGCTCCCGGACGACTTCACCGGGAACAGCACGACGGCGGAGATCGTCGTCTCGGCGAACGGCCGCTTCGTCTACGGCTCCAATCGCGGCCACGACAGCATCGCCCTCTTCCGCGTGGATGAGCGGACAGGTCGACTCAGGCCGCTGGGATTCCAGCCCACGCTGGGGAAGACCCCGCGCAACTTCGCGCCGGACCCCTCCGGGCAGTTCCTCCTCGTCGCCAATCAGGACAGCGACAACATCGTCACCTTCCGCGCCGACCCCGAATCGGGTGCGCTCCTCCCCACCGGCCACGAAGTGAAGGTCCCCAAACCCGTCTGCATCCGCGCCCTCGTCGTCTGACGGCTCGGCGCCCCACCCCGAAGGATGAAGGGATGCCTCTCCACCTCCCGCCCCGCGAACTCCTCGCCATTGTG
This sequence comes from Armatimonadota bacterium, assembly GCA_038240635.1. Taxonomy (GTDB): domain Bacteria; phylum Armatimonadota; class DTGP01; order DTGP01; family JAHWJO01; genus JBBRGS01. Next base: position 8,277 of record JBBRGS010000107.1, read on the forward strand.
CGCCACGTTCCCGCCGCCGCCGCAAATCAGACGGCGGAAGCCCTGCGCGCGGGAGGGATTCGGTTCCTCGAAGTGACGATGAACACCGACGGCGCGCTCGACATCCTCGCGGAGTGGCGCGCCCGCTTCGCAGAGACGCTGCAGATCGGCGCGGGCACCGTGCTGGACGTGGACATGGCGCGCGAAGCCGTCGCCGCCGGGGCGCAATTCCTCGTCTCGCCGAATCTCGATGAGGCGGTGGTGGCGTACGGCGTGGAGCGCGATGTCGCCGTCTTCCCCGGCGTGATGACTCCCACCGAGATCGTCCGCGCATGGAAGGCGGGCGCGTCGGCGGTGAAGGTCTTTCCGGCGGGAACCCTGGGGCTGCGCTACTTCCGGGAGGTCCGCGCGCCGCTGGATCAGATTGGCCTCATCGCGGTGGGCGGCGTCGACCTCCACAATTTGCGCGACTTCCTCGACGCCGGAGCGACCGCCGTCGGTGTCGGCAGTCAGATGGTGGACCTCGCGCTGGTGAAGGCGGGCCGGTTCGACGCGCTGGCCGACCTCGCCCGCCGCTTCGTGGAGGCCGCCCGCCCAACGTCGCCCGAACTGTCCGGCGCCACGCCCTCCCAGGACTCCGCATGAGCGCCAAACCCGTCGCCGCACCTCCGCAACCCGCCTCCGCCCCCGCGTGGGATGTCGTCACCCTGGGCGAGAGCATGGCCCTCATTCAGCCGCTTCAGCCCGGTCTTCTCGCGCATGCGCCGCTATTGACTCTGGCGATGGGCGGCGCGGAGAGCAATCTCGCCATCGCGCTCGCTCGCCTGGGTAGGCGCGTCCGCTGGATCAGCCGCCTCGGCGCCGACCCGTTCGGGGACCTTCTCCTGAACACCGTGCGCGGCGAGGGCGTGGACACCTCCGCCGTGACGCGCGACCCCGACGCGCCGACCGCCGTCTACTTCCGCGAGACGAAGGGGACGAGCGAGCCGAGCGTCTTCTACTACCGCGCCGGGTCCGCCGCCAGCCGCTTCACCGCCGACCATGTGACCCCGGAGTGGCTCGCCGGGGCGCGGCTGCTGCACCTGACCGGCATCACTCCCGCGCTGGGCGAGGGACCGCGCGCCGCCGTGTTCGCCCTGGTGGAGGCGGCTCAGGAGGCGGGGGTCCCCATCGCCTTCGACCCCAATCTGCGCCGCAAACTCTGGGACGCTTCCACCGCCCGCCGCGTCCTCCTCGATCTCGCCCGCCGGTGTGACCTGTTCCTTCCTGGCGCGGAGGAGGCGGCGTTTTTGCTGGATGAGGGAACACCGGAGGACCACGCGGCGCGCTTTCTGGCGATGGGGCCAAAGATGGTAGCGATCAAACAGGGGAAAGCCGGGGCTTTCGGGGCGATGGCGGGCTGTCGGCTTCAGGTCGCCGCCACGCCCGTGGAGCGCGTGGTGGACCCCATCGGGGCGGGGGACGCTTTCGACGCCGGGTTTCTCTCCGTCCTCCTTGCCGAGCCGCATCCGGTGGAGATCGCCAAAGAGCGCCGCATGGCCGTCCTGCGCGCCGCGCTGCAACGAGGCTGTCGCATGGGCTCGCTTGCCACGCAGTTCGCGGGCGACTGGGAGGGCCTGCCCACCCTCGCCGAACTGGAGCGCCAGGAACAGAATACGCCGCTTCACACCCGATAGCCCCGGCCAGCGCCGGAGGAACGCCTCACCCACCTACTCACTCAACACCTGACATTGGAAAGGTGAACTCATTGGACTATATGGACCTCATCCACGCGCGCCGCTCCGTGCGCGCCTACACCGACCGTCCCGTGGAGAATGCGACACTGATCCGCATCCTGGAGGCCGCCAACCGCGCGCCCTCCTCCGGCAACTATCAGGCTTACGCCGTGGTGGTGGTCATGGACGCCGAGATCCGCAAGCGCCTCGTCCCCATCTGCGGCAATCACGCCTTCATCGCGCAGGCGCCGGTCTGTATGCTTTTCTTCACCAACCCCGAATTCCTCGTCTCAAAGTGGGGGCCTCTGGCTGAAACACTCTACTCGGTGCAGGACGCCACCATCGCCTGCACGTTCGCCATGCTCGCCGCCACGGACCTCGGACTCGCGTCGTGCTGGATCGGCGCGTTCGACGCCGACGCCCTGAAGGAACTCGCGGGAGTGGAGCCGTCTTTCGCCCCGGTGGCTGTCCTGCCCATCGGGTATGCCGCCGAAGACCCCGAAATCCTCACTCGCAAGCCGCTCACCAATCTCTTCCACGCCGAACGCTGGTAGTCTCTCCTCCTTACATAAAGGGTCGCCTCCATGCCCGAACAACTCCCGTATCAGGACCTTTCCCGCTCCTTCCGCGACCGCGCCGCCGATCTCGTTTCGCGCATGACGCTGGAGGAGAAAGTCTCGCAAATGGTTCACGAGGCCGCCGCCATCGAGCGCCTCGGCGTCCCCGCTTACAACTGGTGGAACGAGTGCCTCCACGGCGTGGGGCGCGCGGGGATCGCCACGGTCTTCCCGCAGGCGATTGGCCTCGCCGCCATGTGGGACGACGCGCTGCTTCACCGCATCGCCGTCGCCATCTCCGATGAGGCGCGCGCCAAACATCACGACAAGATTCGGGAGACCGGTGGCGATTGCCCCTGGTACTTCGGCCTCACCTTCTGGACACCCAACGTCAACCTTTTCCGCGATCCGCGATGGGGTCGGGGGCAGGAGACGTACGGCGAGGACCCGCATCTCACCGCGCGGTTGGGGGTCGCCTTCTGCAAAGGGTTGCAGGGGGACGATCCGAAGTACCTCAAACTCGTCGCCACGCCGAAGCATTACGCCGTCCACAGCGGCCCCGAAGCCGCGCGCCACGAGTTCGACGCCCGCGTGAACGGTCGGGACCTGCGCGAGACGTATCGTCCCGCGTTTGAGGCGTGCGTGCGCGAGGCGAAGGCCCTGAGCGTGATGCCGGCCTACAACCGCTTCAACGGGGAAGCCTGCGCCGCCAGCCTGACGCTGCTCGGCGACATCCTGCGCGGCGAGTGGGGCTTTGAAGGCTACGTCGTCTCCGACTGCGGAGCCATCGGCGACATCTGGCGCCATCACAAGGTGGTGGAAACGCGTGAGGAAGCCGCCGCCCTCGCCGTGAAGAACGGCTGCGACCTCAACTGCGGCGACACCTACTGCGGCCTCACCGACGCCGTGCTGACCGGCCTCATCACCGAGGCGGAACTTGATGTCGCCCTCCATCGCCTCTTTGAGGCGCGCTTCCGCCTGGGGATGTTCGACCCACCGGAGACTGTTCCGTACGCGAGCATCCCGATCTCTGTGAACGATTGCGAGGCTCACCGGGCATTAGCACGAGAAGCGGCGCGGGCCTCCATCGTCCTGCTGAAGAATGAAGGCGACCTGCTGCCCCTCGCCGGGGTGAAACGCATTGCGGTGATCGGTCCCACCGCCGACGACGCCGAAGCCCTGCTGGGCAACTACATCGGGACGCCGTCTCATTCCGTGACGCCGCTGGCGGGCATTCGGGCGCGCGCCCAGGCCGATGGAATCGCCGTCACCTACGCCCTCGGTTGCGGCGTGACCGACAGCTCCACAGACGGCTTCGCGGAGGCGGAGCGTCTCGCCGGGGAAGCCGACCTCACGGTCATGGTCCTCGGCCTCACGCCGCATCTGGAGGGCGAAGAGGGTGAATCGAGCGACAACCCCAGCGGCGACCGCACGGACATCGGCCTGCCCGGCGTTCAGGAAGCGCTGCTGAAGGCCGTCGTCGCCACAGGTAAGCCGGTGGTCCTCGTGTTGACCGGGGGCAGCGCGCTCGCCATTCCCTGGGCGGCGGCGAACGTCCCGGCCCTTCTCATGACGTGGTACGGCGGCGAAGAGGCCGGTTCCGCCCTCGCTGACATTCTCTTCGGCGACTTCAGCCCGTCGGGCCGCCTGCCGGTGACGTTCTACGCCTCGCTGGATCAGCTGCCGCCTTTCGAGGAGTACGCGATGTCCGGGCGCACCTATCGCTTCATGACGGAAGCGCCGCTGTACCGCTTCGGGCACGGGTTGAGTTACACCCGCTTCGCCTATGCTCGGTTGCGCGTGACGCCGGAAACCGTAACGCCGGGCGGGAGCGTGACCGTTTCCGCCGACCTGACGAACGCCGGGGACCGCGCCGCCGAAGAGGTCGTCCAGCTCTACGTCAGCGACGAAACGGCCTCCGTCCCTGTCCCAATCCGGCGCCTCGAAGGGTTCCGCCGCATCTCGCTCCAGCCGGGAGAGACGCAAACCGTCACCTTCGAGCTGGGGCCGAAGCAGATGGTCTGTCGGACAGACGACGGCCAGGCGTTCCTGGAGCCGGGCCGCTTCCTCGTCTGCGTGGGCGGCGGCCAGCCGGTGGACGGGCCGGACGCCGCGCCCTGCGTCACCGGGGCC
>JBBRGS010000108.1:0-12644 GCA_038240635.1 Armatimonadota bacterium
CGACAGCGGCGAGACCTTCGACCCCGATGGCCGCCTCACCGACGAGCGGATCCGGCAGCGGTTCCGGATGCTCGCCCGCGACCTCACGGTGTACGGCGGCCTGCTCCGTCAGCAATTCCTTCAGGACCTCGCCAGCGACGAACCAGACACCTTTGTGGCGCGCTATCGAAAAATGTGAGACTGGAGCCTTGACTTCTGAGACATACCACCTGCATTTTTATAGGCAGGGAGATCGAAATGAAACAGGGATTGTGGCTGTGCCGCCAGGACTACCCGTTCGCCGGATGCTGAACGAGGATTGAAACCACTACGACGACAAGTCGCTGTGTGTGTGCCGATGATGGACATCGGGAAAATGCGCGTGTGAATGTGTCAGCGCTTCATGAAGGTGCGTGTGGGTGTGAGGCGCGGTGGGATCGGTCTCAACGGTATGTTCGTGTGAGTGGTGTTCGTCATGGAGATGACGATGCGCGTGGGATAGTGGATCGTGTCGGTGAAGGTGGGCATGCTGTTCGCTAAGGTGGAGCCATCCCCCCACCGCCATAAGGAAGCCTGCAATGAAGAAATACGGTCCTGCCGACTCCCTCAACAGGAGGAGCGACACCAGCGCCCCGACAAAGGGGGCAAGGCTAAAGTATGCGCCGGTGCGGGCAGTCCCAATATATCGAAGCGCGAGCACAAACAAACTCAACGAAAGGCCATACCCCAGGAAACCCACCAGGAGGGCGGTAAATATCGCCCGGACGGGTGGGAGTGACGCCCCCAGCATTAGCGCAATGGTGAGGTTCACACCGCCTGCGACTCCTCCCTTAATCGCCGCCGTTTGGAGGGGATCACTGGCGGACACTTTCTGAGTCAGGTTATTGTCAATCCCCCAGCAGAGGCACGCTCCCGCGATGGCGAGGGAACCTATCGGGAGGGTGAAGCCCGCCATATCCCGCCCGGACAGGACCAGCCCCCCTGCGACAATCAACAACATCCCCAGGGCGATTCTTCGGTCGAAGTTTTCGTGGAAGGCGAACCAGGCGAGGAGGGCGGTAAAGACGCCTTCCAGATTTAGCAGAAGCGATGCGGAGGAAGCGGGCATACTCCTCAACCCGATCATCAGCAGGAACGGCGCGATCATCCCCCCAAAAAACACCGCGCCCGCGAGCCAGGGAAGGTCTTTCCGTGTCAGAGGCGCTTCCGGGGGAGGGGTTCCGCGAGCATGGCGGAGGAGGGAAAGCGCAGTGAGGCCGCTTCCCGATCCCACATAAAGCAGGCCCGCCAGGAGCAAAGGAGAAATGTCGCTGAGGAGCATCTTGGCGAACGGAGCGCTCATTCCGAACAGAATCGCCGAAACCAGGGCGGCGCCAATACCCGTGGGTAGTGAAGACAATCTCATCAAAGGTTTCATAAGCAGAATCTCATGTGGATGTAGATAGATACTTAGGCCCGGACATGATCCACCTGTAAAGCAGAGTTTAACTCCTCCGGGGTATCAATTCAAAAAACAGTGTCGGAATATCACGGATCTACTCCCTTGAGAATCCATAAGATATTTCAGTGTTAAACCGTACGCTCTGAGGAGTCAACCCACTTACCGAAGCGCTTCCTAAGATTCCATACAAGGAAGAACGCCCTGTTTCACTGAATAAGATACCGGGCCGAGAACTCCTGCGCGAAACCCCGCCTCCCTGCGCTGCGGCTTCTCCTCACCGGAAAGATTGTCTGATGCCGGTTACACTGCGCGACATCGCGCGCCGCCTCAATGTCTCCCCCAGCCTCGTCTCCGGCGTCCTCAACGACAAGTCCGGCGTCTGGGCGTCGGAGAAGACGCGCGCCCGCATCCGCGCCGCCGCCCACGAACTCGGCTACCGACCGCACAGCGTCGCCCGCGCGCTGGGCAGCGGCAGGTCATACTCGGTCGCGTTCGCCTGTCTGCGCGAGGCGGACGGCAGTTTCCGGCAGGCGAGCGTCATCGGAACGCTGGCTGAACAACTCAACCGGCTCGGCTACGACCTCCGCATCTCCACCGCCGGGAACTCCGACGACCTCCTCGCGCGCCTCTCCGACCTCACTCACTCCCGCGCCTGCGACGCCGTGGTCCTCTGGGGCGACGAGCCGGAGGTGGAGGCGCAGGGGGAGTTTCTGGAGGCGGCGGGCGTCCCGTTCGTCGTCAAGGGCCGCCACGAGGCGCGCCATCCGCTCTGGCCCCAGATTGACTTCGACCACGAGGGGATGATGTCCGGCGCGGTGACGCAACTCGCGGCGCAGGGGCATCGCCGCATCGCCTACCTCGGCTTCGGGCATCAGCATCTCTACCGATTCCACCTCCTCGAAGGGTATCGCCAGGCCGTGCAGGCGCTCCTCGGCCATCCCGCGCCAAAGGAGTGGGAAGCGGAGAGCGGAGGAACGCCCGTCTTCGCGGAAGCGCAGATGACCCGATGGCTGACGATGGACCCCAACCGCGCGCCCACCGCCCTCGTGATCGGGACCGGCAATGAAGCGTGGCTCGGCGCTGAACTCGCCCTCGCCCGCGCGGGTCGCCGCATCGGGCCGGACGACTTCGGCGTGTGCGGCGCCTGCGACCTAGGCCTCACCCTCCTCTTCGGCGAAGGGCGGGGCTACCGCGACCTCGATCTCCCGCGCCTCGCGCGCGCCATGGCTGAACAGCTCCTCTGTCCCCTGTTGCGCGAGGGGAGCGTCTCCCCAACCGTCGTGCGGGCGCTGCCGGTCCTCCACGCTCTCGACAGTCACCGGCTGCTGGACGCCGATCTCCCTTTGCTGACGGCGCGGAGACCAGTGTCCACAGCGCTACCTCCCCTTCCCCTGGAGCGGCGTCCCCTCCCGACGGCTTCGTAAGGGCATGAGCGCCCCCGTCATCGCCCCGCGCCCGTTTGCCGGCTGGCCTGCCGTATGCGCCGCCTGGATCGTGGCGTTACTCCTCACTTTTTCCTGTACTTCTCACTCTTTGGAGGCGAAACCCGTGGCTTCTCCCCCTGACCTCGATCCACGGGGCCGGATTCATATCCCCCTCGGCATCCCCGACACCCTCGACTCCTTCAAAACCTTCGTGGAGGCCGAGGGCGGCTTCTCGCCCGGTTTCGGGACCTGGGGCTTCTCCTTCTGGCTCTATGACCCCGCCGAAAAGCGGCTTCACGCGCCCACCGAAGACGGCGCCCAGGTCTCCCACGGCCTCACCCCTGAAGGTTATCTCATTCCGTGGACCAAATGGACCGTGGGAACCACCACCCTCCGCTCCGAACTGTGCCAGGTGGAACGGGAAACGCCTCGCGGCCCCGCGCAGGTCGTGGGCTGGCGCATCACCGTCACCCGCCCCGACGACGCCCCGGCCATGCGACTGTACATCGCCATGCGCGCCCTCGGCCCGGCGGGCGGCCCCCTGCACCACCTCGCCACCGCCTCCGCCGGGGACGCCCTCCGCGCGGAGAGTCATCCCGCCCTCATCGCCATAACGCCGCCGGACGCCCTGGGGGTCATGCCCGATGATTCCGCCCCTCGAATGGCCCTCGCCGGAGAGACGCCGACCGCAAACGACGCCACCTCTCCCACCGACGACGCCTCCGCCCTCATGAGTTACGACCTGAAGCCGGGCGAGCAGGTCCTCTCCTTCGTCTGCCCGGTGCTGCCCGCCCGCCGCGCTGTCGAGCATCACTGGGACGGCGTGAGCGAATGGGCGCAGTTCGATCTGAACGCCCCCAACCCGAAGCGCGGCGACTATCTCCAGCCCGACCCCGGCCTCGATTTCTACCGCGAGCTGGATGTGGATGACCTGTTCACTCAGTCTCGCCAGTACTGGCGAGACTTCGCGGGACAGACCACCGTCCGCCTCCCCGAATCCCGGTGGCAGGAAGCCGACCGCGCCATCACCGCGCACGTCGCCCTCGCCATGAACGCGGGCGCCCCCGATGTCGCCGTCGTCAACTACAACGTCTTCAACCGCGATGGCGTCTACGTCACGCACATCTTCCAGCGTGCCGGCCGCTTTGAGGACGCCCGTCGCGCCCTGGATTACTTCCTCCGCCATCCGTTCAACGGGCGAATTCATCCCGAAGCCGACAATCCCGGCCAAATCCTCTGGGCGCTGGGCGAGCAGTGGCGCTACACCCACGACACCGACTGGCTCGATGAAGTCTATCCCGCCGTCCAAAAACTGGCGGCCATGATCACGTACTACCGCACGACGCCGGGGCCGCACTGGGTGAACGCCAACAGCCTCGATTTTGGGGAAACGTTGCCCCCGGAGCAGCGTCAGGAACTGAAGCCGGGCGCATGCGACGGCGTCCATCCCGAATACACCGAAGCGTTCGACATCGCGGGGCTGCGGGCCGCCGCCCTCCTCGCCGTCGCGCATGGGCGAAAGGCCGACACAAAGGAATGGACCGCTCTCGCTGAACGCCTGCTGACGGCGTACACCGCGCGGTTCGGCGATCATCTGGCCGACGGCTACGGCAGCTACTGCGTCCTGTGGCCGTGCCGCCTCTACCCACTGGATAAAGGTCCCGCCCACGACGCTTTCCACTCGGTCGGGCCACAGTCCCCCGACGACTGGCGGTACTTCCCGCTCGCCCGCGCGCACCAGAGCCTGCTCGCCGGGAACCGCGCGGCAGGGTATCAAACGCTGGAGCGCCACCTCGATCACGAACAGATGCGGGGCTGGTACGCCTTCGATGAGGGCGGACCGAGCGGCGTCGGCGGCTGGAATCACGCCCTCACGACGTGGCCCCACGGCGAGAAGAGCGTCGCCATGCCCCACGGCTGGAGCGTCGCCGAACTCGTCCTGCTGCTGCGCGATTCGCTCCTCTTCGAGCAGGGAGACCGGCTTGTCCTGCTCGCGGGCGTCCCGCCGGACTGGTTCCGGTCGAAGGAAGGGATGTCGCTCCGGTCGCTGCCGACGGTGTTCGGCAAGCTGACACTGGAGTATCGCGTCACCAGCCAGGGCGCCGTGATGGAACTCTGGGGGGACGCCCTGCCGCCGGGCGGGTTCACGCTGCGCCTGCCGCCGGACCTGGGCGCGACCGTCACCCACGAAGGGGAGCCACTGACGGTCTCGCCCGATGGCGATTGCGTGCTGCCGCCGGGGACCCGCCGCCTGAACCTCACCTTCCCCGCCGCGCCGTAACGCGAGGGGCGTTCGCCGCACGGGCTATCTCATCGCGGCCTACGCGGCACCGCTTCTGCGGCCTACGCGGCACCGGCTCCGGCGCGCGCCCCCCCCCTTATCGTCACTTCCTACAGGACCATCGCTATGAACCGCCGCCAATTCCTCGAAAGCGTCACCGGCGCGTCGCTCGCGTGGGCCGCTTCTTCCTCCGACCCCGCGCACGCTTCGAGTCGGCGCGCGCCCCGCACGGGAGACCGCATGACCTCCAAGCCTCATCGCCCGGCCCTCGATAAACTTCAGACCTTTGATTATGAAGGCGTGCGCCTCCTGCCGGGACCGTTCGCCGACCGTCTTGCGGCCACGCGCGCCTTCTACCTCGCCATCCCCAACGACGACATCCTGAAGGGATTCCGTCGCCAGGCGGGCCTCCCCGCGCCTGGCGACGACATGGGCGGCTGGTGCGAGGGGTCCACCGCGCTCCTCTTTGGCCAGTGGCTCAGCGGCTTGGCGCGCCTCTACCGCGCCACCGGAGACAAGTCCCTTCGCGAGAAAGCGATCACCCTGATGACCGAGTGGGGAAAGACGCTCCCTCATCAGAAGTTCGGCCATTACGATTACGATAAATTCGTTGGCGGCCTGGTGGATATGGCCCGCTACGCCGACGCCTCCGAAGCCCTCCCGCTTCTCGCCGCGATGACCGACCGGGCGGAGGCGCATCTGGGCCGCGAGCGCCTCAACGCCACGAACGACGACTCCCAGGGCGGCTATTTCAATGGCCAGATGGAGTGGTACACCCTGCCGGAGAACCTGTACCGCGCGTATGAACTGACCGGCGACGACCGATACCGCGCCTTCGCGGAGGTGTGGCTCTATCCCCACTACTTCGGGATGTTCACCGGGAAGACAAAGGCCACCCCCGACGGCTTTCACGGCTACAGTCACGTCAACGCGCTCAACAGCGCGGCGATGGCGTACGCCGTCACGGGCGACTCCGACTACCTCGACACGATCACCGCCGCCTACGACTACTTCCAGAAGACCCAGTGCTACGCCACTGGGGGCTACGGCCCTGGCGAGAAATTGATGCCGCCGGACGGCTCTCTGGGCCGCTCGGTGATTGAGGAACCCAACGCCAAATTCCTCAGTGGCATCACCGGTCGCTCCTTCGAGACGCCCTGCGGCGCCTGGGCCGTGTTCAAGCTGGGCCGATACCTCCAGCGCTTCACCGGGCAGGCGCGCTACGGCGACTGGACCGAACGCCTCCTGTACAACGGAATCGGCGCAGCCCTCCCCATGCGCGGGCGCGGCGAGACCTTCTACTACGCCGATTACCGGATGACTGACGCCCGCAAGACCTACTTCGGCGCGCCGTGGCCGTGCTGCGCCGGAACCTACATTCAGGATGTAGCGGACCTCCATAACCTCCTCTATTATCAGAACGCGACCGGCCTCTTCATCAACATGTATGTCCCCTCCGAAGCGAAGTGGCGCCAGGGAGGCCAAACCGTCACCCTCACCCAGACGACCGAGTATCCTCACGCCGAAACCATTCACATGACGGTGGAGATGGCTCACGCGGCGACGTTCACGCTGCGACTGAGGACCCCCGCCTGGGCGGAAGGCGCCTTCGCCCGCGTGAATAATGGCCCCGTGCGGAAAACCGGGCGGCCCGGCGAATGGCTGGCCCTGCGCCGCCGCTGGGAGCCGAATGACCAGGTGGTCCTTCACCTGCCCCTGCCCGTCCGCCGCGCGCCGATTGATGAGTTCCATCCCCGGCGCGTGGCCCGCGTGAAGGGTCCGGTGGCGCTGGTACAACCGAAGACGGCGGTGGCGGCATCCGAGGATGCGGAGAAGACGAACGGCTGGGTCCCCTTCGCGGAGGTGGGCGAAGGCGTGCGCTACACGATGTATGAGGACCTGCCGGACCCCGTCGGGTAGTCCAATCCATCCCCTGATGAGGGTCCCCTTCCCTTCCGATAATGTGACGCGCCCGTTCCGTTCCACCGAGGGAGCGGGCTATTCATGGGAGGAGACCTCATGCCCCGGACTTATGAGTTGAAGTCGTGCATCTCCATCGGCGATTCGGACGCCGAACAGGTCGCGGTGGCCGATGTCACCCGCGCGGCGGCGTGGTATGCGGACACCCTCGGCTTCACTGTCGTCGAGCGCGGCGACTCCCCGGCCCCCTGGGCGCGCGTCACCCGCGACGACGTGACGCTACGGCTGGCGGAAAACGGCCTCGACCCGGAGCAAATCAGCTTCTATATCGGCGTGGAGGATGTGGAGCGGCTGCGCGCCGAGTGGGCCGATCACGGCGCCCAGCCTTCCGAGGTTGAGCCGATGGAGCACGACGGCGCCCCGTATCGCGTCTTTTGGCTGAAGGACGAGGACGGCATCTGCTACTGCGTGGGCCGCCGGGGCGATGAAGGCTGAACGGCGAGGGGAGGCGCGGCTAATCCGGCGTCTCGTCCTTCCAGTTATAATCGGAGCGGCCAACGAGTTCCTTCTTCACGACGCGCCCGTTGCGCCGGAACGTGCGGTACAGCTGCGCCTGAATATGGTTCGGGCCGACCTTCTGCTGGCGCACGGCGAGCGACACCTTCTGCCCCGGCGTCTTCTTCCCGAAGAGGCTCGCCGTGATCCGGTCGCCGCGAATCGTGTACCGGATGCGGAGGGGCGCGGACGTGTTGTTGCGGAACTTCATATCGAAGTGGCCCCATGAGACCGTGGCGTCGCGCCCGATGGGGAGATAATGCACGGGCCGCGTGTGGGTCCGGTACTGGACGATGGGCAGCCCGGCCAGTACCGCGGCGTTGAACAGAGCGCCCGTCACCTGCGACACGCCGCCACCGAGGTCAAACACCTTCTTCCGGTTTTTGAAGATGATGGCGGTGCGGTAGCCGCGCGCCTGCGTCCGCTCGCCGACGGCGCCGTTCAGGGAGAAGACTCCGCCGGACGGGATCACCTTGCCGTTGATCGCCCGGATCGCCAGCCGCATATTGAGTGTGCGCTTCGCCTTTTTCGGGTTGAAGACCGTGCTGAAGGCGACCAGGCGCGTCTGAGAGGCGCTGAGCCTGGCCCGCGCCACATGGTTTTGCCGCGCGGCGGCCTTCTTCGCGTGCGCCTTGTAGGCGGCGGCCTTCTTCGCGTGCGCCTTGTAGGCGGCGGCCTTCTTCGCGTGCGCCTTGTAGGCGGCGGCCTTCTTCGCGTGAGCCTTGTAGGCGGCGGCCTTCTTCGCGTGAGCCTTGTAGGCGGCGGCCTTCTTCGCGTGCGCTTTCTGATGCGCTTTTGCCGCCTGCGCTTTCTGATGCGCTTTCTGCTGTTGAGCGGCGGTCGGCTTCGATGCGGAGGCCGCAAGGGAAGGGCAGGGGAAGGCCGCGCCAAACGTCGCCAGCGTCAAAAGCGAAGCCAGGAGCGCCCTCTTCCACCTTTCGGGGAAGGCGTCGCCGCAGTTCGATCTCATCCTCGCTGATGAAGGCTGTTGGCTGGAGAGGGCAGGGCAGAGGAGGGGGCTGCGCATCACCGCCCTCCCAGGCCGGACAGCACGCTGGAGAGGACCGACGGCCCCAGGCTCTTCAGGAGATCGGGGTGGCTCGCCACAAAGCCGCTCACCTGCTCCACCACGGAGGGATTCGCCTCCATCGCCCGCGCGCCGATCTCGCCCATCGCGTTGGGTGGCACCTGCGACGCCTGTTCCGGCGTGACCTGCGCCGCGCCTCCCGTCAGCATGCCGGCGAGATTGCCCATGCCGTGGCCGCCGAGGACCTGCGCGACGAGTTGCGGCCCCACCAGCGTAAGGATCGTGTTGAGCAATCCCGCCTGCTGGTGCGGCTGCGCGCCGCTGAACAGCCCACTAAGCAGCTGGCCGAAGTCCGGCGTCTGGCTGGAGCGCATCATCCCGGAGACGGCGTCAGCCAGCGCGCCGTGAGGGGCCGCCTGCGCCGCCTGGTCAAAGTGTCCCGCAATGGCGTTGGGGTCGGCGCCCGCCCCGGTGGCCTGCTCGATCAACCCGCCGACTGTCTTCATCCAGTCCATCGTGTCCTCCCGCGCAAACGAAGGCGGCTCGGCTCATGCGCGCGCCGAACCGCCGAAACCCGAACCTTGCTGTCCGACTCCGCCTGCTCAGGCCGACGCCGGGTTGGTGATGTTCACCGTGTCGCCGTTCAGTTCCACGCGGTAGCCGTACGCCTTCTCAAAGAAGCGCACGGGCGCCCACATTTGATTGGCCTCCACGATGGCGGGTCCGTCAAACGTGACGTGCGTGCCGTTCACGTCCGCTTCCTCGGCGGCCATGGCGACCGTGGCGACCCACTGGCCGATAGTGGCGACGGCGATCTTGTTCAGGTTGTCCCACTTCACATCGCCTCCCAGCGCCTTCACCGTGTCGAGGAGGGGCACATACGTGGTTCCATCGCGGTCCTTCGTCTCAATCGTCGAATCCTGACCCTGAATTTGGATGTTCATGCGGTACTCCTTTCGGGATGGGCGCCGACGCTACTTCTTCACTTCCAGATGGTCCACGACCTTACGAGTTCCGGCGTTGGCTTTGGCGAGTTTGATCGCTTCCGCGTGCGCCGCCGCCGTGGGGACCGTGCCCATGACCATCACTTCGGTGTCGGTGGTGTTCACATTGAGTTTTTTGCCCGCGCCGCCCAGGACGGTGGACATGATGAGGGCGTTCTTGATCTTGGCGGTCACACCGGCGTTGGTCACTTTATCAGCGGCGTTGCCCACGGCGTTTCCGGCGCTGTTGGCGGCGTTGCCCACGGCGTTTCCGGCGCTGTTGGCGGCGTTTTCCGCGGCCTGGCCCGGCGCCGTAGTCGCCACGGAGTTGTCGCCGCCGGACATATTGCCGCTGTTGGCGGTGTCGGCGTCTTTGGGGCCGCAGCCGACGAGCGCGAGCTGGGAGAGGAGCACGAGGGATGCGAGCGGGAGGGTTCGCTGGAACGTGAGTTTCATAACAGGTCTCCAGAGGGGTTGCGTTGCATAGAGAAGGGGAGCGTCAGGAACGATGTGAAACCGTGTCAGACCTAACGGTGAAACCAAGGTGACTTACCCTGACGTAGGGACAATCAACCCTCCCGTCGGGCGCGAGCGCGCAGCGTGAATCCCCCACAGCCGTCCTGACTCACTTCATAATCCCCGCCAGGCGACGACCGCCCATAAGCGAGTGGAGTGGCGATCCACTTCCATAGCGTACTCGGTTTCACCGGCAAACAACGAATACCGGTGGCGCTCATGGCAGCGGCTTCCCTTCGGCAACTCCACCTCTGTTTGCAGCAAAGCGGTCTCCACTCGCGCCTCAGCGTAAACCGAGGTCATCCCTGTGAACCCATTCAACCCAGCGATCGGCCTTCACTAACATCACAAGGTCAGACCGAGGGCTTCCCCAGCCGCCTCTGACGCCTGTGGTAAAGCCTGATCTTCCACAAAGTAAGGTTTGCCCTAAGGCGGACCTCTCGACTATCTATAATTCACCTCCGGAGCCTCTCCTCATGCCATCCTCCTCCCCTGACGTGTTTCCCGGCGCCGACGAAACCACCCCGTCGTACTCTCAATACTTCAGCTGGATCAATAACACCAACGAAGGCGCCACTGAAGCCCAGACCCTCGTCAACCTGGACTTCTTCCGCTGGCTCCACGACGAGTTCGGCATGGTCCTCGACATTTACGCCTTCGACGCGGGGACACTCGACGGCCCCAGCGACGATTACGGCTCGCTCGACCGCGCCAAATTCCGCGACGCCTTTCCGCACAGCTTTGATCGAGTCTTCCATGCCGCGCAGGCGATGGGGACGCGGCTGGGGATGTGGCTGGGGCCGGACGGCTTTGGGGAAACCGACGCCGACGCCGAGGACCGCATCCGGATGCTCGTCCACCTCTGCCAGGAGTACGACTTTGTGCTCTATAAGCTCGATGGCGTCTGCGGTCAGCTCCGCCCGGAGAAGCAGGACGCCTTTGTCCGCGCCATGACCGCGTGTCGCACGGTTCGGCCTGACCTGATCGTGCTGAACCACCGGCTGCCGCTGGGGAAGGGATTGCCTCACGCCACCACATTCCTGTGGGAAGGCGGCGAAACCTACGTGGATGTGCATATGATCAACCCCGTAACGGCCCCGCACAACCGAGCGGGAGTCCTCGCGCGCGGGCTGCCCCCGCACCTCACGCGCCTCACCGAGGACCACGGCGTCTGCCTCTCCTCCTGCCTCGATTACTGGGAGGATGACCTGATCCTTCAGGCGTTCAATCGCAATCTCATCCTCGCGCCGGAGATTTACGCCAACCCGTGGCTCCTCCGCGACGACGAATACCCCAAACTCGCCCGCATTTACACCCTGCACCGGCGCTACCGGGACCTCCTCATCCCCGGCATCGTCCTCTCCGAAGATCGGTATGGCCCTCACGCCGTCTCGCGCGGGGACGAGACGACCCGCTTCCTCACCTTCCGCAATCTCTCCTGGGAGCCGAGAACCGTCAGCGTGCGGCTGGACGCCTCCATTGGCCTGGGGGAAGGGGAGTCGGTGGAGGCGCGCCGCTTCCATCCGTCCGAGCGCATCCTCAGCGTCTTCCCGTATGGCGCCGCGCTGGAGGTGGAGGTCGCGCCGTTCCGCTCCTGTCTCCTCGGCGTGACGACGGGACGCTTCGATGAGGCGGGCGTCACCGGCGCCGATTACGAGGTCATCCACGATCTGCCGGATCGCCCCGTCACTCTGCGGCTGCTGGGCGCGCCGGGCGGCGTGGATCGCATTGCGCTCGCCACGGACGGACGCGCCTTCGCCCTGGCGACTCTGGACGGCCAGCCGGTTCCGCTCCCCACGGCGGACGCTCCCCTGGTGGTGGAGTACGCCGGTCCCGCGCTGACCCAGCCGTGGCGCCGCAAACTGGCGGATTTGGCGCCGTGCCCCGTCCCCGACGACGCCGAAGCCCTCTATGAAGCGACCTGCTTCTCCGGGGACAACAACGCGCTGGAGGTCCGCGAACTCCTGCGTTCCGGCCCCACGCGCATCCCCGCCGTTCAGGCCGCCCGCGACGCCTTCCTCAACCAACCCGTTTTCAAAGGCCGCGGCCTGTGGGACCGCTGGATGTTTGATGGCGACGACGACACCTTCTTCCGTCGCCATCCGCACGTGGAGACGGAGGGGCTGCTGCGGGTGGACTTCGGGGAGCCGCTGACACTGGACCGCATCGTGATCCGCGCGGGCAAGGGCTTCGAGGCGACTCCCGGCGCGGCGCGCGGCGAGGTCTCCGCCGATCTGAAGACGTGGCGTCGGGTGGACCTGCCGTCCAACGGCCTGGAGTTCGTGGGCGATGCGCCGGAGGGTGCGCCAATCCGCTACTTCCGGATGCGCGGCTTTCCCGAACAGGTCGCCGAAGTGGAAGGCTTTAGGGACGGGCGACGGGTGGACCGCTCGAAGTGGCGCGGCTCGACCATGTTCCGCGAATATCGGCTTCATCCGGCGGTGGCGGCCTGGAGTGCGACGTTCACTCTGCCTGAAGCGCCGTCCGGGAGTTACCTCGCGGTGGCGATCAACGGACG
>JBBRGS010000109.1:0-12550 GCA_038240635.1 Armatimonadota bacterium
AAGTGGCAGAGCATGTCCGGCGGCATGCTGAAGATGCCGGTCGTCATGCGCGTCTCGGTCGGCTCCAAGTACGGCGCGCAGCACTCGCAGGACTGGACCTCCATCGTCGCGCACATCCCTGGCCTGAAGGTGGTGTTCCCCGCCACGCCGTATGACGCCAAAGGGCTGATGGCGTCCGCCTTGTCCGGTACGGACCCAGTCGTCTTCTTCGAGAGCCAGCGCCTCTACGATCAGCCGGAGCTGTTCCATCCCGGTGGCGTCCCCATCGAGCCGTACGAAATCCCCCTGGGCGAGCCGGACGTGAAGCGCGTCGGCGACGACCTCACGATCCTCACCGTCGGCGCCACGTTGTACCGGGCGCTGGAAGCCGCCGACACATTGCTGGCGCAGTACGGCCTCTCGTGCGAGGTGATAGATGCTCGGTCGCTCGTCCCCTTCAACTACGAGCCGGTTTTGGAGAGCGTGCGAAAGACCGGAAAACTCCTCCTGACGAGCGACGCCTGCGAGCGGGGGAGCGTGCTGCACACCTTCGCCAACACGATCAGTGCGCTTGCGTTTGAGGAATTGGACGCCCCGCCCCTCGTCGTCGGCGCCCGCAACTGGATCACTCCCCCGGACGAGGTGGAGGACGCCTTCTTCCCCTTCGCCGCCGACCTGCTGGACGCCATCCACGAGCACCTGACGCCGCTGCCGGGCTACATGCCTCAACGCCCCGCTGACCGCGCCACCATGGCTCGCCGCAGCGCACGCGGCGTTTAATGACAACCCATGACGTGGGAGGGCATAGTGCGGGGGAACCCTCCGGGGAACCGCCCCTCTCGCTACCACACCCAGAGGATCATGATGTCGCTGACGGTTTTGGAAGGGTCCTGGGAAGAGATCATCGCCCACGCGGAGGAGTTAGCGGGAAAGCGGGTTCGCCGCCGATCTGCCGGACGCCATCCCTGATCGCCTAACGCCGCTGCCGGGCGCCACCCCCCAACGCTCCGCCGACCGCGCCAGGGTGAGGAGTGTCCCCCATTGAGCGACCGGGTGAACTCTTTCGCTCGGTTCGCTTGACGGGAGCTTTTTCCGGCGCTCGAACGACGAAGCGAGACCGCTCCCTACACCTTCACCTCTGGCGCCATCGGCCTCACGCGGATGTCCTGCGTCACCGCGCGGTCCAGCGCGATCTCCGTCTCGCCGACCGCCACCACCACGCTGGGGAACCGCTGCCGCACCGTTACAATGCTGCCGGGCGTGAGTCCCATCGCGCTGAGCCGCTCGGCGCGCGCCTTCCGCTGCGTGTCAATCCCCGTCACCTGTCCCGCCTTGCCCACGCCCAGGTCGCTCAGGGCGATCTCGCCGGGGGCGTCGTCCCACAACGGGGGCGACGGCTTCGACTTTTTGCCGCGCAACAGCCGACTGAACCAACTCACCACCTGGGACTCCTCCGGGAATTCGTAGCGGCAATGCGGGCACAACACGAGGCCGCACCCTTTCCCCAGCGGGCACGAGGAGCAGCCGCCCTGGTTCCGCGCGGGATCAAAGTCGAAATGACAGCCACACAAAGGACATTGATACTGCATGGGATTCACCACCGGCGCGTACTCTTTGGCGAGAGGGTCCGGGGTTGCGGCATCGGGTTTCAAAGCGGGATATTCCAATGTCGCAGCACAAAGTTCAGCAGGGCGGCCACCGCGATGGAGAAGGAGAGCGTGAACGTCGCGATCCCCAGCGCCGTCTTCATCCCCCGCTCCTTGATGGTCACGAAGAATTGCGCGATGCACGGCATGAAGAGCGTGATCGCCACCAAGCTGACCGTCACCTGCACGAGGTCGAGTTCATGCCTGGTGAACATCGTGTAGAAGCCCGCCGCGCCGTAATCGCGCCGCAGGAAGCCGATGATGAACATATCCGTCGCTTTGGCCGGCAGACCGAGCAGCGAGACCACCACAGGCCGGGCGACCCGTTGCATCAGCGTGAGGAAGCCGATGCGGTCGCCCACGAAGAGGATGAGGGTGCCCACCACGAAGAGCGGCACGGCCTCCTTCAGGTACCACTCGATGCGGGCTGCCGTCTTCACCACGATATTCTTCAGTTGGGGGAAGCGAAGCGGCGGGATTTCCAGCACGAAGTCCGAACTGTCGCCGGGGAGGACTTTGGAGGCGGCCCAGCCGACGAGGAAGATGACGCCCAGCACGATGCCGAGCCAGAGGAGCTGAGCCGTCAACGACAGTTTACCCAGGATGAGGAGAATGATCCCCAGTTGCGCCGAGCAGGGCACCCCCAGCGAGAGCAGCAGCGTCACCACCACGCGGTCCTTCTTGCTCTCCAGGATGCGGGTGGTGAGCGTCGCCATCGTGTCGCAGCCGAGGCCGAGGATCATCGGGAGGACGGCCTTGCCGTTCAGTCCCATCAATTTGAACACGCGATCCGACATCACCGCCAGACGCGGCAGGTACCCCGAATCCTCCAGAAAGCCGAACGCGAGGAAGAACGTCGTCACGATGGGTAGCACCAGCGCGAAGGCGTAGGTCAGGGCCATCGTGAAGATGCCGTACTCGCCGACCAGCAGGTCCCGCAGGAGGGCGAAGGGCACGACCGCGTTCACCAGTTTGATGGCGAACGGGTTGACATAATGCCCGAAGACGGTTCCTTCGAGATAGCCGACGAGCGTGCCGGCGCCCCAGATGCCGACAAACTCGTACACCAGGTACAGCGTGAACAGCAGCAGGGGGATGCCCCAGACGGGATGCATGGTCAGCCGTCCCAGCGTCTGGGCGAAGGGCGACGACTCCGGCGGCGTGTGGTTCAGCGTCTCACGCAGGAGGGCGTCCGCCGTGGCCATGCGCTCCCGGTTGATCTGGTACCCCACGCCTTCAGGGAACATGGCCGCCAGATGATCGCGCAGTTCGCTCAGGCGCCGCCGCTCTTCCACGCCGACGTTCGCCTTTAGCCAGCCGTCCAGGGTTTCATCGCCCGCGAGGACCATTACGGCCAGCGCCCGGCGGGAGATGCCGCTTTCCGGCAGCAGGGGGATCGCCTCGGTGAGGGCTTCCTCAATGTCAGGGTCATACCGCACGGCGAAGGGGGAAGGGGTGGCTTTCCCCACCGCCTCCCGGAGCTGGTCCAGCCCCTGCTTCTTCGTGGCGATGGTGCGGCAGACGGGGACGCCGAGGAGTTCGGAGAGCTGATGAGCGTCCACCACATGGCCGCGTCGGCGGGCCTCATCGTCCATGTTGAGCGTAAGGAGGAAGGGCAGGCCCATCTCGGCGAGCTGGACGGTGAGCAGCAGGCCCCGGCGGAGGTTCTTGGCGTCGGCGACCTGGATGACGAGGCCGGGAGCGCCGTTCATCAGGATGTCGCGCGTCACTTCCTCATCTTCGGAGGAGGGAATCAGGTTGTTGACGCCCGGCGTGTCAGTCAGGGTGCGGCGCGCTCCCCCGACGCGAGCGATGCCGGAGGTGAGGTCCACCGTGGTGCCGGGATAGTTGGAAACGGTGACGTAGGTGTTGGTTAAATGGCCAAATAAAACGCTTTTGCCGACGTTGGGATTGCCGACGAGAATGATGGGAGCGGAGGCGGCATCGGCGACGGCGGATGAAGAACCTTTCATAGGAACCTCCGTGCGGCATTCGTCTCTCGCCGCAGGAGAGAAGGATGCAGGGGGAATGATAGGCGACCTGGACTTTAGTTTTAGGTGAGCCTAAGTTTCAGTGGCGGTTCATTATACCGAGGGAGAAGACGCTCCACAAGGGGGGATCATTCTGGACCTCCCTGTCCACAATAGTGTCTCGCATTTCAGGCGTGAGGTCAACCGATTGGGCGGCTCCGTCACGTCAACCAGCGTCCCCATCCCGTTCATCGGCGCCTTTGCGGAGGAGTTCATCGGCGCCTTTGCGGAGGAGTTAAGCGGCGCCTTTGCGGAGGAGTTAAGCGGCGGCGCACTCCAGCCGTTCCTTCGCCAGCGCGGCGGCTCCTACGATCCCCACGTCCGCGCCAATCCCCGCCGCCATGATGGCGCACGAACTCACCAGGGGAGCCAATCCCCGCTCCTTCACCACGCGCCGCACGGGAGCGAGAATCAGGTCGCCCGCTTGCGAGACGCCGCCGCCCAACACCACCACCGACGGATTGAGGAGGTGGATGACGTTCACGATGCCGAGGCCCAGCCACGCGCCCGCCTCCTCCCACGCGCTTAGAGCGAACGGGTCTCCCTGCCGCGCCGCCTCCGCCAGGGCCTTGGCCGTCACACGCTCCGCCTCCGCTTCCGTGAAGACGCTTGAGTGGGCGCCTTTCCGCAGCCGTTCCCGCGCCCGCCGCGCCATCGAGGTCCCCGACGCCAGCGCCTCCAGACAGCCGCGCCCCCCGCACGGGCACAGAGGGCCGTCCGGCAGCAGAATCTGGTGCCCGAATTCTCCGGCGAGGTCCGTCGCGCCGCGAAAGAGCCGTCCGTTCACGACGAAGCCTCCGCCGATGCCAGTGCTGACCGTGAAGTAACAGACGTGGGAATGACCCCGCCCGGCGCCAAAACGCGCCTCGGCGAGGGCCTGCGCGTTGGCGTCGTTGTCCAGCGCCGTGGGGAGACGGTACCGTTCCTCAAACCACGCGCGCAGGGGAAAGCCGTCCCAGCCGCGCATATTCGGCACGGTGTACAGCGTTCCGGTCTCCCGGTTGAGCGGGCCGCCGCACCCGATGCCCAGCGCCGCCAAGGAGTCGCTTCCCGATTCCAGCGCCGCCTCATCGAGCATTGCGGCGAGCTGCCGGCAGACCGCGTCAGGCGTCAACGCGAGGTCGGTGGGGAGGCGACGGGAAGCCAGGACGCGCCCTTCCGCGTCGGTCACTCCCACGGCAAGCTTGGTCCCGCCGATGTCCACGCCGCCGAATCGAAGGACCCTCGCGTCCTGCCGGGAAGAGAAGGTGGCGTTCACCCGCACCGCTCCACGAGGTCGAGCCATCGGTGAAAGAAGGCCTCAGCGTGAGGGCGCAGAGTTTCCGCCGACGCCGCCCATGTGTCGGGTCCGCCACCGACGGTGGGGCCGCCGGTTTCGGCGAGTTCGTCCGCGTAAACTGTCGCCCACTCTGTCGCCATCTCCGCCGTCACTTCCAGATGAAACTGGAGGCCGTAATACCGATCCTCGAAGCGGAACGCCTGATGCGGCGTGAGGTCCGACTGCGCAAGGAGCCGGGAATCCTGCGGCAGGGTGAAGGTGTCGCCGTGCCAGTGGAACACAGACAGCGGGGAAGGGAGGCCGCCAAAGACGGGGTCGCGGTGGGCGGCGCCGAGGAGTCGCACATCGCCCCAGCCGATCTCTTTGGAGTCGCCGCGATGCACCCGGCCCCCGCACGCTGTCGCCAGGATTTGCGCCCCCAGGCAGACGCCAAGAATCGGGATGTGCGCGTCCATGCAGCGCCGCAACAGGCGCGCTTCATCCTTCAGCCAGGCGTACCGCTGATGGTCGTGGACGCTCATGGGGCCGCCGAGGACGACGAGCGCGCTGTACTGCTCCGGCTCCGGCCAGCGCGGGAACTCATCGGGCATCTCGGCGATACGAATTTCGACGCCGCGACGTTCCGCGACGGTTCCAAGGAGGCCGGGGCCTTCGCAGGCGATGTGGCGCAGGGCTAAGAGCGGAAGCATAACAACACACCTGTGGAGGGAAGGATGGAAAGAGTTAAATGGCGTCCCGCAAGGCTTTGAGGCGGCGCATCACGTCGGCGCCGCCCTCCCCGAAGTACCTCGCGAGGGTAGTGTACTCGGTGTAGAGCGCGTCGTACGTCGCGCGGTTCGCCAGGTTGGGGACGTACGGCTTCGGGCGCAAACCGGCCATGCGGGCGGCGGCGTCCTGCACGGTGTCGTACCCTCCGCCGGGCGCTCCAGCGGCGACCGCGCCCCAGATCGCCGCTCCAAGGGCGCACGTCTGGGAACTGCGCGCCACTTTCAGCTCCATCTGAAGGACATCGGCGTAGATTTGCATCAGCAGGGCGTTCTTCTCGGCGAGACCCCCGCAGCAAAGAATCTCGTCTACGATGATGCCCTGGCGCCGCATGGTCTCCACGATAAGCCGCGTGCCGAAGGCGGTCGCCTCAATGAGGGCGCGGTAGAGGTGTTCAGGGCGGGTGTCCAGCGTCATGCCGACGAAGAGGCCGCTCAGTGTCGCGTCCATCAGGGGCGAGCGGTTGCCGTTCCACCAGTCGAGCGCGAGAACGCCGGACTCGCCAGGACGCAGGGCGGCGGCGCGCTCCTCCAGCAGATCGTACACCGAGACGCCCGTGCGCTCGGCTTCATCCCGCAACGACGCCGGGACGCCGTGACGGGTAAACCAGACGAACAGATCGCCGACCGCCGCCTGTCCGGCTTCATACCCCGCGAAGCCTGGCAGGATGCCGTCCTGCACCACCCCGGCGACCCCTTCCATCGGTCGGTCTTCCTTCCCCAGAGCGATGTGGCACAGCGAGGTGCCCATGATCATCAGGAGCTGGCCGGGATGCGACATGGTGGCGGCGGGCGCGGCGACGTGCGCGTCAATCACCGACACGGCGACCGGCGTTCCGGGGTTCAGGCCGGTGAGCGCCGCGCCTTCGGGGGTAAGGCCGCCCGCCCTGTGGCCGAGAGGCAACACGTTGGGGAGGACGCGGGTCCCCACCGCGTCGGCGAGGCGCGGGTCCAGCCGGGCGAGGAACTCAGCGGAGGGGTATCCGTGTTCGGCGCTCCAGCAGCCTTTGTATCCGGCCTGGCAGGCGCTGCGGGTGTCCACGCCGGTGAGCCGCTGCACGATCCAGTCGCCCGCTTCGATGAAGCGCGCCGCGTGGGCGAACAGGTCGGGGTCTTCGTTGGCGACCTGCCAGATTTTGGGCCAGAGCCATTCGCTGCTGATTTTGCCGCCGTACCGCGCGAGGAACGGCTCGCCGTAGGCCTGGGCGATCTCCGTCATGCGGTCGGCTTCGTCCTGCGCGGCGTGGTGCTTCCAGAGTTTCACCCACGCATGGGGGCGGTCGCGGAATTCGGGCAGGTCGCACAGGGGGCGATACTCCGCATCGGTGGCGACGACGGTGCAGGCGGTGAAATCCACTCCGATGCCCACGACTTCATCGGGAGAGGCGTGAGCGGCGCGCAGGACAGCGGGAATCAGGCGTCGCAGGGCGGCGAGGTAATCGTCCGGGTCCTGCAACGCCCATTCGGGTTCGAGTTTCACGTCGCTGTCAGGGAGGCGCTCCTCAATCACGCCGTGAGGATAGGCGAATTCCTCGATGGCGATCTCAGCTCCGGTCGCGATCTCCACGAGGAGCGCGCGGGCCGATTCGGTGCCAAAATCCAGGCCGAGAGCGAGTTTGCGATTCATGGGGCCTCCTGTGAATGAGGAACCGGGGCTTTCATGGCGAGGAGCAGGGCCTCCCGTTCCTCGTCCGAGAGGGGCACGGCGGACGCGCCTTCGGTCAGCGGCTTGGCGTACACGCGACACCCGTCCCGGCCATGCACCCCGGAGAGGAGGAAACCGGTTCCCTCGGCGTCGAGCAGCGCCAGCGAGAAACTTTGTCGTCCGCCCACATCGTCAAAGGCGTCGAAGCGGACGCAGCCGGTACGTTGAACACTCCGTCGCACCGTCTCCGTGAGCGACTGCGCCAGGTCTGTGGCGACACGCGCCCAATCTTCCGAGCGCCGGGTAGTCTCCAGGATGTCGCGGAGGAGAGATTCCAGACGTCCTTCACCCGATGCGTCCAAAAGGGCGCGGTAGCAGCGACCGAGCGCGCGAAACCGTACGCTGAGGAGAAGCGACCAGAGGATGAGCAGGAGGAGGAGCGCCGCCATCCCCGCCAGGAGGGGATCGAACGCCGGATTGTTGGGGAGCAAACGGTTCAGCATATGACGGAAGAGGCGAATGGGGAGGGGGACATCGTAAGGAACGCCCGACTCTCCTTCGGCGACGGGGCGTCGCTTCCTGCCGAACGAGGGGCGGTCTCCTCCTGTCGGCTGCACGCGGTCCCATATCGGCTACAACAGGGAGCGGGACGACGGATACCCTCACCGGCAGGCATCCCTGAAGGGAACTGAACTTCCGGGTATCAGAGGCATAAACGAAGTGAGACGCTTCAGGAGGATCGAGGCATGAGCCGAACGGTGGGCGATGCGGTGGCGGCGCTGAGAGTGTTCGCGCCTGAAGAGTGGGCGGAAGAGTGGGACAACGTGGGCCTTCAGTTCGGGCGGGAAGACGCCCCGCTGCGCCGCATCCTTGTCTGCCTCGATGTGACCGAAACCACCCTCGCCGAAGCCCGCGCCGCCGCCGTGGACCTGATTGTGGCGCATCACCCGGCGCTCTTTCGACCGCCCAAATCGCTGCGGGAGGACCGTCCCGAAGGGCGCCTCATCGCCGCGCACATCCGGTCGGGCTGCGCCTTTTACGCCGCGCACACCAATGTGGACGTGGCGCCGGGCGGGACGAACGACGCCCTTGCGGCGGCCCTGGGGCTGGTGGAAACCCGTCCCCTCGCGCCGAGCGATGTCGAGCGTCAGGTGAAGCTGGTGGTGTTTACCCCTCGCGCGGCGATGGACGTCGTGATGGATGCGATGGCGGCGAGCGCGGCGGTTCTCGGCGCTTACAGCCATTGCGCCTTTCGCGGGACGGGAACCGGGACATTTCAGCCGCTGGAAGGCGCGCATCCCGCCATCGGCGCTGTGGGTCGAGTGGAACAGGTGGAGGAGGAGCGCGTGGAGGTCCGCGTGGAGCGGCGACGGCTGGAGGAGACGCTGAAGGCGGTGCGGGCGGTTCACCCGTATGAAGAGATCGCTTACGATGTCTATCCCGTGGAGACGGCGGGAGCGCCTCGTATCGGCCTGGGTCGAGTGGGGCGCCTGCCGGAACCGATGAGCCTCAGCGCGTTTGCGGACCATGTGAAGGCGCGACTTCAGACGGAATGGGTGGAGGTGACCAGAGGCGCGGACCCGGTGCGGACGGTGGCGGTCTGCGGCGGGAGCGGCGGGAGCCTTGTGGAACAAGCGGCGGCGGCGGGCGCGGAGGTGTTTGTCACCAGCGAGATCGGGCACCACCGGAAGCTGCTGGCGCGGTCCCTGGTGCTGTCGCTGGTGGAGGCGTCTCACGCGGCGACGGAGCGCCCGGTTGTCCATGCCCTCGCCGAAGCGTTACGTCTGGCGCTGCCGAACGTAGAAGTTCAGGAATCGGGCGTGTCATGAGTGGGGGAAGCGGGTAGACCTATGAAGGGACGTTGTGGCGCGACTGTGACAGGCGGGGGCAGCCTCCGGGGCGCGGAGGGTGTGATCTTTCTCATAGAGATGGAACAGATGCGATAGGGAAGATTGACAGCGTGACGCTGTAACGGGTCGGGCCGGGAGATCAGGGAGCCGGTCGGATGTGGATGGAAGCGACGTTGATTCCATGAGACGGACAATTTTCGGAAAACAGGGCCTGCGCATCGCCGAAGGGGAGATGGCGACAACGCGTCGGGAGCGGCGGGAGTCCGGACGCCGGGAACTCTCTCACGAAGCGAAAGTCGCGGCGGCGGCGAAACGCGAAGCCGCGCCGCCCTCGCATCCGGCCCGTGACGAGTGGAACGTGGCGCTGGAGACCCTGGTTATCGGCGAAGGGATGGTGTTCGCGCTCATGTTTCAGCGCAAAGGCACGTCGGTGTTCGTGCTGCACCGCCACTTCCGCAGTCGCTCGGAAGCCGAAGCCGCTCAGGAGGAGATGACTTGCGATCTTCAACTGCCGATGATGGAGTTTGAAGCGAAATACATCCTGTTGCGCCTGGGGTAGCTTTGTCGTATGTGGCAGGGCAGGACCACGGTGGTTTGTGGCAGGGCAGGACCACGGTCGGGCTCGTTTGGATTTGGAGAGCGCAGGGGATATTGTTCGAGGCGCACGCCTGTGCTACAATGGCGGCGAATTCCAATAGAATGGCGCATTAATCGGACATAAAACCCGGTTCCCCTGGAAGAGATACGGGGTATACCCCTTTCGCCTCCTGAGTCATTCAATTCCTCCCCCCGGAAGAGACGAGCCTCAATGGGCTTCCTTAATATCCTCAAACGAGATATCCACGCCATTTTTGAGAAAGACCCGGCGGCCCGCAGCATCTGGGAGGTCCTTAGCTACCCTGGCCTCCACGCCATCACCATGCACCGCGCCGCGCACTGGATGTGGAACCACGGCCTGAAAACGCCGGGCCGCTGGCTTTCGCAGTTCAGCCGCATGGTAACGGGCATCGAAATTCACCCCGGCGCCACTATCGGGGCGGGCTTCTTCATTGACCACGGCATGGGCGTCGTTATCGGCGAGACGGCCATCGTTGGCGATGACGTGCTGATCTACCACAGCGTCACCCTCGGCGGCACCAGTCGAAAAAAGAAGAAACGACACCCCACCATCGGCAACAACGTTGTAATTTCCCCCGGCGCCAAGGTGCTCGGCGATATCTTCGTCGGCGATCACGCCAAGATCGGCCCCAACGCCGTCGTCCGCAGCGACGTGCCGCCCGGCGCCACCGTCGTCGGCATTCCGGGGCGCGCCGTTCAGCGCGGCGATGAAGGCTGGACCGGCGTCTTCGATGACCCATGCAAATCGCTCGATCATGGCCTTAGTGAAGACCCCGAAGGCGTTATGCTCAACTGCATGCTGAACCGCCTCCAGTATCTGGAAAACCAGGTGCGGGACCTGAAGGCGCAACTCCCCGAACCCAACCTTAATCCCACCATGGAAAACGCCGCCGCGATGGTGGAAAGTTGCGGGCATGCTTAAGGTCACCAACTCGCTCACCCGGCGCAAGGAGGAGTTTGTTCCCCTCGCGCCCGGCCACGTCGGGATGTATGTCTGCGGTCCCACCGTGTACGATTATCCGCATCTGGGGCATGGCGTCTCCTACATCGCCTTCGATGTGATCGTGCGGTACCTCCGCTTTCTCGGCTACACGGTGCGCTACGTCCAGAACATTACGGATGTCGGCCATCTCCTGGGCGATGCGGACGACGGCGAGGACAAAATCCTCCAGCGCGCCGCCCAGCGTCAGGTCGAGCCGATGGAACTCGTCGAGACGTTCACCTATGAATATTTCTGGGCGATGGACCAGCTCAATGTCATTCGACCCGACATCTCCCCGCGCGCGAGCGGTCACATCCCCGAACAGATTCTACTCGTGCAGGCCCTCATTGAGCGCGGCTTCGCCTACGAATCGGACGGCTCCGTCTACTTCGATGTGACGAAAGACGCCGAGTACGGCAAACTTTCCAACCGGCGCGTGGAAGATCAGAACGCCGGCGCCCGCCTCGAAGTGGCGGAGGGCAAGCGAAATCCGGCGGACTTCGCGCTCTGGAAGAAGGCGACCGGTGGGCACATCCTCCGCTGGCCCAGCCCGTGGGGATGGGGCTACCCCGGCTGGCACATCGAATGCTCCGCCATGTCAATGCGCTACCTCGGCGAGACGTTCGACATCCACGGCGCGGGCGTGGACAATCTGTTTCCGCACAACGAGGATGAAGTTGCGCAATCGGAGTGCGCCACCGGGAAACCGTTCGCGCGGTACTGGCTCCACAACGGCAGCCTGACGATTGACGGCGTGAAGATGAGCAAGTCGCTGGGCAACTTCATCACCATTCGCGACGCGCTGAAGGAGACTTCGGCGCCCCTGTTGCGCTATTTCTTCGTGATGAGTCATTACCGCTCCAAAATCGATTACTCCGAGGCGCTGCTGGAGGACGCTCGGCGCGGCTGGGAACGCCTGCGGACGGCGCTGGAGAACGCGGAGAACGCGCTCGCCCTGGAGGGCGCCGAGGATTCGGCTCTGTCGGCGGAACTGGCGGCGGCGGCGAAATCCGGCGACGAGGCGTTCCGCGAGGCGATGGACGACGACTTCAACACTCCGGCGGCCCTGGGGGCGTTATTCCAGATGGCCGCCGAGATGAACCGCATCACGAATGCCGGAACCCGGCCGGGCGGCGGAACGGGGCTAACCGCCATCGTGAAGACGTTCCGACACATCACCGAGGACGCCCTGGGCCTCATGTGGCCCGCGCGCGAGGCGTCCGGCGACAGACTCACCCCGCAGCTGGTCGAACTCCTGGTGGAGATCCGCCAGACCGCCCGCGACAACCGCGACTGGCAAACCTCCGACGCGATCCGGGACCGCCTGAGCGAACTCGGCGTCCTCCTGGAGGACAAAATTGGCGGCGGAACGCGCTGGCGGCTGAAGTCATAGTGCGGCGTGGAAACCTCTTTGGCGCGACGGCTTCTTCCCCGCGGAGGCGCGCCCGCTTCGGCTTCACGCTGATCGAGCTGCTGGTCGTTATCGCGGTGATCGCCATGCTCGCGGCGATACTCTTTCCGGTCTTCGCCAAAGCCCGCGAGCGCGCGCGACAGGCGACGTGCCAAAGCAATCTGAAACAGATCGGTCTATCCTTCAGCGCCTACCTCAACGACTACGACGACGTTTATCCCGCCGATGAAGCCGACCCATTCCTGTGGCAGGGACGGCATTGGCGCTGGCCGCTGAAAACCTATCTTGGCTATTCCGGGCGCAAGGCGAGCGATGCGGGCGGCGCGGCGGACCCCCTGAAGGCCGA
>JBBRGS010000110.1:0-12328 GCA_038240635.1 Armatimonadota bacterium
TTCCTCGCCTCTCCCGAACAGAAGGCTCTGGCCGCCCTGATGGGCCTCTTCGCTCTCCTCATGCTGATCGGGTGCGCCACGCCCCCCGCCGGAAGCGACTGGGACGGCCTCAGCTACCACCTCGCCGACCCCGCGATCTGGCTCCGCGCGGGCCGAATCCTCCCCCTGCCGTGGGAACACCATTCCAACTTCCCCTTCACCGTGGAGATGCTGTTCACGCTGGGCCTCGCGTTCGGGGCGCCGGTTTTCGCCAAGGCGGTTCACCTGGCGTTCGGCCTGCTCACGGCGGGGCTGCTCGTGACGGCGGCCATGCGCCTCTTCCCCTCCGGCTCCAGCGCCGCAGGGGAGCCTCGCGCTCCCCGACTCCCCCTGCTGCCCGCCGCGCTCTTCCTCGCCGCGCCACTCGTCTTCTGGGAGTCCACCGTCGCGTATGTGGACCTCGGCGCGACGTTTTTCGCCTTCCTTGCGCTCTACGCCCTCACCGTCACCCTGACCGACTCGCCCGAACGCGACCGCAATGCCTGGCTCACCCTGGCGGGCGTGGCGATGGGGTTCGCCATTGGGTGCAAAACCACCAACGGCATCTTCCTCCTCCTCGCGGGGGTTGGCGGGTTGTATGCCGTGGCGCGTTCCTCCGCCAAAGGACCGCTCGCCGTCGCGCTGCTTACGCGGTTCCTCCTCCCGGCGGTCCTCCTCGCGGCGCCCTGGTTCCTGAAGAGCTGGCTCTGGACCGGCAACCCGGTGTACCCCTTCTTCTACGGCCTCTTCGGCGGGAGGGACTGGAACGCCGCGCTCGCCCGGACGTACGACCTCGAACAGGCGCAGTTCGGCATGGGGCGCAGTCTCTCCGCGCTCGCGCTGCTCCCCTGGAACCTCACGTTCCACCCGGAGGCGTTCTCCAAAGGAATCGGCGGCTTCGCGTCGCTGGGGCCGTTCGCGCTGGGCCTTCTGCCGCTCCTCGCGCTGACGAGGCCGACGCCGCGCTGGGCCAAAACGTGGCTGTCGCTGATGGCCGGCTTCCTCGTCATCTGGGTGGGCCTCACGCAGCAGATTCGATACCTTCTGCCGCTCTACCCGTTCCTCTGCCTGCTGGCGGCGCACGCGATGGAGCGTCTTCTGTGCCCGAACGAGAAGCAAATCGGTCGCTGGGGGCAATTGGCCCTGGGAGGATTCCTCGCCCTCACCTTTACACTGTCGGCGGCGAAGGCGGCGCTTCATCTGCGCACTCTGGACGCGCTGCCCGTCGCGCTGGGCCAGGTCTCACCCTCCGCTTACGTTGTCCGCAAACTCGACATCGGGCAGGCGGTGGCGTATCTGAACACCGAAACGTCGCCCACCGCCAAAGTGATGCTGCTGGAGGAGACGCGCGGCTATTACCTCCGGCGCGGCTACCTCTGGGGCAACCCTGGCCACCATACGCTCATCCCGTGGGAAACGTTTCACTCCCCCGCCGACCTGACGCGCTGGCTGCGCGCGCACGGCTTCACGCATCTTCTTCTCAACACCCACTGGATGCGGCCTGGCTGGGGGAGCGCCCCGTGGGAGCGCGTGGTCCTTCAGGGGTGGCGTTCGGGCGCGCTTCCCACCGTGTTCGAGGCAAACGGGACGGTCGTGTTCGCGGTTCCCGCTCAAGGAAGTGAGACGCCGCATAGGGAACGTTTCTTTGGTCTCCCTCACACCCCTCCGAATGATCTTCCTTCGATGAGAACGTATGCAGCCGGATGAAAAGAGGATCATCGAGCGTTGCCAGCGCGGCGATAGGGCCGCCTTCAACGATCTGGTCCTCAAATACGAAAAACAGGTGTACAACCTCGCCTACCGGCTGACCGGTAATTACGACGACGCCAACGATGTCGCCAGTGACGCCTTTTTGCGCGTCTTCAACTCCATCGGGAAGTTTCGCGGGGACTCCGCCTTCTCCACCTGGCTGTATCGCATCGTCACCAACGTCTTCCTCGACCGCCGCAAGCGCCGCCTGACTCATCCCCACGTCTCCCTCGAAGCGGAGATGACCCTGGAGGAAGGCGATCTCCCCCGACAGATTGAGGACCCCGCCCCCGGCCCGGAAGTGGAAGCGGAGAAGCGAGAGCTGCGCCGCGTCCTCCAGGCCGCCATCAACGAGCTGCCGGAGTTCCAGCGCGTGATCATCACCCTGTATCACCTTCAGGAGCTACCGTATGATGAGATTTCGGAAATCCTCCAAATGCCGCTCGGCACCGTGAAATCCCGCCTCAATCGGGCGCGGAAAGCGTTGCGGGAACGCCTGGCGTCGCAGAAGGAACTCTATGGCGAGTAACGTCGTCGAAAGCATGACCGTGGAGGACCCTGACGATGACATGTGACGTAGCGCTCGAATCTTTAAACGATTATCTGGACGACGCCGTCGCGCCTCCGTTCCGGGTCGTACTCGAACACCATTTCCATGGCTGTTCCGACTGCGCCCAGGAGCTCGCGCTCGCCCGCGAAATGAACGCCGGGTTAGCCGCCATGCGAGTCCCCCAATCGGTTCCCGCCGACTTTCGAGCGCGGGTCCTCGCTCGCGCCGCCGCCGAAGCCCCCGCGCGGTCGTGGCTGCATCGGTATATCATCCCGGCGCAGCCCACACGCAACCCCCTGCTTCGAGCCGGTATCGCGGTTGCGGCCCTCACCCTGCTTTTCTCGCGCACGCCGTTTTATGGCAAGCTGATGGGGCCTCCCGACTTCGTGGAATTGCCCCATCAGAGAGTCGCATCCGCCTACCCTTCCGACGGCCGACCGGAACTCCTTTTTGATGGAACGCCCGACGCAACCGGATCACGCGGGGAACTCAACCTGATCCTTCAGCCGAGTGCCGACCTGGGCAAAAGTAAGCTCACCCTCGAACGCATGACGGACGGCCTCGCCTGCGACACCGCCGGCATCGTCACCGACCAGGGGAAGGTCCTTTGGCAGGGCGCCCTCGCGGCGGACGCTCCGGTGACGATCCCCCTCCACTTCCGCGTCACGCAGCCGAGGCCTCAGCGCGCCCTGTTCCTCCTGGAGACCGACCACAAAACCTACCGGCGCCTCCTCATCCTTCCGTCCGACCGTCCGCAGCAATCGCCTGAGACCCCTTTACGCGGGGCATGGACCTCAACCGAGGCCCTGGAGCGTATTGCGGATCGTTTCGGCGTCGTCGTCTCCACCGATCTGACGCATCAGCGCTCCCGCGTCACCGATCTCTCAGTGAAAGCGCCGGGCCGCGCCATCCAAAGCCTCGCCACCGAACGCGGGCTGCAATGGAAGACGTCTCACCGCATCTATAACGTCTATGACGCCACTCCCCCCCGGAACCTGACCGACCGGAAGTAGCTTCCTCAACCGCTACGCTCATGTGTTGCGCACAAGTGTTGCGCCCGTGAGGAGCGCGACGATTTTGTCGCGCCAACCTCACCATCGCGTCCCCTGTGTCTCCCGGAACCAGCCCCAGGATGAGTACAATCATGCTTGCGGCGAAGGACGCTACCGGAATGCGGACTGTGAGGAACTCATGCAGAGCGGCGGATTGAACACCAGTCAGGTGAACGCTGAAAATGGCGTGGACACCCGGCTGCATATGGTGCGGCAGGGCGATCAGGGCGCCGAGCGGATGCTGGTGTATGAGTTGCCTGAAGACGCTCTGGGCGCGGGTTCCAGCTTCGGCAACGATCAAATCTGGGTCAACTCCAAGGCGACCGGCGCGATTGAGCGCCTTTTCAGCCTGGATATCGGGCAGGCGGTCACCGGGTCGCTCGTCATCCGGTACACGGCGCCCCAGCACGGCATGATGCATTACGGCTGCCGTATGCCCGGCCCCGGCGAATCCCACGAGGTCGGGCAGATCTGCCGCCCCGACGTGCGCGTTCAACTCCAGCAGGACCGGCCCGGCTCGTTTCGCATCCATCCGGCGTACCAGCGGCGGCGCTTCTCCCTCTCCGGCGACATGAGCGTCACCGAAACCCTGTTCCTGCCGAAAAAACATGGCCTGGACCCCTCCATCGCCTACCAAATCATCCGCATCACCAACGATTCTTCGGCGGAGCGTTCCATCCGGATTTTCGCCTATGTCAATCTGCGGGGCCTCACCGAATCGGATGTGTCCGCCGATTTTGATCCGCAGACCGGGACGCTGGTGGCGACCAACGAATCCCATCCCGACTGGGCGAGAGTCTTCGGCTTCAACACAACTCCCTCCGGGGTGATGACGTCCCACGACGTGAGCCACGCCTATGACCCCGTGAACGTCCTGCCGGTGACGAACGACACCTCCGCGAAAGGGAACATTTACGGCGTCGTGCAGATGGATGTGAACCTGAACCCCGGCGAAACCCATGAGCTCGCCGTCATGGTCGCCTTCTCCTCAAAGGGGCCGGATCACGCCCAGCGAATCTTCGAGGAGGGGCGGGACTTCAACGCCGCCTTCCAGGAGACCATCCAGCATTATCAGGAAGTTCTCGACGTGGCGCGCATCGAAACCCCCGACCGAATCATCAATCAGGGCGTTCAATGGAGCAAAGCCAATATGCTCCGCGTGATGGGGGTCTATCCGGTCGCCCGCGCGTTCACCAACGAGCCGGGTGTCTCCTCCAATGTGGTGATCCGCGATCTCGCCTGGTTCGTGTACGGTAATGACTGGATGCTGCCCGACATCTCCAAAGCGATGCTGCTCGCCGCCGCCGGCAAGCAGTACCCCAACGGCAAAATGTGCGAGTACTTCAGCGCGCTGGACGGCCATATCGAGGATTACGGCCTCAACATCAACGACGACACGCCGCTCTTCATCCTCGGCGTCTGCCACCATTACCTGGCGACCGGCGACGAGGCGTTCCTGAAGGAGGTTTTCCCGGCGGTGGAGGGCGCGGCGCGCTACCTCCTCTCGCAGCGCAACGACGACGGCCTGGTGTCGTGCAGCGCGCGCGGCGTCAACGTCTGGGGCATCGCGTCGTGGCGCAATGTGATTCCCGACTACACCCTCAACGGCGCCGTCACCGAGATCAACGCGCTCTGTTACGCCGCGCTGAAGCGGGCCGCGTTCCTCTCCCGGCAAACCGGGAAAGGAGAAGTGGGCGACACCTTCGATAAGGAAGCGGAAACGCTCAAAACCAGCATCAACATGCGCCTGCTCAACCCGGACAATGGGATGTACTACCTGAACATTGATGTCAACGGATACATGCACACCGACGTGACCAGCGATGAAGTCTTCCCCGTGATGTTCGGCGTGGCCCCCGACGACGTGGCGTTCCGCATCATCTCCCGGCTCAACAGCCCCGACTTCTGGACCGCCGCCGGGCTGCGCGTCCTCTCCAATCAAAGCCCGGAGTATGACCCCTCCTCGCATGTAGGGCTGCTCGGCGGCGTCTGGCCGGGAGTTGTTTTCTGGTACGCTTTCGCCGCCGCGAAGTATCATCCCGACTCGATGGTGCGCGGCCTGCGGGAAGGCTTTATCAATTACCTCGCCGACCCGAAGAAAAATAACACCGTGCCGGGACAATTCTCCGAATGGTTCGATGGGGAGAGCCTCGTCAACCGGGGAATGCGCCTCTCGCCGTGGGAGCCGCCGCGCTACCTCTGGGCCGCCGTGGAAGGTCTGGCGGGCGTGGAAGCGGGGATTGACGGCTTTCAGGTGAACCCGATGATGCCCCCCGGCTGGAAGTGGCTCGCGGTGAACCGTCTGCCCTACCAGGGCCGCGAAATCAGCTTCTTCGCCGCGCGGCAGGCCGACGGTATCCACCTGTACGCCACTGAAGCTCTCCCCTCTCCCTGCAAGGTCACGGACTGCGGCCCCACGGCGACCCAGCGCATCGAAGCGTGGAGCGCCGACGCAGCCGTGGTCGCCTTCCATGAAGATAACATCATCCATGTCTGCGTCGGCAACAGCGCGTCTCAGACCCTGGTGGTGCCATGGAGCCTGAACGGCCTGCTTGACCCTGAACGGAACTACTCCGTGAGGACCTACAACAGCGAATATGGCGGCTGGGTTGAAGGGGGGACGAGTCGGGGGAAAGACCTGATGGCGCTGGCGACGCCGCTGGAACAGGAAGGCTTCTACATCCTGCGCTTCGAGCCGGTGCCCGACGACGAATAGAAGCCGACGCTCACAGGAGAGATCAGCGACACACACCCTGCGAGGGAGCGAGGGAGCGAGGGAGCGAGGGAGCGAGGGAGCGAGGATGCGCCGGGGGGCGTCTCGCCCCTACCAGGATGGGAGGCGATCATGCGACTGAAGGATCAGGTGGCGCTGGTGACGGGCGCCAACAGCGGGATCGGCAAGGCCATCGCCCTGCGACTCGCCGAGGACGGCGCCGACGTGGCGATCAACTACATCGTTCATCCCGAAGCCGCCGACGAGGTGGTGAAGGCGATTGAGGCCAAAGGACGCCGCGCCCTCGCCGTGAAGGCCGATGTCTCCAACGTGGAACAGGTCCGCCACATGGTGGATACGGTGGTGGAACAACTCGGACGGGTGGACCTGTGCGTGAACAACGCCGGGGTGCAGAAGGAGATCGGCTTCCTGGATGTGACCGAAGCCGACTGGGACTTCATGATCGGGGTGGACCTGAAAGGCTCCTTCTTCGTCTCTCAGGCGTGCGCGCGCGATATGGTGAAGCGGGGGCGAGGCTGCATCCTCAACGTCTCGTCGGTGCATCAGGAAATCGCCAAGCCAAGGTTCGCGCCATACTGCGCCGGGAAGGGAGGCGTGCGGATGCTGACGAAAACGTTGGCAATGGAGCTGGCCCCGCACGGGATTCGGGTGAATGGCGTCGCGCCCGGCGCCATCGCCACCCCGATGAACGCCGACGTGCTGAGCGACAAGCAGGCCGAGGAATCGGTCATCAAGGAAATCCCCCTGGGCCGGTTCGGAAAGCCTGGGGAAGTGGCGGGACTGGTGGCATGGCTCGCCTCCCCCGAAGCCGCGTATGTGACCGCGACGACCTACTTCATGGATGGCGGCCTGGTGGAGCAGGTGGTGGATTACCAGGAGCCGGGCGCCGGGAAATCGTGAAGGGAACGCTGTATCGCGGCTGAGGCCGGTCATGCGAGGACGTACCCTGATGGCGACAAGCGTGGAGAACCCTGCGCGGACGGAACGGCCTGAAAACGTTTGGGCGATGGGCTGGGTCAGTTTCTTCACCGATCTCGCCACCGAGATGGTGTACCCCCTGCTGCCCCTCTTCCTCACGAGTACGCTGGGCGCCAGCACGGCCTTCGTGGGCCTCGTGGAGGGCGCGGCGGAAAGCCTCTCCAGCATTCTCAAGTACTTCTCCGGCTGGATCGCTGACCGTAGCCCACGTCTCAAACCGCTCATCCTCGTTGGATACAGCCTTTCGTCGCTCACCAAGCCGCTCATCGCGCTGGCCGCCGTCCCGTGGCACGTCCTCGCGGTGCGACTCAGCGACCGCACGGGCAAGGGCATCCGCACCGCTCCCCGCGACTCGCTCCTCTCCTCCTCGGTGACGGCGGATCGGCGCGGCTGGGCGTTCGGCGTGCAGCGCACCCTCGATCACGCGGGAGCGGTGGTGGGGCCACTCATCGCCGCCGGGTTTCTGGCCGTGTATGGCCGCGACCATGAGCGGATGCTGTTCGGCCTCACCGCGATTCCCGCGCTGGCGAGCGTCCTCCTGATCGCCCTCTTCGTGAAGGATGTGCCCCGCGCCGAGCCGATCCAAAAGGCGCCGCTTCGGTTCACCCTTGCGCCCTTTGACACGAACTTCCGCGCTTATCTCGGCGTCATGCTGCTGTTCACCCTTGGCAACGCCAGCGACGCCTTCCTCCTCCTCCGCGCGCGGGATTTCGGCGTGACCATCGCCCTCATCCCGATGATCTGGGTCGCGCTGCACCTCGTCAAGATGGCGAGTTCCATTCCGGCGGGACTCCTCTCCGACCGCATTGGCCGCAAGAGCCTTATCCTCGGCGGCTGGACGGTTTACGCGCTGGTGTACGCCGGGTTTGCGTACGGGTCAACGCCGTGGCACGCATGGGCGCTGTTCCTCGTGTATGGCCTCTACTTCGGCCTCACCGAAGGCGTGGAGAAAGCCTTCATCGCCGACCTTACCCCCGCCTCACTGCGCGGCACGGCGTATGGCGCGTTCCATTTCATCCTGGGGCTGGCGGCGCTTCCCGCGAGCCTGCTGATGGGCATCCTCTGGAAGGCTTACGGCGCCCCGGTCGCCTTCATCGTTAGCGCGGCCCTGGCGTTTGCGGCGATGCTCATGCTCGGCGCGGTCGTGCGCGAACGAAAAGCCCCGGCGACCTCGTAAGTCGGGCTGTCGGAGAGCTTGCCCGGCGGCGCGATAGCCAGGAAGGGAACCCGGCGACGGCGAGGAAAGAATTAGCGCGCGGGGCCGGACGCAGGCCCGTCGTGCCCTGAACAGGAGAGTCCTATGCCCCAACCGCTCACCCGTCGCGCCTTGCTTCAAGCCTCTTCCGCCACCGCCGCCGGTCTCGCCGTGGGCGCCGCATCCAAGGCGCGGGGGGCGACCGGAGCATCCTCCCGGCGGAGCGTCTCCGCCAACGACCGCATCGTGATCGGCATCATCGGAGTGGGAGGGCGCGGGATGAGCCACGTCGCCGACTTCTCCGCGCAGCCCGATGTCCGCATCGCCGCGATTTGCGACGTGTATGAACCCCACCTGAAAGCCGCCCTCGCGCAGGTCGGCGCCGGCGCCAAAGGGTACTCCGACTTCCGCCAGCTCCTCGCCCAAAGCGACCTCGACGCCGTGGTGATCGCCACGCCGCCCCACTGGCACCCGCTCATCACCATCGCCGCGTGCGAGGCGGGCAAGGATGTCTACTGCGAAAAACCAATGTCGCTCTATCCGGGCGAGATCGCGCCTGTGCTGAAGGCCGCCCGCGAGAACCGGACCATCACGCAGATCGGCACGCAAATCCACGCCACCGCGAACTACCACCGCGTGGTGGAGATCGTGCGGTCGGGCGTCCTGGGCAAAATCACGGCGGCGCGCAACATCCTCTTCCTGAAGGAGCCGCTTCAGGGAGACGCCAAGCCCTCCGCGCCACCGCCCGGCCTCGACTGGGAGATGTGGCTCGGCCCGGCGCCGCTTCAGCCGTACAGCCCCGCAAAGTTTGAAGGCGGACAGCACCGGTACTTCAAATCGCTCATCGGCAGCTGGATTCACGAGATGGGGCCGCACATCGTGGACCTGCCGGTCTGGGCGCTCAACCTCGGCGCGCCGAAGTCCGCCACGGCGGGCGGGGGACGGTTCGCGCTCACCGACGCCAGCGACATCCCCGACACCCTCGATGTGACGTGGGAATACCCTGGCCTGATCATGACGTGGCACCACTCCGCCGCGAACACCTATCCGTTCCACTGGACGACCGAAGGCGGGGATCGTCGCCTGGCCGTGCTGTTTCAGGGAACGGAAGGGTCGCTTGTCGCCGACTATGGCCGGTATGAACTCTTCGGCGCTGCGAAGGAGGCGAAACTTCCCGAACCCGCCGACAAACCTCCGGCAAGCCATTCGCGGGAGTGGCTGGACGCGATCCGCTCTCGTCGCCCGCCCAGCTGCAACGTCGAGTACCACGCGAACGTGCATAAGGCACTCAACCTCGGCCAACTCGCCTTCCGCGTGGGGCGCAAAGTGGTCTGGGACGACGCCAAAGGCCGCGTCATCGGCGACCGCGAGGCCGACCGGGAAGCCATGCCGCGCTACCGAGGGCCGTGGAGCCTTCCTTCCGCCTAACTCAGCGACCTCCGGGCAGGAAACCCACTCATCATGAGGAAAAGAGGGCGCGATGCGACTCACCGAACCTCACAACCGCAAGCCCACACGACGCGATGCGCTCAAAACGCTGCTGGGAACGACGGGAGCGCTGGCCCTGGCGGCGGCGTCCTCACCGGGTCTGGCGGCGTCAAAACGAAGGAGACCCCCCTTGGAATCGTCCCGCTATAAAAAAGGCGTGGTGTTCGGGATGCTGCCCGGAGACCGCCCCATTCCCGACCGCTTCAAACTGCTGCGCGACTGCGGCTTCGATGGCGTGGAAGCCAATCCCGAACCCGATCTGAAGAAGGCGGAACAACTCCGACAGTGGGCCGACGCCGCCGGAATTGACATCTTCTCCGTGATGTTTGGCGGCTGGAACGCTCCCCTCTCGCACCCGGACCCCCAAATCGCTCAACGTGGCGAGGACGAGCTCAAAACCTGCCTCCACAGCGCCAAAGCGATGGGCGCCCGCACTGTCCTGCT
Organism: Armatimonadota bacterium; assembly: GCA_038240635.1. Classification (GTDB taxonomy): domain Bacteria; phylum Armatimonadota; class DTGP01; order DTGP01; family JAHWJO01; genus JBBRGS01. The sequence goes on from JBBRGS010000110.1 coordinate 10,209, forward strand.
CGTCCCGGCCATCGTGAACGCGCAAACCCGATACGTGGACGCCTACACCCGCTCTCAGGAACGGATCAAACACGTCCTGCCCGTGGCGGAGGAGACCGGGATCAAAATCCTCGTGGAAGAAGTCTGGAACAACTTCCTCCTCAGCCCGCTGGAGTTCGCGCGGTACGTGGATGAACTCAAATCGCCGTGGCTGGGCGCCTACTTCGACGTGGGGAACATCGTCGCGTTCGGCTGGTCGGAGGACTGGATTCGGACGCTGGGCAAGCGGATTGGCCGCGTCCACCTGAAGGATTTCAAGCGCGGCCCACGCGAGTTCGTCAACCTCGGCGACGGCGATGTGGACTGGCCGGAGGTCCGCAAGGCGTTCCACGAGGTCGGCTACGACGGCTGGCACACAGCGGAGCTGGACACCGGCGATGAGGCGTACCTGAAGGACCTGGCGGCGCGCATCGACCGGCTGGTGAAACCGACCGCCTGATGCGCTGTGCGGCGGACTGTGAGCGAGGGGGCGCGGGATGCGGCTTAGGCGAAGACTTCAACGGTGGCGCGGCGCTTCGATGGCCGCCTTCGCGGTGTCGGCGCTCCTGGCGCTGGCGGCTCCTCCCGCAATGTCCGCCTCCTCCGCCCCGAAGTTCGAGATGGGCAGGGTCCCCTGGACCGGCGCGTGGGGACCTTATACCCTGTCGGTAGGGAAGAAAGCGGACCAGGCGAGGGGGGAGTACGCTCCCGAAAACGCGCGCGTCTCCGACGCTCAGGGCATCCTGATGAAGGAGGTGCGCGCTGACCGCATCCTCGTCCTCGATTTTGTGGAGATGAATGGCCGAGGCGCGCCGGAGCTCCACCTCAGCGCCACGAGCGGCGGCGCGCACTGCTGCGTGACCGACTACTACTTCACCCACGACGGCGGCGCTGTACGTAATCTTCTCATCATGGAGGGCGCGAACGGCGGCGTGAACGGGGAGAAGGACCTGAACGGCGACGGATACAAGGAAATTATCCTCGCCAACGATGCCCTCGCCTATTTCGGCGGCAATCCATACGCCGCGACCCCCTGGATGACGATGATCGTCGGCTGGAACGGTCGCCGATACGTAGACCAGACGCGCCGCTTTCCGCAGCGCTCCCGCCAACAGGCGACCGAGTATCGCAATGAGTTGTGGGCGGCGCGCCGCAAAACGGATGACATGGCCGAGATCCTGCGGCGCATGAACGCGTTGGGCTACTACGCCAACGCGCTGGTCACGGGCGACGAACTTCTGGCGACCAACTGGATACGGCGATACGCGCCTCGCTCCACACGCAATTGGCTCCTGCGGCAACGCGCCCAGGTGAAGGCGGCGGTGGCGGAAAGCGCGAACAAAATCAGCGTCAGCCAGGTGAAGACTTTTGGAGATTGGGAGTGAGCGATACCTGAATAAGGAGGTTCCTTCCTCGCAAGAGACAACTTATTCACGTTCCTGAGTTTCCGGGTTCCTTTTTGATATGCCCCCGCCGCCCCTCGCATCTCCGGTTGGGTGCGGTTCAAAATTTTGCACATGGTCAGGGAACCCCGCCGTCGCGGACGCCTCGGTTACCGGCGCGCTCCTGTTCGCCGTGAGGGAGTCCGCAGGAGACAGGCGGTTGAAACCGCTGCAACAGACACACGAAACCCGCCTGCGCGGGTTAAGGGTCGCTCAAGGACAGAAGGCTTCGAGAGGGCTAGAGTCGGCGATGGCCGACTTTGTGTGATTGTTGCAGCGGTTTCAACCGCCCGGACCTCTGAGCCTCCGAGACAGGAACTCCCTGTGTCCGGGCCGCTCCCGCAACATCAGGATTGTGAGGAAGACAGGCGTCCGCGCAGGCGGACCCTTAGCCGAAGGCTCTGAGCGAAGGACTTCAGTCTGTCGCTCGGCGGAACCGCTCCCTCTCTCCCGCTCGCAAAACTTTGAACCACACCCGGTGGGGTTGACCATCTTCATAACCTGGCTCTGGCTTGTTACCATTGTAATCTGCATATAGGACCCAATTTGGCAGGAATTGATGGTGAATCCGGACAAATGGAACCACGGTTCAACCCACGGACGCAACCGTGGGAGGATCACTTTGAGATGCGAGAGGACCGCATCCTGGGTCGCACTCCC
>JBBRGS010000111.1:0-12252 GCA_038240635.1 Armatimonadota bacterium
CGCCCAGGGGTTGGGTCTCCCGCCTGCGTGGCGCGCACGGCATGGGCGAACTCGTGGACCGTGATGGCCACGAGGGCCGCGATGACGAACGCGAGAAACTCGAAGCTGGTGATGCCGCCGCGCACAAATTCAAACAACATGGGAGTCGCTCAAATCGAAATCTTAGGTCAGTTAAATCGAGATTGAAAGTGAGGAACAGGACGGGAGCAATAAACTGCGGGAACCGTTTCACCTGAAGAAAGGGTTACTGTTCCCCCAGCCAGGCCGAGAGGAACGCCCATTCGTCGGCGACGGTGGGCAGGGCGCCGCGCCGCTTCTCGTTCAGGGCGGCCCGCAGCGCTTCTCCCATGCGAGGGCCAGGCGCGTACCCCGCCTCGCGCAGGTCGTCTCCCGTGACGCCGAGTCGGACGTGGCGCAGGCGTGTGAAGTAAGCCGCGAGCGGTTCCCGGAGCCAAGAGTCGAGCGATGCGGCGTAAAGCAGCGCTTCCAGTTTCGCCGATTGGAGCCGATTCGTCAACGCCGCCGGGTCCATGGCGAGGAGGGAAGCCCCGAAGTCAGCAGGCGTAGTGAGGCAGGCGCGCAAGGTCTCCACAGACGCGGGAGGTAGTTTCAGGCGACGCTCGGCCACCTCCGGCGCGTCTTCCGCCGAGAGGGGCGCCAGAGTCGCCGCGAGGAGGAGCAGCGGGCGGTTAGGCTGTTCGGGCTGGCCGAGGGCGTCATACCAGGTTAGCGTCTCCAGTGAGCGGCGTACCCCTTCGGCGTTAGCCGCAAGGCGCCGATGCAGGTCAGCGAGGACGCCCAGCGCCTCCCATTCAAGGACGACCTGGGTGGGATCGCGTTCCTCCAGGCCCAGGAAAACCTCACGGCGGATGCGTTCGGGCGTCACTGTGGCAAGGCGGCCCTCGGCGACGGCGGCCAGAGCCAGCGCCCGTGTCTCCGGCTCCATCCGAAAGCCGAACCGGGCGGCAAACCGGGCGCCGCGAAGGATGCGCGTCGGGTCGTCCTCGAAGCTGCGGGGGTGAAGGACACGCAGGAGGCCGGCGCGCAGGTCGTCCGCTCCGCCGAACGGGTCCACGAGTTCGCCCCAGCCTTCCGGGTTGAGCCGCACGGCCATTGCGTTTACGGTGAAGTCGCGGCGGAACAGGTCTTCCTTCAGGGTAGAAGGGCGGACGGCGGGCAGCGCGCCGGGGTGGGCGTAAGTCTCGCGGCGAGCGGTGGTCACGTCGAGATGTACCTCGTCGGCGAAGAGGAGGGTCGCGGTCCCGAAGCGGCGATGGGTTTTCGCGCGGGCGTTCAGGCCGGGGGCGACCCGCCGCGCAAACGCCACAGCGCCCCCCTCCAGCGTCAAATCCAGGTCTCCGCCGGGCCGACCGAGCAGGAGGTCGCGGACGGCGCCGCCCACGAGGCAGAGGTTCATGCCGTCAAGGGCGGCCTCTTCGCCCAGCCGCCTCAGGAGAACGGTGTCACGGGCCGACAGCGAATCCAGTGGAAGGCGGTTGGCAGCGAGGAGGACAAGAGCGGTGGAGGACGGTTTGGGCATGGAGGCTCCTTCAGGGTATTGTGGGCCGCGCCGCCGCTTTATTTTCGAGGAAGGGACAGATAACCTCCCCTAAGGATTGGGAACGAATGTTCCATAATGGAGTCTGCCTCACTCTCATCGCTCTCCCGGCGGTCGCTGCTCGTGCCGCCGCGAACTTTCCGCAACGCGCTCCCCGGAGGAATCCGCATGAAGACTTTCCTGGAAGGACTGCAATGGAAACCCGCATGGGTCTCGGACCTCGGTTGCATGCAGGGGTGCCTGAACTACCTCCACATTCCCGTCTCGTGGCCCTGGCTGTTCGGCGCCACCGGACACGCCTTCGTCATCAACCTTCATCCCAAAGCGATCTGCGCCAGCGGCCCCACCGCATGGCGCTTCTGCGAACGCCTCGACGCCGTGGCGCCGTCTCTCGGCAGCGTCCTTGAGACCGTGCAGGGGTACAAATCTGAGCCAGACTTCGCAGAGAAGCAACAGGCCGCGTGGGACCTCGCGCGGGCCGCGCTGGACGCGGGAAACCCGTGCATCGGCTGGGAACTCGCCATTCCGGAGTTCTACGTCGTGGGCGGTTACGATGAGATCGGCTACTGGTTCAGCGGCTGCCAACGGGACACCCCCACCGGCCCCAAACCGTGGGAGACGCTCGGCAAATCCGGCATCGGCTGGCTGCTGATGCGCGCCGTCCGCCGCGCCGACACTCCGCTTCCCTCCCCCGCTGAGGTCGTGAAGGACGCCCTGGCCTTCTCGCTGGAGATGGCTCGAACCGGGGCGGGTCTCACTTACGACAGCTACCTTCAGGGGCCGGACGCCTTCGAGGCCTGGGCCGATGCGCTGCGGGACGGTCGCGCGAACGCCTTCGGGAGCAGTTTAAACGCACGAGTCTGGGCGGAGTGCCGGGAACTGGCCGCGCCGTTCCTCGAAGAGGCGCATGCGGCGATTCCGACCCTCCCCTCACCGCTCGTCTCTGACGCTCAGGCGGCGTATGCGCGGGTCCATGAGCGGTTGCGGGAGCTGTGCGAGCGGTACCCCTTCGACCCGCAATTACCCCGGTACGAGACGCTTCAGGACAGCGAGGCCGCCGACCTAATGCGCGACGCCGCCACATGGGAACGACGGGGACTATCGGCCCTGGAGGCGCTTCACGCCGCCCTCTGAGTCTCAAAATCTCGGAAGCGCTTCAGGTAACACCCTGAACCTGAAGCGTATCAGGCCCTTTGCTGCGCCGGCAGTGCGAACGGCTCCAGCGACAGGGTCGTCTCCCGGCCCGTGACGGCTTCCGCCACCAGCCGCCCCGTGATCGGCGACGGGCTGATCCCCGTGCGGAAGTGCCCCGCCGCCACGAAGACGCCCTCCACGCCGGGCAGCCAGCCGAGATACGGCTCCGGGCGTTCGGCATACGGGCGGAACCCGGCCCAGGTTTCGGCGAGGGGTATGTCCCGCAGGCCGGGGGCGACCGTCAGCGCCTGATCGAGCAGATGCTTCACGCCGCCGGGAGTCACAGCGCGGTCAAAGCCGACGAACTCCACGGTGCTGCCGATGAGAATGGTTCCATCAGGCCGCGCCGTGAGGTAGAAATCGCCGCAATGAGTGGTGTGACGGAGAATCGGCTCGCGGGGCGCCAGCTGGATCATCTGGCCCTTCGCGGGCTTCATCGGAAGGATTACGCCAAGCTCCGCTCCGACCTCCCGCGTCCATGCCCCGGCGGCGAGGAGGACCACTTCCGCCGTATAGGAGTCCGTCGTCGTGCAGACGCCAGTCACGCGGTCGCCCGCCCGCTCAAAGCCGATCACGGGTTGATGAAGGTGGAACCGCGCGCCACGCCGCATCGCCGCGAGGGCCAGCGTTTGCGTGTAGCGCCGGGGGGCCACCACGCCGTCTTCTGGGAGCCAGAGGCCGCCTGCGATGTGGGGCGACAGCACGGGATCGCGCGCCACCACCTCCTGCGCCGAGAGAAGTTCGCAGGGGACGCCCGCCGCCTGACAGGCCGAATTCAGGGCTTCCCACTCCGGCCACTCCGCTTCATCGGCGCAGAGACGGAAGCCGCCGTTCATGCGATACGTGGCGTCCACGCCGGTGAGGTCGCTGATCTCCGCCGCGAGGGCCGGGAACATCCGCGAGCCGAGCGCGTGGAAGGCGCCCAAAGCGTCGTCAGCGGGCAGCGCCTGAGCGACCATCCCCGCCGACGCCCACGACGCTTCCCGGCACAGTTCGCCGCGCTCCACCACGTCCACGCGACAGCCCGCCTTCGCCAGCTCGTACGCGCAGACGCATCCGATGACTCCCGCGCCCACGATGACCACGCCCGGCGCCCCGTCCGCCATTCCCCGCTCCCTTCTCGTCGTCATCAGCGCAGGGCTTCAATGGGACCCAGGCCCGCCAGCAGCGCGGCGTCGGTCTTCAGTGCGGCCAGCGCGTCGTTCGCGTCCTCCACGGTGACGGCGAGAGTGCGTTCGATCTCCTCGTCGAGGGAGTTCACCTCGTGGCGGTAGAGCCAGTCGCTCCCCACACTCATCAGGCGGCCCAGCGGCGTCTCGCCGTGCAGGGTGCGCCCCGCCGCGATCTTCCGCCGGGACCCGTTCACCTCCGCCTCGGTCAGCCCGTCCGCCTTCGCCGTCTGGAGCGCTTCGCGGAGGAGGTCGGCCACCTCCTGGGAGCGGGTGGGGTCGCACGATGCGTACCCAACGTAGATGCCGCCGCCGTCCTTGCTCCAGTGATCGAACCAGGCGGAATCGGCGATGCCCGGCTCCGTCAGCGCCCAGTACAGCCGGGACCCTCGCCGCGCCCCCACGGCGTACGCCGCCACATCCGCCGCGTAGCGACCGGGGTCCTGCTCGGCCAGCCCGGCGGTCATCCAGCAGAGGTGGGCGCGGTTGTACTTATCGGTCTTCTCCACGCGGACGGCGGGACGCGGCTCCGGTTCGGTGAGGACGCGAGGGGTGCGCTGCGGCTCCCAGTCGCGGGTGAGGGTTTCGGCCTGCCGCACCGCCGCGTCCCAGTCGAAGGCGCCGGTGAGGACGAGCTTGATGTTGTTCGGCGCGTACCGAAGGGTGAAGTACTCCATCATCTGGTCGCGCGTCAGGTCGGTGATGGACTGGTCGGTGCCGAGCACGCTTTGGCCGAGGGGATGCTCGCCAAAGAACCACTCCTGCGCCTTGTCGATCAGGGTGAAGCCGGGGTTGTCGAGGTACAGCGCGATCTCTTCGAGGATGACCTTCTTCTCGGTGTCGAAGTCGTCCGAGCGCAGGGAGGGCCGCATGAGGGAGCCGAAAAGGCCGAGGAGGCGTTCCTGCCGCTCCGGGAGGACGGCGCCGTAGTACACCGTCGCCTCGTCGGAGGTCTGCGCGTTGTACTTCGCGCCGATGCGGTCGAACTCCAGATTCACCTTGTCGGGAGTCCAGTCGGCGTTCCCCTTGAACACCATATGTTCGAGGAAGTGGGAGACGCCCGCGATGGCCGGGGTCTCGTCGCGGGAGCCGGTCCGCACAAAAAAGCCGAGGGCGACGCTTTTGGCGTCGGGGTTCTGTTCCCCGATGATCTCCAGCCCGTTATCGAGCGTGGTTCGCGGGTAATTCATGCTCTCACCTCCAGCGCGGTCGGCCCCAGCGTCACGACAGTGAACTCTTTGGGGGGATGAGCCTCCAGATACGCCTGAATGCTTTCGGGGGTCACGCGCTCCACTTCAGCGCGAATCTCGTCGAGGGTGCGAACCCGCCCGCGCAGGAATTGATCGCGGCAGATGGACCCGACCCGCGCGCCCGTCGATTCACCCTGCATGACGAGGGAGGAGAGGAGGCCGACCCGCGCTCGCTCCACTTCCTCCTCGGTGACGCCTTCGACGAGCCGCTTCAGTTCGCCGATCAGCACATCAAGCGTCTCCTGGCTCCGTTCCGGCGTCGTGCCCGCGTAGGCCAGCACGAGGCCCGCGCCGCGCACCGCCCGGTTGCTGGCGAAGACCGAATAGACAAGGCCCCGCTTCTCCCGCACCTCCATGAAGAGCCGCGACCCCATCCCCGACGAGAGGACCTGCACGGCCATCGTCGCGTTGTAGTAGGCGGGATCGTCGGGGGCGACCTGCGGGTACGCCACGCCGATCTGCTCCTGGGAGGCGGTCTCCTTCGGCAGATGGAGGTACTGCCCTTCGGCGCGGGGCATGGGGACGGGCAGCGCAGGCGCTCCGCCGGTCCATTCCCCGAAAAGGTCTTTCACCTTCGCCACTACTGCGTCAAAGTCGAACCGGCCCGCCACCCCGAAGATCGCCCCGGCGGGCTTGTACCGCTCGGCGTGATCGGCGCGGAGGTCCACGGCGGTGACGGCTTCGATGCCTTCGGGCGTTCCCAGCGAGGAGCGTCCGTGTGGCCCGGCGAAGTAGGCATCCTGGAGGTGGACGAACAGCTTTTGCGACGGGTTATCCTCCAGCGCCTCCAGCCGATGGAGGGCGATGGTCCGCGCCGAGGCCAGCTGGTCTTCCGGCAGATGAGGCCGCAGGAGGATGTCGGCATAGAGGCTGAGGGCCTCCGGGAGGTCTTCGGCGAGGAGGCTGCCGCCAAAGGAAGTGGTTTCGAGATCGGCGCCGCCCCCGCGCTGGAGGCCGAGGCTGTCGAGCGCGTCGGAGAGTTCGTGGCTGTCGAGGGCGCCGGCGCCGCGATACACCATATTTTCCAGCATCGAGGAGAGGCCGAGTTTCCCGCCCGGCTCGGTGACGGCCCCGGCGGGCAGCAGGAACTGGAAAGCGGCGGCGCGCGCGTGGGGGATGACCTCTCCCACGAGAGTGAGGCCATTGTCCAGCGTGTGAGTCGTTAGGTTCGAGACGGTCGGATCGCTCAATATAGCCTCCGAGGGACGCGCGCGTCCGGCTCGTCGCCGACGCGGGACGTGAGGAGTTCACGGCGTTAAGAACCATTATAGGCGAAACCCGCCGAACCGAATCGGCGCGCGCCCTTCGCCCCACCCCACAGACCAGCGAGACCCCATCCCAGTAGAGAACGAGGAGAGACGGATGATCAAACCGGCAGCGGAGGAGACCGTGCGCGTGGGGCTGATCGGCGCGGGGGGCGTGGTGCGCGCGGGGCACCTGCCGAGCCTTCAGCGCCTCCCTGGTGTCGAAATTTTGGCCGTGGCGGACCCCGCGCCGGGCGTGGCCGAGCGCGTGGCGACCGATGCGGGCATTCCCCACGCCTACCTCGCCGCCGAGCCGCTGCTGGAGCGCGACGATCTTCACGCGGTCGTCATCGCCACGCCCAATGATGAGCATCCGCGCCTTGCCCGCGCCGCCGCCGCGCGGGGCCTTCACATCCTCAGCGAGAAGCCGCTCGCCGTGAATCTCGCCGACGCGCAGAGCATGCTCGCCGCCGCCGAAGCCGCCGGAGTCGTCCATCAGACGGCGTTCAACTACCGCTTCGTCCCCGCGATCCGGTGGCTGGCGAGCCGGGTTCACGCCGGAGAGATCGGCGCGCCGCATCACTTCCGGTCGCAGCGGTTCCAGGACGGCGGCGGCTTTGCCCTCGGCTGGCGGCAGCAGAAGGAGCGGTGCGGCAGCGGCGAACTGGCCGACATGATGAGCCACCGGATTGACTTCAGCCACTGGATCATCGGCGACGTCACCGGCCTCTTCTCCCGCCTGGTCAACCTCCTGCCGGAACGCGCGCAGCGGGGGGGCGGGCCGCCGCAGCCCTCCGACGTGGACGACTGGGCCTCCCTCCTCGTCCGCTTCGACACGGGCTGCACCGGCGTCTTCGAGGCGACCAGCCTGGCGCCGGGGTATGGCCAGGGCCTTCAGAGCTGGGACAGCCTGGAGGTAAATGGGTCGGGCGGGTCACTGAAGTACAACATGAATGAGCCGACCTCGCTGCTGTACAGCGCGCCGGGCGGCCAGTACGCCGCGCAGCCGGTTCCGCCGGAGTTCCTGACGCCTCCAGGCGCTCCGTGGAAAACCGACGAAGCCGACCCGATGACCATGTTCCGGTGGAGCCAGGCGTGGGAGTTCATCTCCGCCATCCGAGAAGGCCGCCAGGCGGTCCCCAGCTTCCGGGATGGCGTGGCCGTGCAGCGCGTTCTGGACGCCGCGCTCCGCTCCAACGACGAGCGCCGGTGGCTCGACCTCACCGAACCGGAATAGCCGCACCGCCGCCTCGCTTCATTTGTCTTCCCGCTTTACCGGACTCGCTCGCCTCCCATGCTGCTCACTGTCACGCCCAACGCCGCCGTGGACAAGACGTTCCAGCTGGAGCGCTTCGAGTTCAACCGCGTGCATCGGCCCGTCGGATTCCGCGCGGTGGCGGGGGGTAAGGGGATCAACGTGGCGCGAGTCTTCCATGCGCTCGGCGGCCCCGTGGTGGCGACCGGCTTCCTCGGCGGGCACACGGGCCGCTTCATCGCCGACAGCCTCGAAGAGATCGGTATCCCGGCGCGGTTCGTCCCCACGCGCGGCGAATCGCGGACCTGTATCGCAATTTTGGACACCGGCGCCCATTCCCAGACCGAGGTGAACGAGAACGGGCCGCTGGTGAGCGAGGCGGAGGTGAGCGCGCTGCGCCGCCGCTTCACAGCGCTGATGGACGAAGGCGTCACGCGGGTCGCGCTGTGTGGCAGCCTGCCGCCCGGTTGTCCCGATACGCTGTACGCGGACCTGATCCAGGAGTCGCGGGCGCGGGGAGTCGTCGTCGCGCTGGACGCGGCGGGGGCGGCCCTGTGCGCGGGTGTTTCGGCGCGGCCCAATCTGGTAAAATGTAACAGGCTGGAACTCGCCTCCGTTTTGCCGAAGCTGGGGGAGACGCCGGAGGAGATCGCCATCCGGGCGGCATCGCTCCTCGGCGGGGGAACCGAAGCGGTCGCCGTGACGCTGGGTCAACCGGGAGCGGTGGCCGTCACGCCGGCGGGCGCGTGGTTCGCTGAATCGCCGTCGGTCTCGTTTGTGAGCGCGGTGGGCAGCGGCGACGCCTTTCTGGCGGCCTGGCTCTTCCACGAGGCGCGGGGCGAACTGGCCCCGGCCCTGCTGGAATGGGGGGTCGCCGCCGGAGCCGCCAACGCCGAGGTGGTCGGAGCGGGCTTCTGCCTGCCCCCGGACATCGAGCGATTGAGGGTGGGCGTCCAATCCCGGCGCATCCTTTTGCCCACAGAGTTGTCTTCATTCCTGGAGCCGGAGAGTCGTCCGGTTTGACGTGCGGAGTTTGATGCCAGTATGAATATGCCCGGACCGATGGAGTTGATGGCGATTGCGCTGGTGGCGATGATCGTTTTCGGCCCGCGCCGGATGCCGGAGATTGGGCGGTCGGTGGGACAGGCGTTGCGGGAGTTTCGACGCTCCTCGCAGGAAGTCATGGACACTATCCAGGGGGCCATTGAGGCGGAGGACCCGCCTCGCGCTCCCCAACGGAAAGCGGCGCCGGCGGATCGTCCGGTTCCTGAGGAGGAAGACTAATGGTACCGTTCGCAATGCTGGGACCGGGCGAGTTGTGGCCCATCGCTTTGATCGTAATCCTGTTGTTTGGCGCCAAGCGGCTGCCGGAGATGGCGCGCTCCATGGGCGAAGGCATCAAGGAGTTCAAGAAAGGCGTCAACGAAATCCACAGCGACACCGATGTTGTGGTCTCGAAGGACAAGACCGCCGACTGATTGCATCCTGAGGGGTATCGCGCCGTATGGTGGCGGATGCCTTCATTCCTTCAGAACTGCGGGGGATGAGGGCCTTCGCGCATCGTGGTCTCACCCGCGCGGGTGACGGCGTATGGGAAACCCGGCTTCGTGGAGGCCGCCCCGGTCGCGCCGTCGCGGCTGAGCGCAATGACGGCCACCTCCTTCATCCCAAATTCCGGACGGTCTTCCACCATCCACCGGATGAACCGTTCGCACGCCTGTTGAGGGGTCGCCCCGGCCCGCATCGATTCCACAATGTGAAACGCCGCGCAGTATCGAAGGATGTACTCGCCCACGCCGGTGGCCGCCGCCGCGCCGACCCCGTTGTCCGCGTACAGGCCCGAACCGATCAGGGGTGAATCGCCGACCCGGCCCGGCAGTTTCCAGGCGAGACCGCTGGTGGAGGTCGCCGCGCACAGGTCGCCCCGTGAGTCGAGCGCCAGAGCTCCGATTGTGTCGTGACTGCGGACGGCGGAGTCGGGATCGGCGCGCCAGGCTTCCCACTGCCGTCGGGCCACTGCAGAGAGGAGGTTCTCCTCTTCAAAGCCGTGCGCCAGGGCGAACCGCCGCGCCCCCTCCCCCACCAGCATGCAGTGAGGCGACCGCTCCATCACCGCGCGCGCGACAGAAACGGCGCGCACGACGCCACGCAGCCCCGCCACCGCCCCGACCCCTCTCGTGGGCGCCCAGCAGATCGCCGCGTCGAGTTCCACCACTCCGTCGGCGTTGGGGAGGCCGCCCTTCCCCACAGTGACGACCGTGGGATCGAGTTCCGCGACGTTGACCCCCGCCTCACAGGCGTCGAGGGCGGAGCCGCCCGCCACCAGGATCGGCCACGCCGCCTGATTGACCCGCTCGCCGAACTCCCATGTGGACACGATCACCGGTTCCATGTCACTCGCTCCTCCCAGAGGCTTCTCTCCGCCCGTCTCGTCACCTCTTTCTGCTCCGTAACGCGCGTGCCTGCAAAGGAGATGCACGGTTCCAGTCGAACCGTACCACCGGAAAAATCGGCGGGGCCATGCGCGAAGGGAGTTCGGGATGTACGAACCGGTGGACACTCAGGTGCGGAACTGGGGCATGATGTGTCACCTCGCCGCGTTGTGCGCGCTGGTGGGGATTCCCTTTGGCAACATCCTGGGGCCGCTGGGGGTCTGGCTGATCAAGGGGAAAGAGCACCCGTATCTGGATTATCAAGGGAAAGAGGCCCTCAACTTCCAGATTTCCATGACGATCTACTTCGCCATCGCGGGCATCCTTATCTTTCTGCTCATTGGAATTCCGCTACTGATCATTCTCGCCCTCGCGGACATCATCCTCACGATTGTGGCCGCCCTCGCCGCCAGCAATGGCCGGGAGTACCGGTATCCCATCACCTTCCGATTCATCCAGTAGACGCCCAACTAAAACCTCACACCCTGCTTCTCTCTCCGAAAGGCTCTCAATGACCCCCGAAGTGAATACCCGCGCCGTTCAGGACCTCTTCGCCGACTTTGGCCGGGGCGATGTGCCCTCCGTTCTCGACCGCCTCACCGATGATGTGGAGTGGCGTTCGCCAGGTTCGCCGGCTCTGCCATACTCCGGGGTGTTCAATGGGAAGGCGGAGGTTGGGAATTATTTCCAGAAGCTGGGGAGCGCGGCGGAGTTTGAGACATTTGAGCCGCGTGAGTTTATCGCACAGGGGGATCGGGTCGTCGTCCTCGGATTTGAACGATATAAAGACCGTTCCACCGGGCGCATGGTGGAGAACCATTGGGCGCTGGCGTTCGGCCTTCAGGACGGAAAGATCAACCGCTTCCGCTGTTATGAGGACACCGAGGCCATCGGGCGCGGCTCCGGAGCGCTCGACTGAGTGACGTCCCCTTCCCGCGAGACGAACCGGGAGGGCGCGGAAGAAGGAGATACGGGCCGCGGCGGGAATTGAGGGAGGAGGAGGCACCTCTATGAACCGCCTGCACCGCGCCGTTCGCGCGCCCTTCAGTTTGAACATTGTCCGCCGCGTCACTCTCACCGTGACCGCCGTTGCCTTATCCGCCGGTTGGGGAGCGCCGACCGTTCGCGCGCAGGAGGTGACGTTCCTCTACAACCCGCCCGATGGGACGGCGTACACCCACATGGGGAAACAGACTTCGTCGCAGGACATCGCAGGCAAAGGCCAAACCATTCTGGTGACGACGCGACGGGATCAGGGGTTGATCCACAAAACCACCAGCCGCATCCGCACGACGAACACGCTGGTGAGCGTGAGTGCAACCATGAACGGAAAACCGTTCACCAATCCGGCAATTGGCGCAGAGAAAAACATCCCCGTAACCATTGAAATAGATTTCACGGGAAAAGTGACAAAGATCGAGGGACTGGATCAGGTGCTCCCCAAAATCCTGTCGGCGTTGAAGAAAGCGAACATGGCCTCTCTCGCCGCCACGATCAATGAAGACACCCTCCGCGAACAGCTTATGGAAGAATGGAACCGTCGCGTGGTCCATCTGTTCGGGCGAAAAGCGGCCCCCGGCCAGACCTGGACCCATAGCGACACACTCCTTCTGACCGGCGCCCAGGCGTCCGCTCCGGCGCAAACCCGCGTGACGTACGTGGAGAATGTGAAGTGCGGGGACGCCGAGTGCGCTCATCTGCGGCTTTCCACCGTCGCTGACCCGGACACCCTGAAGCCGATTCTGGAGGACGTGGTGGGACAGGGAATGCAGCGCCTCAGTACCCCCGCGCCGCAGTTCACCCTCTACGATGCGAAGGCGACGCAGGACGAGGATTATATCCTGGAACCGGCCACCCTGCTGATGCGAGGCGTCAAGTCGCGCTCATCTCTCAGCGCCAATCTTGAGGTGAACGGCGTGACCATCCCGTTGCTGTTCACGGAGCGCAGCGAGGGAACCTACACCTACGGCGCCGATCAGCCGCCTCTCCCCAAAGCCGCGCCCTCCAAAAAGCCGGCGCCGAAGCCCGTTCGCAAGGCGGTGAGGGGCAGGCGGCGCTAACAAATCCGATACCCCCTACAGGAATTGAACCTGTGACCCACTGCTTAGAAGGCAGTTGCTCTATCCGCTGAGCTAAGGGGGCGATAGGCG
>JBBRGS010000112.1:0-12071 GCA_038240635.1 Armatimonadota bacterium
CAGCGGGGAGGGCGGCGAACCGGCGACCGGGGGCGGACCATTCAGGCGTCGGAGCAGGCGGTAAGCGCGGATCGCCCGGTTGCTCCGTTCAGGGTGTAAATCGTATATACCACTTCTTAACCGGCGCATCAACTATCCCGGTGCTCCCCGGATACTTTTCCTGGAGGACACGGGCGGTTGAAACCGCTCTAACACCTACGCAAAGTCGGCCTTCGCCGACTCCCTTTCCGCCCAGGGGAGCGGGCTGACCCAGGGGAGCGGGCCGAGAACGGCTTTGTAGAGCGCAATTTCGGATCGGGGATCGCGCTCGTCCAGTCGGCGAAGGCCGGCTTTGTGTTTTGGTTGCCGCGACTTCAGTCGCTCGGCGCTTTCTGGTGGCGCAGTTCACTCCGCTTCATCAGGAAGTACAGCACCGGCACCGTCATCCGCGACAGCAGCAGGCTCGCCACTTCCCCGGCCATCAGGGCAATCGCCAGCCCCTGGAAGATTGGGTCGAACAGGATCACCGCGCTGCCGACGATCACCGCCGCCGCCGTCAGCATCATCGGGCGGAACCGCACCGCCCCCGCGTCGATCACCGCCTGATCCAGCGGCATCCCCTGCTCCAGCCGCAACTCCACGAAGTCCACGAGGATGATCGAATTCCGCACCACGATGCCCGCTCCCGCGATGAACCCAATCATGCTCGTCGCCGTGAAGAACGCCCCCATCGCCGCGTGCGCCGGTAGAATCCCGATCAGCGAAAACGGAATCGCCGTCAGGATCACAATCGGCGTTTTGAAGTTCTGGAACCAGCCAACGACCAGCACGTAGATCAAAATCATGACGGCGGCGAAAGCGATCCCCAGGTCTCGAAACACCTCATACGTGATGTGCCATTCGCCATCCCACTTCATCCCCCACGTCCTCGAGGAGAACGGCTGCCGCGTGTTCCAGATTTTGATCGGCTTCCCGTCCGGCTTCAACTGCGCCAGCGCCTGGTTCATCGTCAAAATGGAGTAGACCGGACTCTCCTGTCGCCCGCCCACATCACCTGTTACGTAGACCACTGGCATCAGGTTCTTGTGGTAGATGCTTTTGTCCGCGACCGTCTTCACGACGTGAACCAGCTCGGAAAGGGGCGTCAGGGCGCCCGTAGGCGAGCTCAGGCGAATATCCCGCAGCGCCTCGACGCCGGAGCGCTGGCCGCGCGGGAGCCGCACTACAATCGGCACATCCTCCTGCTCGTTCGGCTGATGCGCCAGCCCCACCGTCATGCCGCTCAGGGCCAGATTCAGGGTGCGCGCCACCGTGTCCGCACTAATGCCGCTCAGCGCCGCCTTCTCCTGATCCACCACGAGGCGCACTTCAGGCTGATCGGCTTCCATATACCAGTTGGTGTCCACCACGCCGTCCGTGCGCTCGAAGATTCGCTTGATCTGTTGGGCCACCTCGCGCTGCCGCTGATAATCCGGTCCATACACCTCCGCGACCAGGGTTTGCAGCACCGGCGGGCCGGGGGGCACTTCCGCTATCGTGACGCGCGCCCCGTACCGCCGCCCGATCTCCTGCGCGTGAGGCCGGATGCGTTTGGCGATCTCGTGGCTCTGCGCCTTGCGGTCCCCCTTGCCGACCAGGTTGACCTGAAGATCGGCGACGTTGGGGCCGGAACGCATGAAGTAGTGGCGCACCAAACCGTTGAAGTTGTACGGCCCGGCGGTTCCCACATATCCCTGGATATTGGTGACTTCCGGCGTGGTGGCGAGGTACCGCCCGATCTCCTGGGTGACGAGAGCGGTCTGTTCCAAGGGCGTCCCCTCATCGGTGTCCACGATGACCTGAAACTCGCTCTTGTTGTCGAACGGCAGCATTTTCACCGTGACCCACTTCAGCGGTACAAAGGCGAGCGCGCCCAGCAGAAGGACCACCACGCTCCCCAGAAACGCCCAGCGCACCACGGGGTTGTGCAGCAGCGCGCCCATCACCGTGCGGTACAGCCGCGTCGTGAAGCCTTCAGGGCCGTGGCCGTGCGGGTCGTCTTCCATCGCGGCCAACAGGTCGTTCTCCACGCCGGGAAACTCCCCCTCAGCCGCCGCCTCAGAAGGCGCGGGCGTGTCGTGGCGCAGCAGCCGGAGGGCCGCCCACGGCGAAATCACGAACGCAATGAAGAGGCTGAACAGCATCGCCGCCGACGATCCCACCGGAATCGGGCGCATATACGGCCCCATCAGGCCCCCCACGAACGCCATCGGCAGCACGGCGGCGATCACCGTGAACGTGGCGAGGATCGTCGGGTTGCCCACTTCGTCCACGGCTTCCACGGCCACCGTCATCGGATTGCGCCCGTGATTGATCGGCAGCCGGAAGTGCCGCACCACGTTCTCCACCACCACAATCGCGTCGTCCACCAGGATGCCGATGGAGAAGATGAGAGCGAACAGCGTGATGCGGTTCAGCGTGTATCCATACAGGTAGAAGATCAGCAGCGTGAGCGCGAGCGTCACCGGAATGGCCACCAGCACCACCCCCGCCTCCCGCACCCCCAGCGTCAGCGCGATGAGCAGTGTCACCGACAGCACCGCGATGCCCATGTGCAGCAGCAATTCGTTGCTCTTCTCCGCCGCCGTCTCGCCGTAGTTCCGGGTTGGCGTGACCGTCACTCCCGCCGGGAGGACCGTCCCCCGCAGGTCCTCTACTTTCTTCAGGACCTCCTCGGCGATGACGATGGCGTTTTTCCCCTTGCGCTTCGCCACCGTGAGCGTGACCGCCGGAAAGGCGCGCTCCGCCTCCCTGGCGTTGGGCTGGCCGCGGGGCACAGGGACCGCGTCGGAGCTTTTCTCGCCTTCATGGGTCAGCGTCGGAGCCTTGTCGTGGCTGGGGCCGTTTTGGGTGAACACGTAAGTCGTCGGCTCTTCCGGGCCATCCGTCACGTTCGCCACGTCGCTTAAGGCAATCGGGCGGCCTCCGCTGGCCCCAACGACAACGCGCCGAATCTGGTCCGCCGAGACGAGTTGATCGCCCGATTTGACCTGAATCTCCTGATTGTCCCGGCTAAAACTGCCGGCGGGGAGTTCCTGATTCGCCCCGGTGAGCGCGTTGGCGACGGCCAGCGGCGTGAGACCGTAGCCGCTCAGTCGCGCGGCATCCGGAGTGACGCTCAGTTGGCGCCGCAATCCCCCGATGAGGCTCGTTTCCGACACATCGGGGACCTCCTTCACGGAGCGCTCCACCTGCGCAGCGATACGCCGGAGGGTGTACCCGTCGTAACCGGCGCCGGAAAAGGTGAGCGCGAGGATCGGCACATCGTCAATGCTGCGCGGCTTGATGATCGGTTGCGACACGCCTGGCGGAATTTTATCAAAGTTCGCGTACATCTTGTTGTACGTGCGAACCACCGCCTTCTCTTCGTCGGTCCCCACGAAGAAGCGGACAATCGTTATGCTGCGACCCGCGCTGGAGGTCGAATAGAGGTACTCCACGCCGGGAATCTCCCACAGCAGTTTCTCCATCGGCAGCGTGACGCGCTTTTCCACCTCCTTCGCCGACATCCCCGGAGCGTTCACCATCACGTCAATCATCGGGACGATGATCTGCGGCTCCTCCTCGCGCGGCAGGCGCAGTACGGCGAACAGCCCCAGGAGGATACTGGCTCCGATGATCAGCGGCGTGAGTTTCGAGTTGATGAAGAAGGCGGCGATGCGTCCGGCGGGACCGAGTTTCGGCTGCATCAATTCTCTCCTCGTCGGATGATGCGCGCCCCATCTTCCATCCGCTTCACGTTCTCCCGCACGATCTCCTCGCCCGGACGCAGCCCGGAAAGGACCTCCACCGTCCCGTTGGCGGCGGCGCCCACGGTGATGAGCCGCTTTCGCGCCACCCCGTCTTCCACCACCCAGACCCCGGTGAGGCTGTCCTGCCGCCACAGCGCGGTTTCCGCGATTTGGATCGATTCCGTCTCGTCTCCCGGCAGCGCCACTCGCCCGAAGAGGCCGTTCTTCAGCCCGGAGCGCGGCGGCAGAGCGATCTTCACGATGAAGGTGCGGCTTGCGGGATCGCCGTTGGGGACCACCTGAAGGACGCGCCCCGGCAGGTCCGCATTCAGGGCGTCAATCCGCACCGTCAGCGCCGCGCCGTTTCGCAGCGGGGCGATCTGGCTTTCGGGGACGACGGCTTCGAGGCGGAAGCTCGATGTGTCCGCCAGTTCCAGCAGCGGAGCGCCCGGCGCCGCCATCGCCCCGACATCCACGTTGCGCCGCAGGACGACCCCGGAGAAAGGCGCCCGAATGGTGGCGAACGTGATCGCGTTGCGGGCGGCCGTCACCCCGGCTTCGGCCTGCTTCAATTGCGCTTTGAGCATCTGAACGTTTTCCTGTTTGATCCGATTCTCGCGGGTGGAAGCGCGCGCCATTCGCAGCCCTTCTTCCGCCTTCCGCACGTCCGCCTCGGCGGAGCGTACGCCTTCCTCAGCCTGCCGAACCTCCTGCGCGCGGGCGCCCTCGTTCACCAGCGATTCCTGTTCCCTGGCGCTGTCGAGTTGCGCCTTTGTGGTCTCCATCTGCAACTGAAGTTCATCCAGCCGCTGCCGGGGGATCACGCCCTCGTCATACAGCGCCCGAAATCGCGTGTAGGTCGTCTGGGCGAGGCGCAGCGTCACCTCCGCCTGCCGGACGGCGGCCCCGGCCTGAAGACGCTGCTGACTGCGGGAGCCTTCCCGCACCACGCTGAGCTGTTCCTTCGCCGTCTGAAGGCCGGCCTGCGCCTGTCGCACGCTCGCCTGCGCCTGTTCCACGCGGGTCGCGCTCTGCGTGTACTGGATCGTGAGGCCCAGCCGCGCCTGAGCCAGCGCGCGACGGCTCGCGGAGACCTCCGCCTCTGCCCCGGACGCCTGCGCGGTCAGGTCCGCCGCATCGAGCTGAGCCAGCGTTTCCCCCTTGCGGACTGTGTCGCCTTCCTGAACATAGAGAGCGGCCACGCGGCTCATGATTTTGGCGGAGATCACGCTGGTCATCGCGGAGCGCACCGTGCCGGTGACTTCACGGCCCGACGCTGTAACGCCCCGGCGAACCGCCAGGACAGCGGCGGTAACGGCGGGCGAGGGTGGAGGCGCGACGACAGGCTCGGCGGGAGGAGTGGCCCGTCGGTTGAGAACGAAGACGCCTCCCAGGAGGAACAGCACAAGGGCGGCTCCCCACCAAAGGCGGCGCCGGGAATGAGGCGCGGGGGCGGCGCTCGCCGGGGCGGTGGGGGAAGCGTTCACGGTCATCGGTGTCGGTCCTTTAAGCGTGCGCCCCGAAGAGAGTCAGGGCTGTATAGGTCGAAAAAAGGGAGAAGGAGCGCGTCACGGACTCCATGACTCCACAGGGACGCGCTCATAGAGATGGATACGGCGACGGTCCCAAACGATTCACCGAAATCATCCCCCCGCCTCCGGCCTGATCGGGATTGTGGGAACTCTCACAACCCTTCACCGTCCCGTCTCCCATCCGCCGCGTCGCCCCCGCGTCGCCGGAATGTGCCAGACTCGTGATGGAACGCGCGGAAATCGGTACCATGTCAGCGCGGAAATACGACGAGAGGAGAAGGCGACTTGGATCATGCCACTCAGGTCCTGATGGGGTTGTTCATCGTGTTTGTGGCGGCGCAGGTCGGCGCCGAAATCGCCGCGCGGCTCCAAATGCCGACCGTCGTGGGCGAGATAGCGATGGGAATCCTCATTGGGCCAACGGCGCTGCATTGGGTGACGGTTACGGAGCCGCTGGAAGTCATGGCGGAAATCGGCGCCATCCTCCTGCTGTTCGCCGTCGGGCTGGAGACCCGCATCGGCGACCTGAAGCGCGTGGGCTGGGTGGCCGGATTCGTGGGCGTGGCGGGGGTGGTCCTGCCGTTCATCCTGGGGGCGGGCTGGGCGCTGCTCGCGGGGTTTCCCGGCCCCAAAGCGATGTTTGTGGCGGCGGCGTTCGTGGCGACCTCGGCGGGGATCACCGCGCGCGTCCTGAAGGAGCTGGGGGTCCTCAGCCGCCTCGAGTCGCGGGTGATCCTGGGCGCCGCCGTGATTGACGACATCCTCGCCATGCTGCTGCTGGGCGTCGTCACGTCGCTCCAGGGGGGGCAGGGGATTCACGTCGTCAAATTGCTGGTGATCATGGCGCAGGCGGTCGGCTTCATCGCGGCCATCGCGCTGTTTGGCACGCGACTGATGCGGAAGTCGTCGCCGCTGCTGGACGCGCCGATCAACCCGCTGTCGCCGCTCACCCTGAGCCTGGCGGGCTGCCTGGGCCTGGCGGTGGCGGCGGCCACGCTGGGGCTGGCGGGCATCATCGGGGCGTTCCTCGCCGGCATGGTGGCCGCCGAATCGGAACAGCGGGACATTCTGGAGCGGCAAATTCAGCCGATCATGGCGTTCATCGTCCCCTTCTTCTTTGTGGTGACAGGGACGAAAGTGGCTCTGAATGAACTGACCAACGTCTCCGCGCTCGGCCTGGTGCTGCTGGTGACTGTTCTGGCGGTTATCGGTAAGCTCGTTGGGTGCGGCCTGGGGGCGCTATCCATGGGGAAGCGTTCGGCGCTGGTGGTGGGGGTGGGTATGGTGCCGCGCGGCGAAGTGGGGATCATCATCGCATCCCTGGGCTTACAGGCGGACGTATTTTCGCCTTCGATGTACGGCGTGATCATCGCCATGTCGCTGCTCACGTCGGTGCTGGCGCCGCCGCCGCTCAAGTGGCTCCTGGCGCGGCTGCCCCCCGGTGAACCATCCCCATACGCCTCGGAACCGTCCCGGCTGGCGGGTGTGGATGAAACCGGCTACGGATAAAGTATGAAGATTGGCATGATTAATAATTATCGGAGGGTTGGGCTGCGTTTTGGAGGTTTGGAAAGCATGCTAACTGGGTACCACTGAAATGTAGGCGAGCCGCGCCCTTCGGATCGTTTAGACGGATGCCGGGTGCGACCGGAGAACCCGTCCTCGCGAAGGCTCATCCACCCCAGGACGAATAGGTTTCAATGGGCGCTGAGATGGGTAAACCAATACGGCCAGGTCCACGGAAGTCCCCCTGCCGGTTTTTCACAGTTTTTTCCGCCCGTCACTTCGACGGGTCAAGCCTCTGAATGTTCGTTGTCGGTCGGCCTGATCGGGTCGGTCGGCAAAAGGAAAAAGGAGTCAACCTATGCGCAAACCCACTCTTCTTGCCGCCGCTCTCCTGGGCGTCACCCTCCTGCCGATGACGGGCGTGCGGGCCATGGACGCCATGGAGTCCTCCTCCGGTATGATGGACGCCGGGATGTTCCGCGATCAGCTTCACATGGTGAAGAACCTGTTTACCACCATGCGCGGTAATGACCGCCTCTCCATGGCTTCTGCGGACCCGCTCCTCACCACGCTGTACGAGGAGGACAATCGTCGCAACATGGTCAAAGTCCTGGGCATCCTCGGAAAGGTCAACCGTAACTGGAAAACGATGAACATGGCCTCCATGGCGGGGGGCATGGGCGACAACATGGCTGCCGCCTCAGGCGACTCCAAAATGGCCCGTTACGCCAACGAAGCGGACAGCACAGCGTTCGTTCGCAACTCCGTTTGGGGCCTGACCGCCCAGCTCCAGGCCGATAAACTCAATGGCCGCTACACCATGATCAACGACGAGATGATGGAGAAACTGGACGCCGCCCTCACTCGCGCCGAAGGTTCGGACTTTAAGGTCGCCAGTTCCGCGAGTTCCAGCCGCCTGAGCTCCAGGAAGGTCGAATTCTCCGAAGGCTACCAGCCAACGACTACCACCTACGCCGGAGCCGCCGCCCCCTCCGCCGCCGTTGCGGAAAAGCGGGAGTTCAAGGAAGTTTACCTCCAGCATGACAATCTGCCCGCCCGCAACCAGGTTGCGCAGGCCACCACCGAAGAAACGACGACCACCGAAATGACCTCCCCGGTGCGCATGGGCGCCGCCAATGAGTCCCTGCCGAAAACCGGCGGCGACCCCGGTGCGCTATTCGCGCTGGGCAGCGGCCTGAGCGGCCTGGGCCTGCTCCTTCGACGCCGCCGCAGCTAATTTCGTCACATCAGACTGAGCGATCCTTCCCCCGGTCTGGAGTTCACCACGAGGGCTTCGGCGTCTCCCGCCGAGGCCCTTTTCGTGTCACCCCTGCGGCCGGCCTTCAGCCCGATGGCGGCTCCAACTCGTTCCATACTTTGCCGTCCAGCTGAGAGAGGGTCTTCAGGGCCTCCACATTCCGAGGCTCCATCTTCAATGTTGTCTCAAATTCCACGCGAGCCATACGATTCTCATTACGGCGGAGGAACGCCTGGCCCAGGTCCAGGTGCAGGATGGGGTTCTGCTTCACGCTGCCAGCGACGGTGGCGCCCCATTCCTTCGGGCAGATGATCAGCGCCCAACGGCCATACGGCGCCCAGAGGGACTCAAATTCCCCGTAGGAGAATTGGCGCACGTCCTGATAATTCGAATCGCGCACCACAAACCGCTGAGTCGCGTCGTTGTAGCCCACCACCACGCGGTAATGCCCTCGCCGATCCGTCTTCGATAAGTCCTGAAGGACGAGGACCGGCAGCCCCGCCCGGATATGGCCCTTCAACTGTTCCAGGGAACTGAGGTAACTCCACGCCGAGTACCCCTCCTCCCGCGCGACCAGCAGCAGGTCTCCGCCATTGGTCGCCCCCAAATGCGCATCAAAGGCGCGGCGCGCAATCTGCGATTGCGAGACCGGCTGTCCCCAGTACGCAAAGACGCTGGAGAGGGCGGCGGGACCGCAGTAATTGGGCAGCTGCGCCACAAAGGGCACCCCTTTGAGGACGGCGCTGCGCGGCGCGACGCTGGAAGACGGCGACCCCGCAAACAGCCACGAAACGGCAACCCCTGCGACGAACGCGAACTGTATCCACCCACGGAACCGAAGCCGTCCCCTGAGACCCCTGCGTGAAGGACACCCTGACGTGACCATTTGACCTATCCCTGTTCTATACTAAGATGAATGGATTTGATTTGATGGGAGAGGCGCGAGCGACAGACGCTCCTCCCCCTGCGACATTTTCATCGGCGTGGTGGAGGCGATCATGAACCTTCAAATGAGTCCAACGGTGCGGCGACGGCTCAGTGCGGCCCTCATCATTATCGGCGTCAGCATCGGAATCTTTCCGTTCCTCCAGCAGGCATGGGGCAGTTACAATCAGTGGCAGCTGGATCGCGAGTGGAACGCCGCCGTGGACCATGCCGGAAAGACCGGAACCGTCCCCCGCGAGCAGTTCGGTCGGGCGCCGGAGCGCTGGCTGGCAGTCGTGAGCGGCTTCTTCGCGATGCGCGTCGCCGAAGCGGCCCCCGCCCATCCCCCCGATCTGAAGCCGCACCGCCAATCTATCAGTAAAGACCCTTTGCTGCAACACAACCGCCGGGTCGCTGCCCGACCCATGGGGCTGACCCGCATTGAAATCCCGCGTATCGGCCTGCGCGCCTATGTGGTGGACGGCACCTCAGACTGGCAACTCGCCAAAGGCCCGGCGCACTTCATTGGCACCGCCCTCCCTGGCGAACCCGGCAACTGCGCCATCGCCGCCCATCGCAATGTCTACGGCTCATGGTTCAAAGACCTGAACCTCCTGCGCGCGGGAGACACTATTCTTCTGCAGACGCCGAAATCGAGCTACACCTACAAGGTCACCCTCTCCAAAATCGTCGATTCTGACAACACGGCGGTCCTGAACCCGACTCGCGGCGCCACCCTCACCCTCGTGACGTGCATGATTCCGTACGCGCGGCATCGGCTGATCGTCTGGGGTAAAAAGGTCTGAGGCGGATGGGGCGGTGAACCTGAGCGGAGAAGTCTGATCTCCTGTCAGGGACGCCGTTTTGGGGAGGGAGTCGAGCGCTCCAGCGTCACCCTAAGGAGCTGGAGCCAGTACCGCTGGCTGTCCACATAGGTGATGTAAATCACGCGCCCGTTTTGTTCGGCGAGTTCGGGGTGTTCCTTGCCCGCGTAGCAGAAGGCGGTCTCAAAGGCGCGATGGGGCGCCCCGATGTCCGCCAGCGTTTCGTACGGTCCCCACGGCTCCCCGCGCCACGCTGAGGCGGATTTTCTCCGATAATCCCACCTGCCCGACGGCCAGGTACCGGCCCAGGAAGCGGTTCCATGAGACCGACAGTTCGCTGGGGAAATCCTTCAGGCCCTCTATCGGCGTGGAGTCCGAAATGACACGGCTCCAACGCGGGGTCGCGCCCGCATGGGCGAGGTACTCGTACGCATCGGAGTCCTCGATCTTCGCCTTCGGAACGCGCGCCATGACCCCCCGCTTGACGCTGTTCACTTCATGCACGCCGACGATGTAAAGGGTATCGCCGGGCGCGCCGTACACCACCGCCGCGCCGAACATGACAGTGGGGAGAGAGCGGTCGGCGGCGGAGTCTTCCTTCCACCAGAGCTCATCGCCGTGCGCGTCCTTCAGGCGGGTGAACTCCAGCGCGTCGGGTTTCGAGGTGTCCGCGCGGGCCAGGCCGTGGCCTTCCGTGCGAAACGCGAAGGGGCCTCCGCCGCCGGTTGTGTGGATGCGCCCGTAGAAGAGATACGCCTGATGGGTCTCCGGGTTGGTCCAGCCGCCCCACGGCCAGAAGCGCAATTCCACGCCATCACCGGGCAGGTTGGGCAGCATGGGACGCGCCACGCCGCGCGCGTCGGTGAGGAATTGATACCGCTTCAGGGGCGCCACGCCATGCCCCGCCGGAACGAGCAGCCCGGTGTTGCTCACGCCGCCGACGTACGGCTTCGCCGGGTCCGTCGGGTGAAGGAGGAACACGTCGCCGAAGAGCCACAGCGTCTGGTCGCCCATAGGCAGCGAGTAGCCCGCGTC
Organism: Armatimonadota bacterium; assembly: GCA_038240635.1. Lineage (GTDB taxonomy): Bacteria > Armatimonadota > DTGP01 > DTGP01 > JAHWJO01 > JBBRGS01. Next base: position 10,829 of record JBBRGS010000112.1, read on the forward strand.
GGTCCCGGAGACCCCGGCGGGGTTGTCGGTGAAGAGGAGGCCGCCATTCTCCACGCGGTTCACGCGAAAGGCGGCGGTAGAAGGCGCGGCGGGCAAAGCGGGGAGGTTCATCAGGGCGAAGGCGGCGAGCGGGATGATGTGGAAGAGCAATGGAAAGCGCGGGATGAGTCTCATGGCGCCCTCTGCACGCCGGGGATCGCCGCCAGGCGCTCGCGGGATTCCGCCTCGGTCGGCTCCGGGGCGGTTTTAGGTTCGTAGCGGCAGTAGCGATGAATGACACACATGGCGCATTTGGGCGTGGGGCGGCAGACGACGCGGCCATGCTCCCAGACGTTGATGTGGAGTTCGGCGCGCAGCGCTTCCGGCACGAGGGCGTTCAGGAGATCGTGAGCGGCCTCTTTGCCCACTTTGGGACCGATCCAGCCGAGCCGTTGCGCCACTCGATGGATGTGGGTGTCCACGGGCATCACATGTCGCCCCAGCGAGAACATCAGCACGCAGGCGGCGGTCTTCTTCCCCACGCCCTGCATGGCGAGGAGGTACTCGTTCACGGCGTCGGTCGGCATGGCGCGCAGTTCGTCCAGCGTGGGGGGGCCGCCGAGCCGGTCGTGGAGGTCGTGGAGGATGGCCTGGATGCGTCCCGCCTTGGTCGGCGCGTGATTGCTGGTGCGGATGGCGTCGGTGACGACTTCGTGAGGCGCGTCGGCGACAGCGTCCCAGTGGGCGAACTCAGTCTTCAGGCGGCGGAAGGCCACATCGCGGTTCCGGTCGTTCGTGTTCTGCGAGAGGATAGTGCGGATGAGGCTGTCGAGAGGCGAATCGGCCAGCAGCTCTGTCTTGTCCACGAGATACGCGCGGCGCAGGGCGGCGTCCACCTCCCGAATGACCGCTTCGGAGACGGGCGCTCCGGCGACTGCGAGGACAGTGGCGACTTTCATGCGATGATCCTGGGAAGAAGAGTTGCCCGGCGCTTCAGGCGTCCTTATCGAGAGGCTGCATATTGACCATCACCTCGCAGGGAGCGCTGCGAAGGAGGGCGGTCGTCGTCCGGTCAAGGAGCGAATCGTCGTTCTGCTCCGGTGGCCGCATCCCCACCACGATGAGGTGCGCGTGGAGCTCCTGAGCGCGGAAGAGGATACCCTCGGCGGGCGAGCGGGCGCGCTCCACCCATGTTTTGGGCGCGAGGCCGTGGCTGCGGACGATGGAGTCGGCGCGGGCGAGGGCGGTCTTCGCCTGCGTCTCC
>JBBRGS010000113.1:0-12064 GCA_038240635.1 Armatimonadota bacterium
TCCTGTGGGAGAGGGGTGGCCGAAGGCCGGGGTGAGGTAGAAGGGCTGTATCCATAGAGATCATGATCTCACCGACCCCTCTCCTGTGGGAGAGGGGTGGCCGAAGGCCGGGGTGAGGTAGAAGGTCTGTATCCATAGAGACCATGATCCCACCGGCCCCTCTCCTGTGGGAGAGGGGTGGCCGAAGGCCGGGGTGAGGTAGGGGGTCTGTATCCATAGAGATCATGATCTCACCGGCCCCTCTCCTGTGGGAGAGGGGTGGCCGAAGGCCGGGGTGAGGTAGGGGGTCACTCATGGACGGAGTTCAGCGGCATAACAGGAGTCGGCGATGGCCGACTTCGTGCGGTTGTTGCAGCGGTTTCACCCCCCCGCGGACCTCCGGGAGCTCTCCTGAAGCCTCTGAGTCCCTTCAGCCCCCTCAGTCCCTGGCGGCCTCTCACTTCGTCGTCCCGGAAGCGCCGGACGGTCCTGGGGCGGGCCGCTTCGTCGTTTTCTTCCGAGGCGGACGAACCGGCTTCGGCTGGTTCCCCATGATCTCGCCCGACACGCCGAACTGGAAGATCTGCTTCTCCGCCACCTTCGCGGCGTTGGAATACGACAGGGTGGGCCGGATGAGCAGCGGCGACCGCGCGAGGTTTCCCCACAGCGTCTGCACCGCCCCCTGGCTGAGGGCGGACCCGCGCAGCGCGAGCGGCTTCCCCTTCTCCAGGTCGATGCCCGACAGCCAGACACCTGACGGCGTGCGGTCGCTCACCTCCTGCAACAGGTCGAGCCATGTGTGGGGCGGCCGCAACGCGGCGTCGAGCATTTGCGCCCGCTGCATCACGTCGTCGTACGCCTTCTGGTTCGCCTTGAACTTACTCGTCGCATGATCGAGGAGGAGCTGCGCCTTGTCAATCTTCATTTGATTGTCGCGGCGCGTCTGCTCCACGCTGAGGCCGAGAGCGATGGCGCCGATCAGGATCACGGCGCCGACAAGGAGGGCGAGGCGCGTCTGCATACGCTGACGGCGCATGACGCGGGCGCGCTCCACCTCCTCCTGCACGAGGTCCACGGTGGAGACGCCTCGCTCCAGCCCGCCGAGGGCCATGCCCGCCGCTTCGAGAAATTGAGGGTCCGGGACGACGCCGGGCAATTGCAGAGTCTGCGTAGGCAGGCCGAGGGCCGCTTCCACATACGCCGCGAGGCCGGGAGTTTTCGCGCCTCCGCCGGAGAGATAAACCCGCTCCACGCGAACGGTTTTCCGCTCGCCGCGCAACGCCGCCAGCGACCGCCGCAACTCCGACACCAGCGCCTGCGCCCACCCTTCGGCGGGGGACGCCTCGCGGGACAGTGGCCCTTCAGACGCCCCGGCCAGGAGCGCGTTCAGCCCTTCTGAGCGCTTTTCCGCCTCCGCATCGGCGTGGCTCACCGACTCCGACATCAGCGCGGTTGTCAGGCTGTCCCCTCCAATGCCAGCCGACCGGTTGTAGACCATCTCGCCGCCGTGAAAAGCCACCACCGTACTCGTTTTGCCGCCGATGTCCACGACCACGAGCGCCTCTTCGTGTTCCAGAGGCATGGCGGCGGCATGAACGGCGTTCCAGAGGCCGAGGCTGCTGACGGAGAGATGCGAGGGGCTGATATGCCCGTTCATCGCGGCCTGATACTCGGCGATCACCTCGCGCTGCACGGCCACAAGGAGCAGCTCCACCTGGTCCACCGTCCCTTCGGCGGTGACGGCGGTGACGGCGGTGTGGCGCTGGCCGGGAAGCGGCTGAAAACTCAGCGCCACCTCCTCCAGCGGGAACGGGATGAACCGTTGCGCCTCGAAGCGGACCATCTGCGCGAGCTGCGGCCCCGTGACGCGCGGCAATTGCGGAAACCGAAACGTGGCGATGGACCGGGGCAGCGCCACCGCCGGGCTGGAACGTTTCGCCCCGGCGGACGTGAGGAGCGTCTCCAGCGCCTGAGCCACCGCTTCCGGGCCGGGGAGCTCCGTGGAGAGGGCCACCGGGCCGTGCGGGGTGAACGTGATCCGGCCTCCGGACTCCTCCGCGCGAACGAGCTTGACGGCGGAATTGCCGATGTCCAGTCCCCAGGCGATACGAGTGCGCAAGTGTGGCTCCGTTTAGAGTAGAAGGCGGATTTAAGGGAGATGCAGGTCGGATCAGGAAGGTTTTTAAGGGGTTGTCGTCGTGGTGGTGGTCGTATTGGAAGCGGCGTTGGGAGTCTCCGTCCAGCCCCACGACTGCCAGCCGGGCCAGCGTCCCACTTCGTGGCGGCGCAGGAGTTTCACACCCGTGTCGGTGCGCTCCACCAGCGCTTCCATCGCGCGGACACGCCCGCCGGGGTGCGCCGTCGCCTTGATCCGCACGAGGAACACCGACGACTTCGTGCTGACGAGGTTGACGATTTGCCGGAACTGCGCCTCGTTCATCACGCTCTCGTCCAGCAGGTCCCCCACAGTCTCGAACGGGCGATTGGTGAGGATTTTGTTCGCCGCTTCCTCTGTCATTGCCGGCAGCGTCTCCAGCACAGTAAGCGGCGCAGTGTTCACGTTGATGCGGCCTTCCAGCGTTTTCGCGGAGGAGACGGTGAACAGGTCAATCATCCGGCGGACCTGCTCGCGGGTCATGGCGATGCCGCCGAGGGTGGTTCCGCCGCCCTGGTTGCCGCCCTGGTTGCCGCCACGCCCGCCCCCGTTCTGGTTTCCGCCGTTCTGGACGATAAGTCGCACATCGAGGAGGTCCGCCACGGATCGGAACGGGGTCGTGCCGCGATGCGCGACGATGGCTTGCGTCTGAGGCTGGGTGAGGCTGAGGTCGGTGAGAGCTTGCAGTTGCGGCTCGGTAACCTGGCTGAGGTTGAGCCGCTCGGTTCCGGTGGCGGTGCGGTTCGCTTCGTAGGAGCGGACGGTGACGAGGTCCGCGAGGCCCTGAGTGACGGTGGCGCCGGTGGTCTCGTCCTGCGTCGGCTGGGTCGGGTCGCCAAACACGAGATCGGGCGTGAATCCCTGGATCATGAGGAGTTCATCCACCGTGTCGAGCGGCGCGTTTTTGGCGAGATACGGGCGCGGGTACCCCTGATACACGTCGGATTCGGCGCCGGACGCTCCAGGGGTGTCGTCGGCGTCGCGCCAGTCAATCAGCGAGTCGGCGAGTTCGTCGGTGACGCCGGGCAGCAGCAGCAGCGACTCGCGCGAGGCGGTGTTCAGGTTGAGGCGCGCCCCTGCGTCCAGAATCTCGATCTGGTACCGCCCGTCTCCCAGCGCGAACTCCACCTTCCCGTTATCGCCAAAGGTGGCCCAGTCGTCATCCAGTGTGTCCTGCCCCGTGTCGGTGTCGTTTTGCAGGACCACTCGCGCGCGGGCGAGGGCGCCGTCCAGCAGGGCGTTATCCTGAATCCCCTCGGCGTAGTTGCGCGATGCCTTGAGGTCCACCCGCACGGCGCTCACCATCGAGACGACGAGGCTCAGGAGGATGGCGAGGACAAAGATCGCCATGATGAGGGCGACCCCCGACTCCTCGCACGAGCGAGGCGCGCGGCGGACGGAGGCGGGACGCGGACGGTTCGACGGGCGGCAAAACACGGAGGAGACCTGCCAGGGAGAGGGCGTTCGGCGGCGGAAGAGCGCTGAACTGGTGAAATCCGGTAATTGAGACGGAAGCAGGCGTGCGAAGTTTCAGCCGTCTTTGAGCGCTCCTTCACGAGGGGAGCCAGCGGGTCCCGCTTCCACGCGACGGAGGGGGGTGAGGTGAGGAAGCGCCGAGAGCCACGCCGTGAGGGCCGCCACGCTCAGCGCGAGCAGCGTTTGCGCCTGCGTCCAGCCGCCATACTGCTGATGGAAGATGCGGAAGTCGCCCATGCGGCCCGCCGCGCGGTCGCCGAGCAGGCGGGGCATGACGGCGAGGCCGAGCCAGAGGACGATGCCGAACATGGCGGCGGCGCAGACGAACCGAACCCAGCGCAGCCGTCGCGCCAGCGAGGTCTGACCGAGGTCAAGCCTCATTTCGGCCAGTTGAGCGAGGAGGAGGAGCGCGCCGGTCGCGTACAGCAGGCCGTTCAGCCGCGCCAGGCTGGGGCCGACGACGTTTCCCGCCTGTTCGGGGGTGAGGCCCGCGTGCCGAAACGCCATCGGAGCGACGATGGCCCCGATGACGACCGGGCCGCCGATCCAGAAGCAGAGGCAGACCTGTTGCAGCCAGCGCGCGAACGCCAGTAAACCCATGGACATGAATTCTCCCTTCGGAGTGGGGCGGTGGGGCGACCCGGTAAAAGCCCCCGGCGACTGAAGTTGCGGCGCCAACCACGCAAAATCGGCCTGCGCCGACTACCGGCTTTCCCCGTCGCTCCAGATCCGCGAGGTTGGACTTCGTGCTTCTGGCGCCGCGACTTCAGTCGCCAGGGTCCTCTGATGAAGTCATCCTGGCGCTGGGGCGCTCATCCTCTACCTAACTCCCTGGCGCTATGTCATGATGGAGCATGATGGGCGCCGCGCCGCGCTCAGCCCCCTCTTTCGGAAACCGCCTCCTCGTCGCGCCATGCCCGCCATGCGCCGACGCCGTGAGGACTCCTTATGTCCTGCCTGTCGTGTCCCCATTGCGGCGCCGTGATGCGCCCCGCCGATATGGACCTCAAGCTCCTCGGCTCCGACCCTGATGGACGCTGGTCGGTAGACACCGTGACGTGTTCGGCGTGCGGGCGCCTCGCGATCAGCCTGAAGCGCCGGGACGCCGCCTTCGATGTGGTGGAAGTGGTGGCGTCGTATCCGCCGGGCGAAGGGTCGCCTCCCTCCGCCGACATCCCCGAAGGCTGGGCGCGCGACTACGCCGAGGCCCGGTTCATCCTCGTGGACGACCCCTCCGCGTCCGCCGCGCTCAGCCGCCGCTGCCTTTCCTGCCTGCTGAGGGAGCGGTGGGGCGCCGCTCCCGACGACTTCCTCGCTCAGGTGACGGAGGCGGCGGAGCAGGGCCTTACGGAGGTCAGACCTGAACCGGCGGCGCAGGCGCTGCTGGAGGCGCTCCGGGCCGCCGAAGAGGCGTTCACCCGACAGCCCCATCCCAATCCGATGGATCAGGAGACGCTCCAGGCGCAGGCGTATCTCATCGCGCTGGAAGGGCTGCTGGACGCCTGCTTCGCTCAACCCGCGCGCCTCGCCCGTCGCCGCGCCGCCCTGGAGAATTTGACCTCGGCTACCCGCGCCATTCCCGCACAGGGCTGACCTCAGGTAATCCCATAGCGAAACCCTGGGGCATGGCCGCTGTGGACGCCGCCCCAGGGTGTTGAGCGGCGCTATCCCGCATTGAGCATCTTCTCGATCTCCTCGGCGGCGGGGAAGCGGCCTTCCTTCTTTTTCGAGAAGATCAGGCGGTCGTCGAGGGTGACTTCAAACACGCCTCCGCCGGAGGGGAGCAGCGTGAGGGTGGCGATCCGATTCTTGTAGGTGTTGAGCAGGGTTTCCGTCAGACTGACGGCTTTGGAGAGATACCCTCACGCCGTGCAGTATTCGATCTTCAGATGCATGATGATCTCCTTGCGCGCTTGTCGCGCCGCCGACCCTCGTGTCGGTGAAGGCGACAGGCACGCGATGCGATGCGCATGGAAGTATACCCCGCTGGGGAGCGCTTCAGTCCCGTCGCCCTCTCTCTTTGGGCGCTTCTCCAGATTGCGCTTCAGTCCCCGGTCGCTCCCGCCGATCATGGGATCAGGTCTCAGGGCGCCGGAGGGTGTGGAGGATTGACCGACGCCGGAAGGACCCAAACGGTTTTGGCGGAGCGCCCCGCTCGCTTCCGAACGATTGAGCGGAGAATTGGAATGCGGCGCCGCTTTCGCTATACCGAATGCATCCCTGGGGGATGGCCCCGCTTCGGCGGTTCAGTGGTCGGAGGACGAGGGGCGACGGTTCCCTCATGCGCTCGTCATCGGGAGCGAAGGCTCCCGGATGATGGAGATGTCCCCATGCCGAAATCGAAACTCAAATCGCACCACAACGGTCATGCGGTCACGAAGGGAAAGGGCAGTATCTACCAGCGGAGCGCGCTGAAGCGGATGGAATCCCGCTCCACGCGCCGGGAAGCGACTCTCGCGACCCCAACGCCGCCCCTCCAGACCCCGTAAGGGTCTCCGGAGGCGCCCTTTTCGCTCCATGAGGCGCCGGTCGCGGCCGCTCATGTGCGTGAAGGCCACAATCAGTTGTCACCTTGCGGGGCGGTTCTCTGCGGAGGGCCGCCTCGCCGTGTACACCCTCTCGGTAAGGCGTCTGCGCGACACGGAGGCGCCTGCGCGACACGGAGGCGTCTGCGCGACACGGAGGCGCCTGCGCGACACGGAGGCGCCTGCGCGACACGGAGGCGCCTGCGCGACACGGAGAGCGTGGCAAGGTTGTTCCGTGACGAGAGCGAAACGTACAATCGGGAACAGGCTGACCCTCCGCCCGGTTCTCCCGGCTCCCCGCGCGGATACGGTTTCCATTGGTCCGGCGCCTTCTTTCCGCACGCTCCTCTCTCATGCCTTCCTCCCCTTCCCGGCCTGTTGCGACTCCAGCGCGCGGCTCCGAGCCGTTCGCGGCCCTGTTTGAGTCGTGGAAGACGAAGATCGTCCGCGTCGAATGGTCCGATCTGCACGGACTGGCGCGAGGGCACCGCCTCGCCCTGAGCCGCTTTCTGGACGGGTGGCGCGACGGCTTCGGGTTCAGCAGCGCGGCGATGGAGATGGACCTTCAGGGCGAGACGACGCGCGCCGACAGCCCGGAGAAGCGGCACGGCTGGCCGACGTTTCACGCGCTGCCGCTGCCCGAAACCCTGCTTCGCTTCCCCCTGGAGGCGTCCACCGCGCAGGTCCTCGCCGAGCCGCAGATGGTGGATGGCTCCCCGGTGGCGTTTGCGCCGCGCACGGCCCTGCGCCGCATCCTCCAGACGTTGCTGGCGCGCGGCTACTCGCTGCGGGTGGGGATGGAGTTCGAGTTTTACCTGCTCAACGCGAAAGGGGAGCCGCTGGGGCCGGGGCGACAGGCGTACCGCACGCGATGCGGCCCGGAGGAAGACGGCTTCCGGGAGGACCTTCAAGGGCTGCTCGGCGCGATGGGATTTGACATCGAGACGGCGATTCTGGAGGACGGCCCCGGCCAGTTCGAGATCACGATGAAGGCGGGCGCTCCTCTCGTGGTGGCCGATTCGGCGTTTCGCGTCAAGAATCTCATCAAGGAGGCGGCGACCAAGCGGGGGCTGCTCGCCACCTTCATCTCCAAGCCGCTCACGCACGAGGCGGGGAGCGGGCTGCACCTCCACCAGCAACTGTGCGACCTCGACGGCCGCTCCCTCTTCCACGATCCCGATGCGCCTCACGGCATGAGCGCTCTCATGCGCGACTGGCTCTCCGGCCAGCTCGCCCTGATGGCTCCCGCGTGCGCCTTCTACCTGCCGACGGTCAACGCCTACAAGCGACTGCGGACGCGCGGACAGGGACCCATCTCCGCCACGTGGGGCATCGACAACCGGACGGCGGCGGCGCGAACGCTCGGCAAGGGGGATTCGCTGCGGTTCGAGAACCGGGTCCCCGGCGGCGAGGCGAACCCGTACCTCGTGATCGCCGCCGCCATCGCCGGAGGGATGTATGGGCTGGAGGAGTCCCCGCCGCTTCCGCCCATGCTGGAAGGCAGCGCCTACGACCACGAGCGCGACGCCGAAACCGCCATTCTGCCCAACAGCCTGCGCGACTCGCTGGCCGCCCTGTGCGACAGCCGCGAACTGACCGAGCGGCTGGGGCCGGAACTGGTGGAGCGGTTCGTGGCGCTGAAGCAGGGCGAGGAAGACCGCTACGAACGCACCGTGACCGACTGGGAGCGGGCGGAATACTTCGAGTACCTCTAATTTCACACCTTTCACAGAGTTAAGGAGAGGCGCATGGGTCGTATGGAAGGGAAGGTCGCCGTCGTCACAGGCGGCGCAACGGGCATCGGGCGGGGTATCGCCGATGCGTTCGTCCGCGAGGGCGCGGCGGTCGTCATCGCCAACCGGAGCGCGTCCACCGGCGAGGCCGCCGCGCAAAGCCTTCGGGACGTGGGCGGGCGCGCGGTCTTTTGCCGCACGGATGTGAGCGCGGAAGACGACTGTCACAAGGCGATTCAGGCGGCGAAAGAGGCGTTTGGCGGCCTGGACGCGCTGGTGAACTGCGCCGGTATCTTCCCGCGCCACAACCTGGAAGCGACGACCGGGGAGTTCTGGGACAGCGTCATGGCGATCAACCTGAAGGGCGCCTTCTTCATGTGCAAGCACGCGGTGGGGGCCATGCGCGAGCGCGGCGGGGGCAGCATCATCAATGTTGGGTCGTATCACGGGCTGGGCGGGGGCGGCAACCTGTTCGCCTACTCGGTTTCCAAGGCGGGGCTGCTCGGCATGACGCGCAACATCGCCAAGGCGTATGTGCGCCAGCGGATTCGGTGCAATTATCTCATCCCCGGCTGGGTGCTGAGCGAGGGCGAACTGGTGGTGCAGGCCGATGAAGGCCACGATGAGGATGAGTTACGCCGGTGGTCCGAGAAGATGCCCCTGGGCCGCCATCAGACCCCCGAAGACTCGGCGCACCTGGCCGTGTACCTCGCGTCGGACGAGTCGGTGATGATGACCGGCTGCGTGCTGAACGTGGACGGCGGCTCCGTGCTGCCGTAAGGCGAAAAGTCGCGCGTTTGCCCCGTCGCGGCGGACTCCGTAGAGTCTAACGGCGCGCGGGCGCCGCATGATCCCTCTCTCCGCTCCCTATCCACACTGGAAAGGACCCTTATCGTGAGCAAGTCATACCGAATCGCCGTGCTGCCGGGCGACGGCACCGGCCCCGAAGTCATCCGCGAAGGCATGAAGGTGGTGAACGCCGTCGCCGGCAGGGAAGGCTTCAACATCGAGACGCAGGAGTTCGACTTCGGCGGCGACCGGTACCTCCGCACGGGCGAAGTCCTGCCCGACGGCGCGTCGGACGAGCTGCGCGGCTTCCATGCGATCTACCTCGGCGCCATCGGCCATCCCGACGTGAAGCCGGGCATCCTGGAGAAGGGCATCCTCCTGCGCCTTCGCTTCGAGCTGGACCAGTATATCAACCTGCGCCCCGTAAAACTGTATCCCAACGTAGAGACGCCGCTCAAGGACAAGGGTCCCGCCGACATAGACTTCGTGGTGGTGCGCGAGAACACCGAGGGCCTCTACGCGGGCGCGGGCGGCGTTCTCCGCAAGGACACGCCCCACGAAGTGGCGACCCAGGAGAGCATCAACACGCGCATGGGCGTGGAGCGGTGCCTCCGCTACGCCTTTGAACTGACCCAGCGCCGCAACAAGGCGAAGAAACTGACTCTGTGCGGCAAGACCAACGTCCTCACCTACGCCTTTGACCTGTGGGAGCGCGCGTTCCACCAGATCGCGCCGGAGTACGGCGACGTGACGACCGACTACGCCCACGTGGACGCCACCGTGATGTGGATGGTGAAGAACCCGGAATGGTTCGACGTGATCGTGACGGACAACATGTTCGGCGACATCATCACCGACCTCGGCGCGATGATCCAGGGCGGCATGGGGATCGCGGCGGGAGGGAACATCAACCCGGAAGGCGCCTCCATGTTCGAGCCGATTGGGGGGTCCGCCCCGAAGTACACCGGCCAGAACGTGATCAACCCGCTGGCGTGCATCATGGCGGGGCAGATGATGCTGGAACACCTGGGCGAGTTCGGCGCGGCGGAACGGGTGGAGCAGGCGGTGGTGAAGGCGCTGACGCAGGACCTGAAGAGCCTCGCGGCGGGCCGGATGGGGAGGTCCACCACGGAGGTGGGCGACTTGATCGCGAGCTACGCGGTAGAGTGATTCCAGGGATAGGGATACAGAAGGGAGCAACGCCTCAGGAGAGGTAGGAATAGAGAGAGATGGGTATCATGAAGCCGGGCGGTTCGCCGCAATTGATTATCCTGGGTGGTCCGAATGGCGCGGGAAAGAGCACGAGCGCCCCAAGGGTACTGCCCGGCGACATCTCTTTCCTGAACGCGGATACCATCGCCATGTCGTTGCCGGGCGGTCATGCTCCCGGCAACGATCTTCCCGCTGGCCGCCAGTATTTGGAGACATGGAAGGAATTAGTCCAACAAAGAAGCTCAGTTTCAATCGAAACGACCCTGGCCGGCCGTTCTCTGGCTTCCCGTATCGGTCGGATAAAACGCTCCGGTTACACCGTGCAACTTATCTATTTCTGGTTGGAGAACGCCGGCCTGGCGGTTGCTCGCGTGGAGGAAAGGGTCCGACGGGGAGGACATTCGATACCTGAAGCGACTATCCGCCGTCGGTATGTTAAAAGTATAATCAACCTGTTGGACCTGTATATTCCTTTGTCGGATGTCTGGCTTGTGTATAACAATTCGGATCTGCTGGAACCTCAACTTATCGCTTCAGGATCGAGCAGCGAGACACAAATCGCCCAACCCGATCTCTGGGAAATCATACAGAAAGGCAGCGCTCATGACGTCACAGCAGGTTGAGCTCCGAATTCGACAGGAGATCGAACGCCTCTACTCCAACGAGGCCGAGTTGACGGCACGGATACAGGCCGCCGTCCACCAGGCGGTGCGCGAACACCTCGAAGCCGGGAATTACGTGGTGGGATGGAAAAACGGTGAAATGACCATTCTCAGACCGGGAGACGCTTATCTCCCGAAGATCGATTCAGAGGATGAGCGCCTGTAGTTCCATCCGCTCCCGCTCCTCCTTCCGGTCGCGCGGAGACCGTATACAAGAAGGCCGGGAACCCTTCGCTATGGGGTCCCCGGCCTTCTTCGTTTGATGGGTTCGCTACGTCGTTCGGCGCACCCGCCGGTTCAGCGCCGGAAGCGAGACTGTTCCGCGTAAGCCGGCGGGTAGGTGGACCAGCGCCGGTAGAAGTCAGGCATGCTTTTCTTCTCGAAGAGCGGATGATGGCGCGGCGCGATGACCCGCCACGTCCCTTCCTCGTTGCCCCACAGGAAGCCGCCCGGCACGGATGCCGTGTATTGCGTCTCGGTAATCCTGTCGCGGTAGACGACTCGCTTGACGAAGGCGTGCAGGACCAGCGTGCCGTCGGGGTTGGCCTGGTACGGTAGGAGCGGCACGAGGGGCGAAAGGCGATCTGTCCACTCTTTTGGCAGATCAAGGTTATCGATGCGGATGATCTGGTATTTGGCGAAGAAGTCCTCCAGGGCGGCCCGTTCCTGGTCCAGGTTAGCTTTCAGTGTGTCATCCAGGTAGTATTGCGAGTAGTAGGAGCGCATGATTGCGCTCACGTCGCCGCGAGCCAGCGCCGCGTCAAGTTCCAGGTCCCGGGCGCGGACCTCACCGGTGGGGTTGGCGCTGGGCTGGCCCGCCGCCGGGTTGTTGGAGGAGATGATGCGCCAGACACCCCCTTCGCTGCCCCATTCCTGAATCTCGGCCCGATTGTCAATCACTTCCTCGCCCGATTGTTTGTCCCGCATGATGAAGCGTTTCGTGGCGGTGTAGGTGATTCGGGTGTTGTCCGGGTTGGGCGCGCCGTACGTCTCCTGGAGGACATCCACGCGCAGGATGTTGTATTGGTTGAAAAGCGCCTCGTAAGCCGCCCGTTTTTTCGTCTTGTCGAGGCCCCGGTCATCCAGGTAGAACTCGGAGTATTCCTTCATGATGTCTTCAACATTCCCCCCGGAGACGGCGGCGATCAGTTTACGGTTCTCCGCCCGCACGCGCTCCTCCGGATTGGCGATGGACGGGCCGCCTCCAGTGTTGTCTGAGGGGCTGTCGGAGCTGAGGAGGCGCCAGAGGTTGCCTTCCTTCGCCCACTGCTGCACTTCGGTCTGATCTTCCGTCACCTGGGCGCCGGTCGCGCGATTGGTGGAGACGAAGCGGACGGTGCGCGTGTGGGAGACGAGGGTATTGTCGGGATTGGCGGGGCCGAACGTCTCGGAGGTGATGTCCGCGCGGAGGTAATCCTTCAGCTGGAAGGCGGCGACATACTCCTGCCGCTTCTCCACCTTGGTCTGGCCCTTGCTGTTGCGGTAGGCGTCGGAGAGGACGCGCATCACGCCGTCAATGTCTTCCTGAAGGAT
>JBBRGS010000114.1:0-11976 GCA_038240635.1 Armatimonadota bacterium
TCGGCTTTGCGCGCCGCGCCGACGCCCGCCGCGATCGGATTGAGCGGCGCGACGACGCCTTCCACGACCGCCTCCGCCAGGGCTTCCTCGCCGAAGCCGCCCGTGAGCCGCAGCGCATCCGCGTCCTCGACGCGACTTGCCCGGCGGAGGAGGTGGCCGCCGCCGCGTGGATGATCGTCGCGTCGTGGCTGACCGAACCGGCGGAGGGCCGTTCCCCATGAGGCCGGAAGAGGTCACGAGCGACCGAAGCGGGCGCCTTCTCCGGCTTGGGGAGGGCGACGTCTCAAGATGCCATTCAACGGGCGAAACGACTCCAGGACCTGCAACAGGAATGGAAGGACCGATTCGCCGGTTCTCGCTCCTCCGGCGCCTTGTTCACCCTCATCGATGCGCTTTTTGTGTCGCCAGCGCTGACCATCAATCAAGCGCGGGATGTGTTGGGCATCAGCTATCCGGCGGCGCAAAATCAAGTGAAGAAGCTGGTCGCCCAGGGCATATTGCATGAAGTAGGCGCCACCCCTCGCGGCAAGACCTACCTCGCGAATGAAATCCTGCGGGTGACCGGCCTCGACCTGGTAAAGTTTCAAGCCCCAACCTTTAACAGGCCGGGTTCCGATTCAACTTAACTTGAATAGCGGCGGCGCTTCTCCCCCCGCGCCCGCCCCTCAGGAGGCTCCATGAACGACCGCATCGCCCTGGCGGGAGGCCGCGCCGTCACCCCCGACGGCGTGGTGGAGGACGCCGTACTCCTCATCGAAGACGGGCGCATCCACGCGATTGGCCGCTCATCCGACCTTCAGCCCGAACCCGGTTCGCGCATCCTGGACACGTCCGGCCTCACGCTCTTCCCCGGCTTCGTGGACACTCACATCCACGGCGGCCACGGCGACGACGTGATGCTCCACGGCGAAGCGGGCATCGATCGCATCGCGGCGGACCTCCTCCGATACGGCGTCACCTCGTGGCAGCCGACAACGCTCTCCGCCCGCCACGACGACCTGATGCGCGCGATTGAGGCGTGCCGCCGCGCCGCCGAGCGGCCTCACATGGGCGCGCGGATAGTCGGCCTCCACATCGAAGGGCCGTACATCAACCCGGCGAAGAAGGGCGCGCAGTCGGAGGAAGGGATTCGCCGCCCCGACCCCGAAAAGTGCCGCGCTTATCTCCGCGAAGCCGACGGCCTGGCGCGCGTGATGACCCTCGCCCCGGAACTGCCTGGCGCGGATGACCTCATGGCCCTGCTGCGCGAGGAGGGCGTCATCATCTCCCTGGGCCACAGCGACGCCGATTACGACACCGCCCTCAACGCCATCGAGCGAGGCGCGACCCACGCTACGCACCTGTTCAACGCCATGCCGCCGCTCCACCATCGCAGGCCGGGATTGACCGCCGCCTGCCTCAACGAGGATGCCCTCACCGTGGAACTCATCGCCGACGGCATTCATCTCCACCCGCAGACAGTACGACTGGCGTACCGCGCCAAGGGACCCGACCGCATCGCCCTCGTGACGGATGCGATGTCGGCGGTGGGGATGCCCGACGGCGAATACACGCTGGGCGCGCACACCGTCACCGTACGCGGCGACCGCTGTACCCTGGCCGACGGGACCATCGCCAGTTCCATGCTCACGATGAACCGCGCGGCGAGGAACATGGGCGCCTTCACTGGAGCGCCGTTGCCAGAGGTGGCGCGCATGGCCTGCGAGGTCCCCGCGCGGCTCTCCGGCGTCTCCCACGACCGGGGAAGCCTCACTGTGGGGAAGCGAGCGGATCTCGCCATTCTGCGGGACGACGGCTCTGTGGCGTACACGCTGCTGGAAGGCGTTGTAGTCCACGATGGAGGCCCCGCGTGATCGAAGCGCGTGAAGCGGACATCCTGCTGGAACTGGCGGAGGTCATCCGGCGGCGTCAGGCGGAGCGGCCCGAACGGTCGTACGTCGTCAGCCTGCTGGACGGAGGAGTGGACGCCATCGGGGCGAAACTGACCGAGGAGGCCGCCGAAGTCGTCGAGGCTGCGCGCGAGGCCGACACCCGGCACCTCATTCATGAGGCCGCCGACCTGCTGTTCCACCTCTGGGTCATGCTCGGCCTGCGGGAGGTGGCCCCTGAAGCCGTCTTCGCCGAGTTGCGGCGCCGCTATGGAACGTCGGGCATCGCCGAGAAGGAGAGTCGGGGCAACGCCGAGTGATTCATCAGACCGGGGAAGGGGAGTCAGCGTCGCATGGAGCATGACCGCGAGAACCTCGCCGGGCGACTCCGCATCGCCGTGCCGAGCAAGGGCCGCCTCCGCGAACCCGTGGAGACGCTGCTGCGGCGCGCCGGGCTGAAGTTCCACCAGCGCGAACGGTACCTCCTCGCGCATTGCGCCGGGATGGACGCCGTGCTTGTCTACGTGCGGCCCGACGACATTCCCGTCCTGATCGCGGAAGGGGCGGTGGACCTCGGCTTCACGGGGCAGGACATCGTGGCGGAGAAGGGGGGCGACCTCATCGAGCGACTCGACCTCGGCTTCGCGCGTTGCTCGCTCAACGTCCTCGTGCGGCGACGGGACGCCCTCACGGACGTGTCCGACCTCTCCGGCTCCACCATCGGCACCAAGTTTCCCAATCTCGCTCAACGCTTCTTCGAGGAGCGCGACATCCCCGTCCGCACGCTGTACCTCAACGGCTCCGTGGAGGTGATGATCGAACTTGGCATGGCCGACGCCGTGGTGGACCTCGTGGAGACCGGCGACAGCCTCTGGGCGCACGGCCTGCACATCCTCACTCGCATCGGCCAGTATCAGACCGCTCTCTACGCCCGCGACCCCGCCGGAACGAATCCCGAAGCCGACCGCCTCGTGCGCCGCATCGAAGGACTGGTGGTGGCGGAACGATACACCCTCCTCGATTACAACGTGCCTCTCGCCGCGCTGCCCCAGGCGGAAACGATCACGCCCGGCTACAATAGTCCCACCATCACCCGACTGGAGAATCCCGATTGGGTGGCCGTGCGCGTGATGGTCCCCAAAAGCGAGACGCCCGGCGTGATGGACCGCCTGGAAGACGTGGGGGCCACCGCCATCCTCGAAACGCCGATCACCAATTGTCGCCTGTAAACCGAAACGCTTTGCCCGTGAGGCCCTTCTCCTGATGAAAAACGACCTCCTCCTCGACACCTGCATCGAAGGTTCCGTCGCACCTTTGTGGGAACCGCTGCTCCGCGCGTTTCAGGAGACGGTCGCCCGCGCGCTGGCGGAAGACCTGACCCCCGGCGACCTCACGAGCCAGTACATCGCGCCGCCCGACGATTATGGCCACGGGGAGGCGATTGTCAGGCAGGAAGGCGTCATCGCGGGCATGGAAGGCGCGCGCCAGGCGTTCCTGCAACTGGACCCGACGATTAAGTTTGAGGCCAACATGTGGGACGGACAACGCTCTTACCCCGGCAATCAGGTCTTTCGGGTCAGCGGCGACACCGATGGCCTGCTGGCGGCGGAACGCACGGCCCTCAACCTCATGCAGCGGCTCTCCGGCGTGGCCACTTTGGCGGCGCGGTATGTAAAGGCGGTGGAGGGAACCGGCGCCATCATCGTGGACACTCGCAAGACGACTCCGGGCCTCCGACCATTGGAGAAGTACGCCGTGCGGCTCGGCGGCGCCCGGAATCACCGCTACAATCTGAGCGACGGCATCCTGATCAAGGACAATCATATCGCAATCGCGAGAGGCGTGAAGGCGGCGGTGGAGCGGGTTCGCGCTCACGCGCCCCACACCCTGCGTGTCGAAGTGGAAGTGACAAACAACGCCGAGCTGGATGATGCCCTCGCCGCGGGCGCCGACTGCCTGCTGCTTGACAACATGATGCCCTCGGAATTGCGCGAGGCGGTGAAGCGGATTGGCGGGCGGGCGCTCACGGAGGCGTCCGGAGGCATTGATCTGACCACCGTGCGCGAAGTGGCCGAAACCGGGGTGAATTTCATCTCCGTGGGGGCGATCACGCACTCGGCTCCGGCGCTGGATATCAGCCTCCGCATCGCTCCCTGGGATGTTGATTTCTTCTACCTCTGAGGCGACGACCGTGGCGATTCTCTCGGAGGGTCCGGGGCATGAGAAGAGGCCGACGGACCCCGCGCGCCCTGCTCCCCTTCCGTCGAGCGCGCCCCGCTCCCTGACGAACCCGCCCGCTACCGAGCCGCCTTCGTCCCCTGAATCTGACTCCGTGACCGCCGACACCATCTATTCCCTGCTCGCTTCGGCCAATTTAGCGCGGATGCGGGGCGAATGGGACGCCGCCCTCGAAAAGTGCGCGCAGGCTCTGCAATCCAATCCCGATGACGCCAACGCGCACTCGTTGCTCGGCGACGTGTACAGCGATCAGGGACGCCGCGAGGAGGCCATCCAGTGGTACCGCATGGCCCTCGATCTCGACCCGGAAAACCTCGCCGACCGCCGCAAGATGGACCGGCTGCGGCAGGCTCCCGCCCCCCCCGGCGACGCCGCCCTGCCGCCCTCATGGATCCGCGTCATGGTGACGGTGGGAAGCATCGCCGTTCTGCTGCTCATCGGCGTGGGTATTCGGGCGTTCCTCACGGTGGGAACATTGGGACTTCCGCTCAACGGCAAAATGGAGGAGCCGCCGCCGCTGACTCTCCCGCCCGGCCTGCGTCCGCCCGCGCCGCTGCCGCCGGTGGCCCCGCGTCTGTCTCATCTCCCCGCTCGCCCCGCTCCCACGCCTCAGGGCGCCGAAACGTTCCGGGAGGCCCGACTCCGCGAGGCGTTTGAACGGGAGCCGCTCGTGACCGGCGAACCCTCCGCTCTCCTCTCCCTGACCAGCGCCCTGGTGGATCCCAGCGAAGCCACCGCCACGGTCTCGTTCCTCGCAGCCACGAGAACAGCCCTCCAGACGACAACCGCTCTTTCCATCCTCTACAATGGGGTGGGCCGCTGCTTTACTGCCGACCCGATAGTGAGCGGAGTCACGATCCGGCTCCTGTATCGTCCCGTCCCGGAGAGACCGGTGGAGGTAATGGTGGTCGGAGTCAGCCCGCGCTCCCAGTACCAAGGCGCTCGCGGACCACTGGCCGCCTTCTCCTCGCTCTGGTGGAACCCCAAATTTTACCCGCCCGCCCTGAACGCCCCTGTCAATCGGACTATCGGCGCCGGGCCTGGGCAGCCGGACCTGCTGATTCCCGCGTCGCCTTCTCCCGCCGCTCCGGCCCTCGACACCGCTCCGGCTCCGACCCCAGCCCCCGGCGCGACGACCGCTCGGCTCGCCCCGCTCTCCGTGATGGGCGCCACCAGCGGATGACCCATCAGGCGTTGCGGTTCCTCCTCAGCCCCGAAGGCGCTCAGGCCCTTCAGGATGCGGTCCTCGCTCCCGATACCCTCGCCGCCCTGGACCGCCTGCGGCCTCGGTACGGGCCGGACATCGCATCCGCCGCCGTCACGACCGTGGAACTCCGCCACCGCGCCGCCTCGAAGTTCTCCCGCGCGGCGGAGATGTTTTTCACCCGCGACGGCCTGGAGATGGCTTCCGGCGAGGCTCTCGCGCGGTCGCGGGCGCGTCGGTTCGCCCCATTCGACGCGGTGGCCGATCTGACGTGCGGCATCGGTGGGGACGCGGTGGCTTTGGCGGCGCATACCCACGTGATCGCCGTGGAGCGCGACCCCCTCCCCCTGACGATGGCGCGCCACAACGCAGGCGTGTACGGCGTCTCCGAGCGGTTTCATCCGGTGCGAGGGGATGCCCTCGAATGGCGACCCGACGTTCCGGCCTTTTTCGCGGACCCCTCGCGCCGTTCGGAAGGGCGCCGGATGAGACGAGGCGAGGACCTTATCCCGCCATTGTCTGCCATCGTGGAGTGGGCGCGGAAGGCCCAGGGAGCCACCCTCAAACTGTCCCCCGCCTTCGATTGGGAACCGTTCCGGGGCGAGGCCGAGATCGAACTCGTCTCTTCAGGCGGGGAGTGCCGAGAAGCCGTCCTCTGGTTCGGCGCCCTGAAGACGGCGGATGTGCGAGCCACCCTCACCGGCGCCGAGGTCTCCCTGGTTTCGCGGGGCGCGCCCGATCCGCCGGTGCGCTCGGTGGGGGCGTTCATTTATGAGCCGGACGCCGCCGTCCGCCGCGCGCATCTCGTAGCGGAAGTGGCGGAGGAGATCAGCGCGTGGCGCCTGGACCCGAAGATCGCATATCTTTCCGCCGATCGCTTCGTGGAGACGCCGTTCGCCCGCGCGTGGGCCGTTCGCGAGGCGTTCCCGTTTCGGCTGAAGGAGCTGAACCGGCGCCTTAGAGCGGCGGGAGTCGGTCATGTGGTGGTGAAGAAGCGAGGTGTCGCCTATGACCCGGCGGAAATCGAGCGACGCCTGAAACTGGAAGGCGACCGCTCCGCCGTGGTGTTTCTCTTCCGGGTGGGCGCCAACCCCTGGGCCATCGTGGGGGAGGCGACCTCGCTCCTCGCGGGCGCGCAGGCAGCGCCCATCGGGAACGAAGGCGGCTGAAGCTGAAGACGAGCGTGGATACGGTTTAGGCGCGGGGCTTCCGATAACGGGATTGGCGGCCAGGGTCATACTCGGCCTTCCCGCTCTCCGAGGAGACTCCTTTGACCCGTAGTCTGGAAGAAGAAGCCCGGTTTCTGCGCGTGGCCATCGTGGATATCGTGATGAGAGAAGATTTCGACGCCTTCAAGGCGGTCATGATCAGCAATCGCATGGTGAGGATTGTCTCCAGCGCCGTGGACGAAATGACCGGCGAATTCCAGCCGCCGACGGACGCCGCCCTCCGCCGTCGCATGATCACGCTGAAACGCCTGTTTCTCCACCGCAGCGGAGCGAACTGAACCCATGAGCGCGCCGCTGCGGAGGGGACCTCTATTCATGGGGGACGGCCCTCTCCGCGAACGATCCGCCATCGGAAAAGCCCTGATGGCTCCTCGCCGCTTCACCGCAAAGATTCTCCGCCGCCCTTTGCGCCTGGGGATCGTGTTCTTCTTTCAGCGTCACAAAGGAGGGCGGACGAGTTTCTAAAGGGAAGCCGCGAGCGATGGGGAATAGGGAAACGGAACGGAGGAGGAACCGCCCCCGTTCGCCCTGCCTCGTAGCAACGAGTGGGCATGGATTCTTTGACGCGAAAGAAAGCGCCTTCTCATACTCTAACGGTTGCTCTTACGGCTGCTCATCCGGCGTCCGCGCCGTGCCGCGCTGATCCGTC
This sequence comes from Armatimonadota bacterium, assembly GCA_038240635.1. Classification (GTDB taxonomy): domain Bacteria; phylum Armatimonadota; class DTGP01; order DTGP01; family JAHWJO01; genus JBBRGS01. The sequence continues at coordinate 7,189 of JBBRGS010000114.1, forward strand.
GCCTCACAGGCCGCCCTCCGCAGGCGCAGGCCACGGCAAAAGGAAGGTTTTCGATGAATGTGGGTCAGGAGGTCGTCCATGAGGACGCGTAACGAGAAGTCGCAACGCCCCGCTGGCGCTTCCTGCGCGGCCGCGTCTCTCCCGGCGACCAGGCGCTGCTCCCGTGGGGCTGGTGGCGACCGGAGAGCCGCTGGCGCCGTTCTCCTGAGCGCGGCGTTGAGCCTCGCGTTGAGCCTGGGAGCAGCGCCCGCGCGAGCGCAGGACTGGACGATGTTCCGGGGTGACGCGCAGCATGCGGGGATCGTCCGCACCCCCATCACGCTGCCGCTTTCGTTGTCGTGGCGCTACGTCACCAATCGGCCGCTCACTGGCGTCAACCCGACCTCCCCGATCCTCGCTCAGAACGTTGGGAATTCCGCACGGGGCTTCTTTGCGGCGCGGGATCTGATCATCTCGTTCCTGCCACAAAGCGGCGAAACGTCCTGGTTCTACCCCTCCACGGGCGGCTCACTGGGGCAGTCGGGCATCACCACGGTGCGCACCACGCCGCTCTACCACAACGGCATGGTCTACATTGGCGCGTCGGACGGGCACCTGTACGCCATTCGAGCCGCCACCGGCAACTTTGCGTGGGAGTATCCTTCCGGTTCCTCCTCCATTACAGCGTCGCCCATCTCGGTGAACAACCAACTCTTCTTCGGCACGAGCAACGGCTCCATCGTCGGACTGGACGCGACGACCGGCAAGCCGCTGGGTGAAATCCCCGAACTGTTCCGCGCCGACGACGCCATTGTCGGGTCGCTCACCTACGCCGACGGTTTCCTGTACTTCGTCTCGCGGGATCAGAACGCCTACGCCCTTGATGTGACGCGCGCGCTGGCCCCGCAGCAGGGTCGCCGTCCGAAGCGCGTCATCCGGTGGCGCTACACGATGGCCGCCCCGCCCGCCTACTCCACGCCGGTCATTCACAACGACATGATCTACCTGGTGGACGGCGAAAACCTGCTGGCCCTCACCTCGTCGCGGGGACGGCAGCGGTGGAGTTTCCCCGCCGGGGCCACCATCAGCGATACCCCCGCCGTCACTGAGCAGGGCATCTTCTTCGGCACCCGCCAGGGAAACTTTTTCGCCCTCAACCTCGATGGCCGTGAACGGTGGCGCACCGAGATCGCGGGTCCCGCTTACTCCTCGCCTATCGTCGCCCCCGTCATTGCGCCCACTCTGAACGGCGGACGGTCGCGCTACGCCGTCTTTGTCGGGTCCAATCGCGGCTTCGTCTACGCCTTCGACACCGGCGCCGACCTGACCAATCCGGCGAATGGAACCGCTGCCGCCCTCTCCACCAACGCCCGCTCCGCCACCCGACGACCGGGCCGAGCCACCACGCTCGCCGACACGCCCCCCGCCGACGCGGCTCCCGCCGTTCCGGCCAATGGCGGAGGGGGCACGCCGCTCTGGATCTATCGCGTGCGCCCTGCCGACCCGGCCCAGCCCACGGTGATGAATGTGGCGGCGACCCCGGTCATCGCCAACAATCAGCTCTTCATCCTGGCCGATGATGGCTCCCTGCTCGGCTTCACGGCGGGCGCGCCCGATGTCATGCCGCCGCTGGTCTGGGGCGAAATGCCCGACCGCGCGATCCTCATCAGCGGGCGTCCGCCGATCAATTATCTCGTGAATGTCTCCGACGACGGCTCCGGGATCAATCCGAACACCATCGTCATGCGCGTGGACGGCCAGGCGGTGGATTACACCTACGACGAGTATCGCGGCCTGATCTACTACCGCGTGGCTTCGGCCAAACCCGGCAGCCGCGAAGTGGTGCAGCCGCTCCCCACCGGGCGCCACAACGTGCGCCTGGAGGTCGCCGACTGGAAAGCCAATAAAACAGTCCGCGAATGGTCCTTCGTGGTGGACAACTCCGTCACCGACCGGCCCATTCTCCGGGCGCCGGACACCAGCGCGTCCTCGGCCACGAGCGGCGCGCGGTAAGCCCCCGGCGGGTTCATCGCATCTCAAACAACCGATTGCAGGTCCACAGGGTCGCCTTGCGTGCAGTGAGGCGGCCCTTTGTTGTTAGAAAAGGAGCGTCTGATGTCGCATAATCGGGATGTTGCCCACCCTGGGGCCATACAGACGCCACATAAACGCCACATACCGCTAACGCCTTATAGATCGCAACAGGAGACCCCTATGTCCGATAAGCAGACTCCCCTCCAGAAATGGGTGGAGGAGATGGCTCAGCTCACCGAGCCGGATCAGATCGTTTGGCTGCACGGTGGCCAGGAGGAGTACGACCACCTCGTTGAGGAAGCCCTCGCGGAGGACGTGTTCGAGAAACTGAACCAGGACCACCTTCCCGGCTGCCTGCTCCATTACAGTAATCCTAACGATGTCGCCCGCACCGAGCATCTCACCTTCATCTGCAGCAAGGAGAAGGAAGACGCCGGTCCCAACAACAATTGGATGGACCCCGGCGAGGCGCGGGCCAAACTGACCCCCCTCTTTCGCGGCAGCATGAAGGGCCGCACCATGTTCGCGCTGCCCTACCTGATGGGACCCTCTCAGTCCCCATTCAGTCAGGTCGGCTGCGAACTGACCGACTCGCGCTACGTCGCCGTCTCGATGTGCATCATGACCAAGGTCGGAGACATCGCGCTGAAGCAGATCGGCGACTCGTCCAACTTTGTGGGCGGGCTGCACTCCCTGGGAGACCTGAACCCGGAACGCCGCTACATCGCGCACTTCCCCGAAGACCGGCAAATCTGGAGTTTCGGCAGCGGCTACGGCGGCAACGCGCTACTCGGCAAGAAGTGTCACGCGCTCCGCATCGCCAGCGTGCAGGCCCGCGACGAGGGCTGGATGGCCGAGCACATGCTCATCCTCGGCCTGGAGCGTCCGGGGCATGAGACGATGTATATGGCTGCGGCTTTCCCCAGCGCGTGCGGCAAGACCAACCTCGCCATGCTCAAAAATCCCGAATTCGAGGCGCAGGGGATTCGCGTCTGGACCGTCGGGGACGATATCGCGTGGCTTCGCGTCGGGGAAGATGGTCGGATTTACGCCGTCAATCCCGAATCCGGCTTCTTCGGCGTGGCCCCGGGCACCAACTACGACACCAACCCGAACGCGATGGAGTCGATCAACAAGAACTCCCTCTACACCAACGTCGCCGTGGACCCGGAGCGCGATCCCTGGTGGGAAGGCAAGACCAACACGCCGCCCGCGAACCTGAAGAACTGGAAGGGCGATCCCTGGAACGGCGAAGGCCCGGCGGCGCACCCCAACTCGCGCTTCACGGCGCCCATCGCCAACTGCCCGTCGAAATCCCCGGAGTACGATCAGCCTCAGGGAGTCCCCATCAGCGCGTTCCTGTTCGGCGGACGCCGCGCCCGGCTCGCTCCCCTCGTCTATCAGGCGCGGGACTGGAAGCACGGCGTTTTCGTGGGCGCCAGCATGGCGAGCGAGACGACGGCGGCGGCGACCTCGGCGGCGGGTGTGGTGCGGCGGGACCCGATGGCCATGCTCCCCTTCTGCGGCTACAACATGGGCGACTACTTCGCGCATTGGCTCAGTATCGGCGCAAAGATGAACAACCCTCCTGGAATCTTCCACGTCAACTGGTTCCGCAAGGATGAGAACGGGAAGTTCATCTGGCCCGGTTACGGCGAAAACATCCGCGTGCTGCTCTGGATCGCCGACCGGATGGAAGGCAAGGCCGAAGCCCACGAGACGCCCATCGGCTATGTGCCCGAACCGTCCCAGATGAACCTCGACGGGCTGGACCTCTCCACCGAAGCGATGGAGGACCTGCTCACCGTGGATGAAGAGGCGTGGCGCGCGGAAGCCGATGGCATGATGGAGTTCTTCGAGAAGTTCGGAGACCGGCTGCCGGAGGAAATTCGCCGCCAGGAAGAGGCGTTGAAGGCGCGGCTGGCGGAGTAAGGCCGCTGAAGGCGCTCCAGAAACAGGAGCCGATGTAGACGCTCCGGCTTCGGTGGAACCCTCCGCCGGGGCCGGAGTCCGTTCAGGGGAAGAGGAAATCGGCTTGGCCAAAGCGTTGAAACCGACGGATCACCCGTGGAAGGAGGCGCTGGAACTGGCGCTGGCGGACTTCTTCGCCCTCCTCTTCCCTGACATCGGCGCCCAGCTCGACTTCTCCAAGCCGCCGCGCTTCCTCGACGCCGAACTGAAGCAGGTCGCTCCCGACGCCCTCGTCGGCCCGCTCCACGCCGACCGCCTCGTCTCCGTGAAGGCCCTTTCCGGCGGGGAACGCTGGGTTTACACCCACATCGAGGTCCAGTCGCAGAAGGACCCTTCGTTCGAGGAGAGGATGTTCGGGTATCATGCGCGTATCTGGGACCGGTATCGTCGCCCGATCACCAGCCTCGCCGTGCTGGGGGACCCTCACCGCGAGTGGCGGCCCGATCAGTTTTACATGGAGCAGTTCGGGTGCAGGACGCTGTTTGAGTTCCCGGTGGTGAAGCTGCTTGATCTGGACGTGGAGCGGCTGCTGGTGGAAGCCCCGACGAACCTGTTTTCGGTGGTGGTGGCGGCGCACCGGGCGGCTCAGGGGACGAAGGGGAATGAGCGGCGGCGGGTGAAGTTCGCCCTGGCGAAGCGGCTGTATGAGATGGGGCTGAATGAGGAGGAAGTGCGGGAGCGGTTTCGGTTTCTGGAGTGGATGATCGGGCTGTCGGCTGAGGAGAATCGGGCGTTTCGGAGCGAGCTGACCGCGTATGAGGAGGAGAGGAAGATGCCTTACGTCACGAGTTTCGAGCGGATCGG
>JBBRGS010000115.1:0-11973 GCA_038240635.1 Armatimonadota bacterium
CATGAAGAAGGAAGACGACATCACTACCCGGCTGGAGAGTCGGTTCAACCGCCGAAACGCCCTCCGCGCTTTGGGCGGCACAGTTCTCGCTACCACCGGCTTCGCGCTGGCGGGCTGCGGGGGCAGCGACAGCAGTAACACCCCCCTCAACAGTTCCAACACGAACAATACGAACACCAACATGGACGTCAGCGTTCTCAACTTCGCTCTGAACCTGGAGTATCTGGAAGCCGAGTTCTACAGCTACGCCACCACCGGCCACGGCATCCCGGACAATCTTTTTTCAGGCAGCGGAACCCCCGGCGCCACCACCGGCGGAAGTCAGGTCTCTCTCTCAGGCTCCGTGCTTCAGGTGGCTCAGGAGATCGCCAACGACGAACTGACTCACGTCGTCTTCCTTCGTTCCGCCCTGGGAGGCGCCGCCGTCGCCAAGCCCGCGATCAATCTGAACGCCCTGGGGATCGGGTTCGCCAGTGAGCAGGAGTTCCTCATTCTCGCCCGCGCGTTCGAGGACGTGGGGGTCAGCGCCTACTCCGGCGCGGCGCGACTCATCACGAACAAGGATTACCTCGAAGCGGCCGCCCGTATCCTCGCCACCGAAGCGTACCACGCAGGGAACGTGCGCTATCAACTCGCCCTCATGGGTGGCAACGCCCCGGCGGTGGATGGTCTGGATCAGCCCCCCTCCAGCGGCAACTTCTTCCCCACCGACTCGAATGGTCTCGCTGTGTCGCGCAGCGCCGCACAGGTGGCCGCCATCGTGCGGGGCGCCAACGAGGCGGGAGGCGCCTTCTATCCCCAGGGTCTCAACGGCGCGATCAAGTAATGGCGCCAGTCCCAACTGAACGCGAAACGGCCCGCCTGAGCGTTTGGGCGGGTGTTTTCGCGTACCGGTCCACATCCTTCGTTCCTTTGCTTCCAAACGTCCTTATTTCCCCATAATCCAGGCGTGAACGGCATCCTCAACCTCGATAAGCCTCCGGGCATCACGTCGCACGACGCTGTCGCCCGACTGCGGCGCGCCACGCGAATCAAGCGGGTGGGTCACGCGGGAACCCTGGACCCGATGGCGACCGGCGTCCTCCTGCTCTGCGTCGGGCAGGCGACCCGCCTCTCCGAATATCTCATGGCGAGCATGAAGACCTACGCGGCGCAGGTGGCGTTTGGCGTCACGACCGACTCGCAGGACGCGACCGGGGTCATCCTTCAGCGGCGAGACGCGACCGGCCTCACCGAAGCCGTCGTTCGGGCAATGCTCCCCGCTTTCACCGGGGAGCTGCTGCAAACTCCGCCGATGGTCTCCGCCGTGCATTACGAGGGCCGTCGCCTCTATGAACTGGCGCGGGAAGGCATCGAGGTGGAGCGCGCGGCTCGGCCTGTTACCGTCCATCGCCTTGATCTGACCCACTTTATACCGGGAGTCGCCCCTGTCGCCGACCTGGAGGTGGACTGCTCCTCCGGGACGTATGTCCGCACTCTCGCCCACGACCTGGGGGAAGCGCTGGGCTGCGGGGCGCACCTCTCCGCCCTCCGACGCACGCGAGTCGGCCCCTTTACTCTGGACGCCTCGCTGCCCCTGGAGGAGATGGAGACGCTCGCCCGAATGGGGTCTCTGTCCGAACGCTTCTCGCCCCTGAGTGCCGCGCTTCACTCTCGCGCTCTCGTTGAAGTGGATGATAACGCGCTGGAGGAGCTGCGGCATGGGCGGTCGCTGCCCGCGCCGGAGGGTTTCGCCGACGCCCCGGTGGTGGGAATCACGCGCTCCGGCGGCGACCTGGTGGCGGTAGCCCGCGCCTCCGAAGGTCGACTCTTTCCCTTTAAGACGCTGTTTCCGGCGTCTGAACCTCCTTCGTGATCCGCCGCTCTTGACTCCCACGATCTACGACGATATCCCGTCCTCCCTGCTCCCCGGCGATCCGCGCGTGCTGGGCATCGGTGTGTATGACGGCGTCCATGAGGGCCATCAGGCGGTGATTCGCCGTGTTCTGGAGGAGGCCGAACGTCGGCAGGCGCGCTCCATGCTTCTCACCTTTGACCGGCTGCCGGAAGAGCTGCTGCGCCCGGAACAGGCCCCGAAGCGCCTGATGAGCCTGCACGAGAAGTTGGACGCCCTGAGCGCCCTGCGGCCCGACGAAATCCTCGTCGCGCACGTGAAGCCCGAACTGATGGGCCAGGAAGCGGAACAGTTCGTCCGGGAGACGCTGTGCGCCCTCCTGCACCCCCGCGCGGTAGTGGTCGGCGAGGATTTCCGCTTCGGCAAGGGTGGGAAAGGCGACGCCGATACCCTGCTGCGCGTCGGGCGGGAGTGCGGCTTCGGCGTGACTACTGTGCCGCACCTGCATCAGGACGGCGAGAAGGTGAGCAGCACCCGTATCCGGTCGCTCCTGTCGGAGGGCGACGTGGAGGGGGCGGCGCGGCTCCTCACGCGCCCGTACCGGCTGGGAGGCCGGATCGTGAAGGGAAAACAATTGGGCCGCACGCTGGGGTATCCCACGGCCAACCTGGAGGTCTCCCCGAACCGACTGGTTCCTGGCTACGGCATTTACGCCTGCCGCGCGTTTGGTGACGATTTCGCCCGCGACGCCGCCGTGAGCATTGGCGTGCGGCCCACCGTGGCGCCCGGCTTGCCGCCCTCCGTGGAAGCGTTTCTCCTCGACTTTGACGGAGACCTGTATGGCCGTGAGGTGTCACTGGAGTTTATCGCGCGCCTCCGCGAGGAGATGAAGTTCGAGTCACTGGACGCATTGAAGGCGCAGATGGCCCGCGATGTGGGCCTCACCCGTGAACTTCTCAGCCCCAGGGTCAACCCCTGACGCAGAGAGCGCAAAGAACCCCAGGTGACTGAGGGGAGCGATCGCCGGCGGGGCCGCCTCCGTTACGATCATTAGCCAGATCGTTGTGAGCGTCTCCGTAGCCCCAGGCCGTTTCAACGAGAAGACCGGCGGTTGAAACCGCTGCAACACTCACACGAAATCCGCCTGCGTGGGGTATGGAGTCGTCAAAGGCCGACTTTGTGCGGTTGCTGCAGTGGTTTCGCTGCGGCCCTCTGCGTCCTCGGCGCCCTCTGCGTCAGTGGTTGACCCTGGGGGCAGGACCACAGTTTCAGGGCGTGGTCACGGTGAGGGCCGCCGGGGCGACCGGCGCGGCGCCGTCGCTGAGCGATTCGGGCGGCTCCGGGGGAGTCCCTTCCGCTTCCAGCGCCCAGTTCAGGACCTGTTGAACATCCTCCGCGAAGTGAAACGTCATGTCGTCCCTGACCTCCTGCGGGACATCCTCGTCCACGTTCTTGCGGTTGCGCGTCGGCAGGATGAGGGTGCGAACTCCGGCCCGATGCGCGGCCAGCGCCTTCTCCTTAATCCCTCCAACCGGCAGCACTCGGCCCGACAGCGTCACCTCGCCCGTCATGGCGAGCAACGGCTTCTCCTTCCGTCCTGTGAGCAGGGACCCCAGCGCCGTCGCCATCGTCACGCCCGCCGACGGGCCGTCCTTGGGAATGGCGCCCGCGGGAACGTGCACATGGATGTCAGAGTTGGCGAAGAACTCCGGCGAAATCCCCAGCTGATCGGCGTGGCTGCGGACCCATGAGAGGGCGGTCTGAGCGCTCTCCTTCATCACGTCACCGAGCATCCCGGTGAGGACAAACCCCCTGCTCCCCGGCATGAGCGTCGCTTCCACGAAGAGGACATCTCCGCCCACGGGGGTCCACGCCAGGCCGGTGGCCACGCCGGGAACGCGCACGCGGTCCCGAAGCTCCTCCACCTCGAAGCGGGGCGCGCCGAGATACTTTTTCACCTCGCTCGTCGAGAGTTCGGCCTTCTCCACGCGGCCTTCGGCGAACTCGCGTGTGACTTTGCGGCAGAGCGTGGCGATCTCGCGCTCCAGATTGCGGACTCCCGCCTCGCGGGTGTAGCCCTGGATCACCATCAACGTGGCGGCGTCTGTGAAGCCGATATTCGCCTCGGTGAGGCCATGCTCGCGCATCTGCTTCGGGATCAGGTACTGCCGGGCGATATTCAGTTTTTCCGTCTCGGTGTAACCGGCGATCTCGATGATCTCCATCCGATCCCGCAGGGGGCCGGGGATCGGTTCGAGCTGGTTGGCGGTGGTGATGAACAGCGTCTTCGAGAGGTCGAATGGCACATCCAGGTAATGGTCGCGGAAGGTACTGTTTTGTTCGGGGTCCAGCGCCTCCAGCAGGGCGGACGTGGGGTCGCCCCGGAAGTCGGCGCCGATCTTGTCCACTTCATCGAGGATCATCACCGGGTTGTTCGACTCGGCGCGGCGGATGTTCTGAATGATTTGCCCCGGCAGCGCGCCGATGTAGGTGCGCCGGTGCCCTCGGATTTCGGCCTCGTCGCGGACGCCGCCCAAAGAGACGCGGATGAACTTTCGCCCCATCGCGCGGGCGATGCTGCGGCCCAGGGAGGTCTTCCCCACGCCGGGAGGGCCGACGAAGCAGAGGATCGGCTGGCGGATGCTGCCATCAGGCCGGAATTTGCGGACGGAGAGGAATTCCAGCAGGCGGTCCTTCACCTTCTCCAGGCCGTAATGGTCCTCATCCAGGATGAACTTGGCGCGGGGGATGTCGAGGTTGTCCTCGGTGGAGACGTTCCACGGGAGGGCGATCAGCCAGTCGAGATAGTTGCGCGTCACGGTGTATTCCGGCGAGGCGGCAGGGATGCGGGCGAGGCGGTCGAGCTCGCGGTCGGCCTCCTTGCGGGCTTCCTCGGCCATGCCGCTTTGTTCCACGCGCTCGCGGAGCTCCTCCACTTCGGCCTGCTGCTCGTCGGTCTCGCCCAGTTCCTTCTGGATCGCCTTGAGCTGCTCGCGGAGGTAATAGTCGCGCTGCACCTTGCCCATTTCGGTGGAGACCTGGGACTGAATTTGCCCCTGCAATTCCAGCATATGGCCTTCGCGGGTGAGGAGGGAGAAGAGTTTCTTCAGGCGCTCCTTCACATCGAACGTTTCAAGGAGTTCCTGCTTCTCGCCCGGCGCCACGGGCATATTGGCGGTGATGAGATCGGCGAGGATGCCGGGGTCGCTCACGGTGTCCGCCGCGCCGAGGAGGTCGTCCCTCAGGGCGGGGGAGAGGCGCACCACCTGATCGAAGGCGGCGCCCACTGAGCGGCGCAGGGCCTCGATCTCCTGCCGATCCGTCTCCTCCGACACCACCGAAGGGCGAACGCGCACGCGCGCCTGCACGTACGGCTCGGTTTGGATAATCTCGCCCAATTCGATGCGCTCAACGCCCTGGAGCATGAGGCGCACGCCGTCGGGGAGCTTGAGCATCATGCGGATGTAGGCGGCGCACCCCACCGGATACAGATCGTTGGGGCCGGGGTTCTCCACGCCGGGGTCCCGCACCACGCTGACGCCGATGAAGCGAGCGCCTCGGGCCGCCGCGTCGTCCACGAGGGCGACCCAGGCTTCGCGGGTGACATGGAGCGGGGCCATCATGCCAGGAAAGAGGACCAGGTCCCGCTGGGGCAGGATGTTCAGCAGATCGGGAACAGGCGGCACGTCGTTCCCGTTCCCGGAAGGGGTCGCATCGTCCTCGGCGGATGCGGCGCCGGGCGGAGCCACGTCGGTTTCGACCGAAATATCTTCATTCGGCTCAACGGAAAGCGAAGAGTTTTCGTCCGGTTCCTTTTTAATCTTCTGGTCGTTGCGCGGCTCCATCGGCTCGTCGGCCATCAGGCTTATCCTAACTCAGCCGCCGGTCGCTGGCGGCTAAAAGAGAAGGTTCATGGTTCGGAGAAAGGCTCCGGGGTCCGCCAACACGGGGGGAATCAGTAGAAGATTAGAGGCCGCCTCTTATGATAATCGTACGTGGGGATTCCGGCGGCCGCTTCGGCAGGGTGATGCGGAGCAGTCCGCTCCGGTAATGGGCGCTGATACTGTCTCGGATGAGACCGGCGTTGGGCAGGGGGACAATCCGCTCAAAGGGGCCAAACATGATCTCCAGCTGATGGCAGGCGACGCGCTCATCGGGCAGCGACGGCTCGTCCCGGTGGCCGGAGATCCTCAGCGCGCGGTCGTCGGAGGAGAGTGTGACCTTCACCTGCCGTTCGATTTCATCCTCGGTCAGCCCGGCGAGTTCCACAATCACAATCACGGCGTCGTGAGTTTCGCACACATCGGCGCGAGGCTGCCAGGTCGTCTTGCGGGTGGGGCCTCGTTGGAAGTGACGGAGGGCATCGGAGGTCATTCGCTCCATCTCGTCTTCCATCTGATGGAACAGGTTGATGTAATCCTTGGGCACGTGGAATCCTCATCGATTCATTTAGCGGGGGGCGCGGCGGAGCGCCCTACCCATTATACTGGCGCCTGGAATCGTGATTCAAAACCGAATCACCACGGTTTCTCCAGGACGGTTCAGCTAGTGGAAAGAGTTTCTGAATAGAGCAGGGCCTGATCGTCGGTCATGCTCGCCAGTTCATCCAGGATGCGGCGACCTCGCGGCGTCTCCTCCTCGTGGGGCAGCGCCGGCGAGAGCGTCCTGCGCCCTTCCACATGCGCCTCGTGGAGGCGACGCAGGGCGTCCGCAGCATCCTCGGTGGCGGCCAGCACGTCGGGATGACGATACAATTCCGTGTAGAGGAACTCGCGCTGCCGCTGATGCGCCGCCGCCATCTCCTTCCCGAAGGCCGCAATCGGCTGGGAAAGCCTTCTGGCGTCATCCGGCGATTCAATCTTCTGGCGAGTCAGGCGATGGAGCGTGCGTTCCATCAGATTGGTCGTCTGAATATTGATGAGGGAGCGCACTGTTTCGCTGATGCGGAGCGCTTCCGGGGCGTCGGGCCACTCGGCGGTGATGGCATCCCACGCCTTCCGCCACTGGGGCAGGGAATCGAGGACCTGATCGAGGCGCAGGAGGCCGCTCGTCAGGCCGTCGTCCACATCGTGGTTGTTGTAGGCGATCTCGTCGCACACGTCCACGACCTGCGCCTCCAGCGACGCCTGGGGCAGCGCGCCGAAGCGGCCCGGCATCGCGCCCTTGCCGCTGCCATGCTTGCCCAGCCCTTCGCGCACCTCCCATGTGAGATTGAGGCCGGGAAAGGCGGCGTATCGGCGCTCCAGGCAATCCACCACCCGCAGCGATTGAGCGTTGTGATCGAAGCCGCCCACCTCAGCGCCCAGCACGTTCAGCGCGCGTTCTCCCGCGTGGCCGAACGGCGGATGGCCCAGATCATGCGCGAGGGCGATGGCCTCCGTCAGGTCTTCGTTGAGGCGCAGGGCGTGCGCCACCGTGCGGGCAATCTGCGCGACTTCGAGAGTGTGCGTGAGTCGCGTGCGATACGGCTGGCCGGGCCGCTTCACGAAGACCTGCGTCTTGGCTTCGAGACGACGAAAGGCGCGCGCATGAATGATGCGGTCGCGGTCCCGCTCGAACGGGGTACGAAACAGATGCTCAGGTTCAGCGTGAACTCGGCCCTGGGTGTCGCCCCCCTTTTCCGCGTACCGCGCGAGGCTCTGCCGTTCCCAGAGGAGATGCTCGGAGGCCGTGCGAAGACTCATCGGACCCCCTGGAGTTGGGCCGTCTCACTCTGACGAACCGGAGACAGCTTTCCTGAGACAGGCGCTTAAGGATGCGAAGGCGCGGGAGCGTCAAAGGTGAGGAGCAGCGGGATTTCACCTTTTCGGATGTAGCCGATACTCCGGGCTTCCACGTCCAGCCCCTGACCGGAGCCAAGGCGGTGAATTTGGCGTCGGAGCTGGGCGTTCTCGTCCTTCAGGCGGTCCCGCGTGGCGAGGAGTTGGGCGCTCTCGGCCTCCTGTTTCAGCCGCTTGGCGTACGGTTCGGCGCCCATGGAGGCCAGTCGCCCTACCAGCGCCAGAGCGATGGTCGCCGTCCCCACGCGCCAGATCCACGCGGAGATTTTGATTCTCCGGCGGGGTCTGCGGCCTTTGCGCGTTCGGGTGATGATAATCGGCTCCAGAGGGTCCTTCGACACGCCCACTCTCCTCGTCCTGCGGCAACGTTTGCTAGTGCGTGATCTTTCGCCCAACGGTTTATTCAGGCTCCGGGCAGGGATGCGTGATGATGTCCACCATCGGCTCGCCCACGCGGTGAACCTTCAAGAGGTTGGTGTTCCCCGCGATGCCCGTCGGCACTCCGGCGGTGATGACGACAAGTTCACCTGGCTTCACCAGCTTGCGCTCTATGGCGGTGTTCACGGCCATTTCCAGCGTGGCGTCGGTGCTGACGACCTCTTTGGTGAGGACGGGCAGGACGCCCCACGAGAGCGCCAGCCGCCGGTAAGTGTGCGGATTCGGAGTTATCCCGATTATTGGCGTGATGGGCCGATGTCTGGAGACCATGCGCGCGGTGTACCCGGAACTGGTGGAGGTGAGGATGGCGGCGGCCTTCAGTTCCCGCGCGATGTCGCAGGTCGCCTGACTGATCGTGTCGGTGATGAGGTCGGCGTCGCTGCGGACGTGCTCCCAGGGGTTGCTGTCATAATCAAGGCTGCTTTCGGCGTGCAGGATGATCTGGCGCATCATCCGCACCGTCTCCACAGGGAAACGGCCCACGGCGGTCTCGCCGGAGAGCATCACGCAGTCGGTGCCGTCCAGCACGGCGTTGGCCACATCGCTCACTTCGGCGCGGGTGGGGCGCGGGTTGCGGATCATCGAGTCGAGCATCTGGGTGGCGGTGACGACCGGCTTGCCCGTGGCGTTGCAGCGGGAGATGATCTCCTTTTGCAGAATGGGGACTTCCTGGATGGGCCGCTCCACGCCGAGGTCGCCCCGCGCCACCATGAGGGCGTCGGAGGCGCGGAGGATGTTATCGAGTTGGTCCACCGCTTCGTGTTTCTCGATCTTGGCGATGATGGGAAGCGGGCGTCCTTCGGCTTCGAGGATACGACGGATGTCGCGCACATCCTCGGCGGAACGGATGAACGACGCGGCGACCCAGTCCACATCCTGTTGCGCGATAAAATGGAGGGCGTCCCGGTCTTCCGGGGTAATGGTTGGCATATTGAGGGTGATGCCGGGCACGACGAGACCCTTGTTGCTGCTCAGCTCGCCGCCATCCACCACACGCGTGTGGATGTTCTCCTCGTCGTGTTCGAGGACCTTCAGTTCAATCAGGCCATCGTCCAGGAAGAGAGAGTTACCCTCCTGCACGGCCTCGAACACTTCGCGGTCGGGCAGGTGTACTTCGTTAAGGTCGCCGGGAACGTCGCGGAGGGTAAGGGTGAAGTCGTTTCCCCGACGGACGCGGATCGGCCCGCCGGCGATCTGACCGATGCGGATTTTGGGACCCGGCAGGTCCGCGAGAATGGCGATGGGACGCGGGGCGCTCTGGCAGGCGATACGAAGGAGCCGAATGCGGCGCTGGTGCTCCTCAAAGGAGCCGTGCGAGAAGTTGAGCCGCGCCACGTCCATCCCGGCGGAGATGAGCGCGCGCAGGACACCGACCGAATCGGTGGCGGGTCCGAGCGTGCAGATGATCCTGGTGCGACGATTGATCGGCATGCTTCTCGTCCTCCTTCCGGCCCGTGGCGACTCGGCCTCGCCCCCCGCCGGTTACGCGCGAGGGACGAAGTAAGGCGGTACTGAACCCGTCAGAAGCGCTTGATGTTTCAGAAGCGCTTGATGTTATAGAACGCTTCGTTGGCGGGGTAGAGGGCGGCTTCGTCCAGTTCCTCCTCGATGCGCAGGAGCTGGTTATACTTCGCCACGCGGTCGGTGCGGCTGGGGGCGCCGGTCTTGATCTGGCCCGCGTTGGTCGCCACCACGATGTCGGCGATGGTGGCGTCTTCGGTTTCGCCGGAGCGGTGGGAGACGACGGCGGAGTACCCGGCGCGCTTGGCCATCTCAATGGCGGCCAGCGTCTCGGTGAGGGTGCCGATCTGGTTCACCTTGACGAGGATGGAGTTCGCCACGCCGTCCTTAATGCCCCGCGCGAGGCGTTCGGTGTTGGTGACGAACAGGTCGTCGCCCACGAGTTGCACCCGCTCGCCGAGGGCCTGCGTCAGTTTGGCCCAGCCTTCCCAGTCGTCTTCGGCCATGCCGTCCTCAATGGAGATGATCGGGTACCGATCCGCGAGATCGGCCCAGTACTCCACCATCTCGTCCGACGATTTCATAATATCGGACTTCCAGAAGTAATACTTGCCCTCCTCGCCTTTCTTTTTGGCTTCATCCCACAGCTCGGTGGTGGCGGGGTCGGTGGCGATGAAAATCTCGTCGCCGGGAGTGTACCCCGCGCTTTCGATGGCTTCGAGGATCGCCTGGATCGCCTCTTCGTTCGACTTCAGGTTGGGGGCGAACCCGCCTTCATCCCCGACGGCGGTGTTGAGGCCGCGCTTCTTTAGCACCTGCTTGAGGCTATGGAACACTTCCGTCCCCATCCGCAGGGCTTCGGCGAAACTGTCAGCGCCGACCGGCATCGCCATGAACTCCTGGAAGTCCACGTTGTTGTCCGCGTGCTTGCCGCCGTTGAGGATGTTCATCATCGGGACGGGCAGCTCGCGGGCGGAGACTCCGCCGATGTAGCGGTAGAGCGGCAGGTCAAGGCTTTCGGCGGCGGCTTTGGCCACGGCGAGGGAGACGCCCAGGAGGGCGTTGGCGCCCAGTCGCGCCTTGTTCGGCGTATCGTCCAGGTCAATCATCAGTTCGTCAATGGCGACCTGATCGGTGGCTTCCATATCGAGCAGTTCGGGCGCAAGAATCTCGTTCACGTTCTCCACGGCTTTGAGGACACCCTTGCCGCCGTAGCGCTGGGCATCGCCGTCGCGGAGCTCCACGGCTTCGTGGGCGCCGGTGGACGCGCCGGAGGGGACGGCGGCGCGCCCCATGGAGCCGTCTTCGAGAAACACATCCACCTCAACGGTGGGGTTGCCGCGCGAGTCGAGAATCTCGCGGGCCAGGACATCTACAATCGCGGACATAGCGCCTCCGATGGCTGAGGATTAGGGGTCAGGGAAGAAGATGGCGCAGTTATAACGCCTCCCATACGCTCCCCGGAGGCGACGACGCCGAGCGGCCAGGCGGTGCGCCTTGCCAGGGGATTATAGCACAGGCGCGCGCGGAGACGCCCGGCGACCTGGCGCGCGGGCGTCTCTTCAGGGTGTATTCGGCGCCTGGGGGGCGACCTACGGCAGCGTTTCCATTTGCGCCACGCGCCGCAGTATCCGCACCGCGTCATCCACCTTGAGGAAGCCATCCCCGAAGGGTGCGCCGTTCGCGCCGGGTTTGGGCGCCACGTCCCCGGCGGCCAGCTGATCGGCGGTCGGCGTTTTGAGTTTGACGGCGAACTGTAGCGCCAGCGCCGCGTCGGAGACATTCACCACCTTGTCCCCGTTCAGATCGCCGTAAATGATGGCGGGAGTGACGCCGCCCTCCGCCAGCGTCAGATTTTGCGTGTAGATGAAGTCGCCTGTGATGTCCTCATCGTTATTGGCCGCGTTGCCCGCCGCGTAGAAAGTGATGGGGCCGGTCCCCTTTGCCGGGGCGGTCCAGTTCACCGGCCAGGTATGGCCGACGTCGGGAGTATTGCGATAAGTGCCCGCATCAGTGTGGGCGATGTAGTCCGGTTGGGTGGCGCTGGGGGCGTTCATGAACTGGGTGTCGTTAAAGGAGAGGAGGTCCAGCGTCCCGCCTTTGGAACCGTCTGCCTTTTTGGAGGTCATTTCAAAGCCCCAGCGCGACTGACCGGATTTCTTCACCTGCACGCTCACGGTGTAGGTTTTCCCCGGTATGTAGGATGACACCGCGCCACCCCCCTCCGCCGGCGTCACCGTGAGGGTGAGGCTGCCTCCCGCCGCATTTTCCGCGTTGCCGGTGTGGCACTCCTTCTGATTGCAGGATTTCTCGCCGGGCGCGCCGGTGGTCTGGGGGTCCGGCCCTGTCGCGTACGTGAAGGCCCGCACCGCCAGCAGCAGCGACGCGCCGGTGTACAAGCCCCTCGACACCCACTTGTTCATGCTTCATCTCCTGATGGAGCCTGATTGGATAGTTGTG
>JBBRGS010000116.1:0-11898 GCA_038240635.1 Armatimonadota bacterium
AGTGGACGTGACGAACGCCCCCGGCCAGAAGCAGAGCCTGCTCGACTTCGGGTTGCTCACCTCCGACACGCTGAAGAACAATTACACCTGGAAGTTTGTGCGGTCGGAGAAGGTCGGCACAGCCACGCTTCACGTCTTTGAACTTCGTTTCCAGAACACGAAGGAAGACCCGTCGCGGCGGCTGATCTGGGTAGACCCGGTTCACAAGGTGGTGGTGCGGCGGCAGACGTTCCAGCAGTTCAAGGACAACGATCTGAAGATGGACCTGCGCTTCGAGAACCTCGCGTCGGCGGGGGGCGGCGTCTGGTATCCGTCGGTGATCAAGGTGTACAACAAGCAGGGCAAGCTCGGCGCGGCCAGCAAACAGACCGGGGTGAGGGTCAACAAGGGGCTTTCGGCGTCCGCGTTCAAAATCTAATCCGTCATAAGTTCGGCGCCGCATGAGGTTCCTTCTTCTTGATTGACGCTCCCGCTCCTCTCCATCCCCCTGTAGTCGCGGCGCCATATGCGCCTGGCGACGTGACGCGCGTGGGGGCGCTGGGCGGCACGTTTGATCCGATCCATTACGGGCACCTGCGCATCGCCGAGGTGGCGCGGGAGCAGCTGGGGCTGGCGCGAGTCCTGTTCATCCCCAATCGCGCCCCGGTGCATAAGGACCACGTTCCGGCGCCGAGCGAGGACCGCTTCGCCATGCTTGTGCTGGCGACGCAGGACCATCCCGACTTCCACGTCTCCCGCGCGGAGCTCGACCGCGAGACTCCCTCCTACGCCATTGAGACGCTGGAGAGGCTTCAGGCCGAGATGCCGTCCGCCGAACTTCACTTCATCACCGGCGCGGATGAAATCCTCAACCTGCCCAGTTGGAAGTCGTATGAGCGGCTGATGGCGGTCGCCCGGTTTGTCGGCGCGCCGCGTCCCGGCTACGACATGAGCGCCCTGCCGCAGCGGATGAGCGCGCAACTCCTGGCGCGGGTCTCGCTGCTGGATATGGACGCCTTTCCCATCACCAGCACCGCCATTCGGGCCGATGTGGCGTCGGGGAAGTCCATTCGATACGACACGCCGATGTCGGTGACGCAGTATATCGAGAAGCGCGGCCTCTATCGGCCGGAGCGCTCCGAAGCCGCGACGCTCGCTCTGTCTCGCGGGGAGGGCTGAGCCGTTGCGAAGATGGCCGTGGCTCAGAGGCGCCCTGATCGTTTTGGGTGTGGGAGCGCTGGTTCTGCTGGGCATCCTCAGCGCGGCGTATGTGCGCTACTCCGGCGGGGGAACGATTGGCGGCCACCGGGTGCCGTTCATGCGGCCCGCCTTCGAGGGCAGGCATGAGATCACGGCCCTCATCCTGGGCCTGGATGAGAAGGATAAGCTCACCCCCAAACTCGGCCAGCGCTCCGACAGCATCATGCTCGCCCGGATTGACCTTGAAGCGAAGGCCGTGGACGGCATCTCCATCCCGCGAGACAGCCGCGTCGCCATCCCCGGCCACCGAGGCAAGGAGAAGATCAACGCCGCGTACCAGATCGGGGGCGTGGACAAGACCATGGAGACCGTGGAGGCGCTCACCGGCGTGCGCCCCGATTACTATGTCGTCTCCGATGTGACCGGCTTCCGCCAACTGGTGGACCTCATCGGCGGGATTGATCTCGAAGTGGAAAAGGATATGGATTACGATGACAACTGGCAAAATCTCCATATCCATCTCAAAAAGGGGTTCCAGCATCTCGATGGCGAGCATGCCATGGAGTACGTCCGGTTTCGCAAGGACCGACTCGCGGACATCATGAGGATGCAGCGGCAGCAGAAGTTCATGCGCGCCGTGGCGAAACAGATGATGACTCTCTCCAACCTGCCGCGCCTGCCGCAGATCATGGAAGAGATGCGCCGCGCCGTCACCACCAACATCGATACCGGGGACCTGATCTACCTCGCGTCCACCCTCCGAAGCGCCACCGGGGACAACATCCGTATGGCGACCATCCCCGCCACCGATTTCACCCTAAACGGCATCAGCTACCTGAAGCCGGACCTGAAGGGGACGCGAAAACTGGTCGCGCGCACGTTCAGCGGAGTCGGCGACGTGTCGGTGGAGGTGGAAAACGGCACGATGCGGGTCGGTCTGGCGCGGCAGGTCGCCGCTCATCTGGAGGATTCGGGGTATAACATAGTAGCGGTGCGAAACGCCTTGGAGCGGAACCACACGATCACCGTGCTGCGGTGCCCGGCGGGACAGGAGGCGGATGCGAACCGACTGGTGAACAGCCTGGGCGTGGGATACGTGGAGACGCTCCTGCCTCATGAAACTGAAGCCGCGAAGCCGCCGACGAAACACTCAGCTCCAGCCACGACGGGCGCCCCACCCGACTCCGGGAAACATCCGGTCGTACTGATTCTGGGCGACGACTACACCCCACCCTCCAGTGAGTCGCCCTCTTCCGAAGCGGAGCCGCTTCCCGCCGCGCCGTAACGCGCTGAACGGTTCTGCTGCTCGACTCCTGCGACAGGGAACCCGCCTGACGCTCCCGCCGCTCCACTCTATGAAACCGTCAACCGAGGTGTGAATGGATTCCGAACAAAAACTGACCATGATTCGCGAAGCCCTGGAAGAGAAGAAGGCCCATGATCTCACGGTGGTGGACCTTCAGGGCCGCACCCTCATCGCGGACTATTTCGTCATCTGCTCCGGCCAATCAAACATTCAGCGTCGCTCTATCGCGGACGGGGTGATGGAAGCGATGAAGAAGGTTGGCGTGAAAGGCGTCCGCTCCGAAGGGTATCAGCAGGGGACCTGGATTTTGGTGGATTACGGCGACGTGGTGGTTCACATCTTTGACCCCGAAGAGCGCGAGCGGTACCAACTCGAAGACCTCTGGGAACGGGTCCCGCGCGGCCCCGAAGTCCCTGTGACGACCGGCGTGTACGCGGGCCGCATGGATCGCCCCCGCACGTAGCGCCTCTGTGGAGGTGTGAGACCGGAGCGGCGGAGAGAAGGGCAGGTTGCGATGAATCCCTCAATCCCGGAATCGGAACGGCTCCTGATGTCGGCCAACCTTCATCGCCTGCGTGGCGAACTGAATGAGGCCGAAGCAACCGTGCGTCTCGCCCTCCTGCGTGAACCGACCGACCTGTTCGCGCAGGAGTTTCTGGGCGACCTGCTGACCCAAAAAGGCGAGGTGCAGGCGGCGGAAGAGGTGTATCGCGCGGTCCTCCGGGCCGATCCCACCCGCGGCAAAGTGGAGGACAAGCTCGCGCGGCTGGTGCTGAAGTCCACCCCGGTCCCGACTTATGGGACGGCGGGCGCCGCCCTCCGCAGCGACCGCAAGCCTTACACGGTGGCGGTGTTGTCGCTCGTCTTTCCCGGCGCGGGGCAGTACTACCTGGGCGACAAGGTGAAGGGGATACTCTTCTCCGGAATCGCGGCCCTGATGCTGTTTGCCATGGTTCCCGCCTTCATGAGCGTCGTGAAGCCGATCAGCAGCGCCTACTCCTCCGCGCTCAGCGGCGACAGTACGGGGGGCACGCTGGCGATTCCCAGCATGAGCGGTCTGGCGCAGGGAGCGATCCTGTTGAGCCTGTTCACCCTGCTTCAGGTGGTCGCGGCGATAGACGGGTATCGCACCGCGCGCGGGGTGTACCGCCGGTAGCGTCCCGGCTTCCTGCCATTCCCCGGAACCTCCCCGGCGAGCGCGCGCTCTTCTGACGTGTAGCTCGCTTCACTACAAGGAGATTCCATGCCGGCCTCTGATCCTGTGAGACATCCCGATCCGACCGATAACCGCCTGAATCGTCTCTCCGCCGCCCCTCCCATGACCCCCCGCCGCCGATTTCTGCTGGGCGCGCTGGGACTGGCCGGGGCTGGTGTCGCCATGGCCGCCTTCCGCGATCTCCGTCCCTCCGGCTCCGGCAGCATGGCCCCCGAACTGATCGGTGGATCGAACGACTGGATCAACACCGAGGGGAAAGCCCTGCGCCTTCGGGGCGCCAACGGACTTCTTGCGAACGGCGGCGTTGTGCTGGTGGACTTCTGGGACTACACCTGCGTCAACTGCGTCCGCACCATGCCGCACCTGCGCGCGTGGAATGAGCGGTACGGCCCACTCGGCCTCACCATTGTCGGCATTCACACGCCGGAGTTCGAGTTTGCCCAGAAGCGGGAGAATGTGGCCGCCGCCGCCCGTCGCCTTCATCTCACTTACCCAATTCTGAACGATGCGAAGTACGCCAACTGGTCCGCCTTCCAAAATCGGTACTGGCCGCGGAAATACCTCATCGGCTCCGACGGTAAAATCGTCTACGACCACGCGGGAGAAGGCGGCTACCCCGAAACCGAGGAAAAGATCCGCGCCGCGCTGCTCAAGGCCAACCCAAAGCGAACGCTGCCCCGCGCCACGGGCCTGCTTTCCGCCGAGGGCGCCACCGGCCCTCTGACGCCCGAACTGTACGCCGGAAACAGCCGGGGAACGTCGCAGTTCGGCTCGCCCGGTGGGATGAAAGAGGGACAGGTCGCCACCTATGACGACCCAGGCGGTCATCAGGACGGCTACTTCTACGCCAAAGGCCAGTGGAAGTCGCTGCCGGAAAGCCTGCGTCACGCCCGCTCAACCACCGATCCCATGGAGGACACCATCGCGCTGCGGTACCGCGCCCTCGAAGTGAACGCCGTCATTCGGCCGGAAACCGGCGCCCCGTTTGATCTCTACCTCACGCAGGATGGCGCACCGCTCGATAAAGCCGATTACGGCGCCGACGTGAAGGCTACCTCTGACGGGCAAACCTTCGTGCATGTGGACGCGCCGAGGATGTATCAACTCGTCAGCAACCGGCGCTTCGGCCAACATGAGTTGAAGATGGGCACAACCTCCCCCGGCATGGGCCTCTACTCGTTCGCCTTCTCCGCCTCCCGCTCGCTGGACAACAAGCCGACGGCTGCGACAGGGAAACCGACCCCGGCGACAGGGAAGTAACTGTCCGGGCGCGAACGAGAGGGTATTCCCCGACCGGAGGCCGCTCCCATGTCCGACTCGCCCCGCATCGCCGTCCTAATTCCCCCCGCCCTGCGCGAACAGATCATGCCGTCGGAAGCGATGGCCCGGCTGGAGAACCTGGGATCGGTTACATGGCAGGAGGGGAAGAACCGACCCTCCGCCGAGGAGGCGAAAGCCCTGCTGGCCGACGCCGAACTCTGTGTCGGCTCATGGGGGATGCCTCGCCTCGACGCCGACCTGCTCGACGCGGCGCCGCGACTCCGGTTTGTGGCGTACGCCGCCGGGAGCGTCAAGGCGTTCGCCACCGAAGCCATGTGGGACCGAGGCATCCGCGTGGCCAGCGGGATGCCCGCCATTGCGCAGGGGGTCGCGGATTTCGTGGTCGGCGTGGCCGTACTGGGCCGCCGGGACGCCTTCCGCCGCTCCATGGTCATGCGCGGCGAAACCGTAGAGACCGGCAGCCCGCGCGAGGTGTGGGGCGCGACGATTGGCCTCATCAGCCTGGGGATTGTGGGCCGGGCCACGGCGGAGATGCTCCGGCCGTTCGGGCCGCGCCTCATCGCCTGGGACCCGTTCGTCTCCGCCGAGGCGATGGCCGGGTTGGGGATCGAAAAGGTGGAACTGGACGACCTGCTTCGCCGCTCCGACATCGTGTCGCTGCACACGCCGTCGCTGCCGACGACCCAACACATGCTTTCAACCGAACAGTTCGCCGCCATGAAGGAGGGGGCGCTCTTCCTCAACACGGCGCGCGGGGCGGTGGTGGACGAAGACGCGCTCCTCGCCGCGCTGCAAACGGGCCGCATCACCGCCTGCCTGGACGTAACGGATCCCGAACCGCCCGCGCCCGACAGCCCCCTGCGCTCGCTGCCGAACGTGTTCCTCACGCCGCACATCGCAGGACCGCCCACGCCACGACTGGGGCTGCTCGCGGCGGAAGAGGTGGAGCGCTACCTGAACGGAAGCCCTCTCGTATGCGAAATGACCCGCCAGCAGATGCCGTATACTTCCTGACCGTTGCACTGGAGCGATCTCTTGAAGCGTTGGACCGACCTGAATCTTTCGCCGGGCGAGGAGGTCTCCATTGACAGCCTCCACGACGGCGTGGCGCGCCTCGTCATTGGTCCCAAAGGCGACCGCGTGGAGACGGTTCCTGTTGAGGACCTGCCACCGGACTTCCGGGTCGCCGGAGTGGCCTTTCGCGTGCGGGACACTGCCCCGGTCGGAGAGGCGCCGACGACGGATCGGTCGCTGCGTCTGGTGAGCGCCGAGAGTCCGGCGCAGGCCGATACCGCGCCACACCCCGATGGGGCGGCGGCAGCCGGGGCTGACACTAAAGGCGGCGACACGTTGAGCGCCACCCTCGCCGCCGAGACGGATGCGCTCATGGACGACGTATTCAGCGGGCCGCCACCTCCGTAGCGCTTTAGGGCCAGGACGCTGTCAGCGAGCGTAGATCCAGCGCTCGCCGCAGCGTAGGACGCGAACCGCCTGCTCCGGCGCTTCCCGCTTCAGGAGCGCGGTGAACTCGTTCACGTCCGCTGTGTTGAACCTGATCATGTCGTAATGGTGCGGGATCACCACGCGCGGGCGCACGGCTTTCGTCACTTCCACAGATTCGGCGAGAGTCATGTTGCCAGGCACGCCAGGCGCCTTCCGCCGAGCGTCGCGGCCATTGATCGGCAGAAAATGCGAGTCTGCGGCGCGTTTCGGTCATGCGGATGTGGGGCTTGGGAGTGTCGGCTTACTTGCGCTTCAGGTGTTCGGAGAGGTACAGGTCCACATATGTGACGTGACCGTTCCATTTGAAGGCGTACCCGCTTTGGCCAAGCCACCCTACGGCCAGATCGTGAGAGCCGGTGTTGGCGATGCCACGGAGCAGCGCGGCGCCATGCAGGGCCGGCTGGATGAGCGGGTCAGGCGCGGGAGGCCAGTCAGAAGCGGGAGTCATCAAAGCGACTTCTCCAGGTGGCTCGGAAGCCGGAACAGTGGGCGACATCCTCATTCTCCCGTTCAGTGGCGGTTCCGGGTATTATACCCAGTTTCCACCTTCAATCTATTAAAAAGGAGGAGACTCTTCAACGGAATTCATCCTAAAAACCGTGTTTCGATGAATGCTCTCCACCAGTGAAGCCTGATTGCTGTGTCACCTTCCATTCTGGAGCGGACTGCCGATGAGACGACCTTTTAGCCAGCATTACTTTTCATTGACCGTACTGATCGCTGCCGCGCTCGCAGGGTCGGGAGTCATCAGCGCCGCCGATAAGCCTCCCGTTTTGGCTCCGTCCCTGCTCCCAGCGGGGTACCTGTCCACACGCGGCAGCCAGATCGTCGGGCCGGACGGTATCCCGATCCGCATCGCGAGTGTCGGACTCACCGGCATGAACATCGTCGGTGGGCGGCTGCAGCTGGCCGGGCCGTTCCGCGGCATCTCCGGCCACGTCACCGCGATGAAGCGGATGGGCTTCAACTGCGTCCGCGTAGACTGGATCAACAAGACGCTCGACGACCCCGGAGCGATGAAACAACTCGACCAGTTCGTCGCCGCGTGCCGTAAAGCCGGTCTCAAGGTCATTTTCGATAACCACAACAACGAGGCGACCCCCGCCGACTGGGAGAACGCGGCCCAGCAGAAGAACGGCCTCTGGTTCGACACCGGCCCCGGTAGTGACGGCACGGATGGGGCCGGGACGAAAGGGACCGTCAGCGCGGCGAAGTTCCGCGACGACTGGGTGAGGTTCGCCCGCCACTGGTCAGGAAATCCGACGGTGATCGGCTTTGACCTCCGCAACGAGCCGTGCGGCCACTACAAGCCGTCGCCGCCGGTGTGGGGCGGGGGCGGGCCGACCGACATCCATGCGATGTACGAAGCGGTCGGCAACGCCATCCTGAAAGTGAATCCTAATGTCCTGATCATCTGCGAGGCGGTCATCAACTATCAAACAGGGGCGTATGAAGGGGACCTGTCGGCGGCGCGGCGGCTGCCGGTGAAGCTGATGAAGCCGAACAAACTTGTCTATTCGGTCCATGAATACCCGAAGGAGATCGGAGGCTACCCCGGCCCGGAGTCCGGCCCCGGCTATGTCGAGCGAATGAACCGGACGTGGGGCTGGTTAATCAGGGAGAACGTCGCTCCGGTCTGGATCGGCGAGATGGGCGCGTCCATGCAGTCAGAGTCGAGCCGGGAATGGGGCCGCACGCTTCTCGATTATATGAACGGCCAGGCGGCGGGAGGGCCAGTGTTCAAGCCGGGCCGACAACCCATCGGTGGCGACTGGTGGGCCTGGGGCTGCCTGACCGGGCAGAACCCGGACGGCTGCGTCGGCGAGGACGGCCAGGTGCGCCCCGAACAGGCCTCGTTTATCGGGAGGCTCTGGTTCCGTCGGTGAGGGGAAAGCCTCTCGGCGCGGATCGGATTGAAGCGTTCCGGTTGCAAGGAGTCTACGAACCGGTATGGCCAGGAGTTAGCGTGCGCGTGAACCACATATGAAACAGACTCCGAATTTACGAATACGCTAACTTCGCTCCATACTCACTCGATGTGGCGCACCTGCCCCTGGTCATCGGGCTTCAGGCGATGACGCGGACCTGGCCGGCGCCGGTGAAATTTCTCCGGTGGAATTTCTCCTGATTGTGTCGCTGACCGGCGCCGTTCACCTGTTCACCTACCAGACCATGGTGCGGTACACGTGGCTGGGGAACTTCCTGAATGGGCCGCGTCAACGACTGTCCCCAGCCTCGCCCTGAAGTGATGCGATTCAGAGTGAGTTATGGGATCGGGTGAGGGAGCGGCTGACCGCGCAGCCCCGCGACGAGGTTTTCGGCGGCCATGCGGGCCATCTTCTCGCGGGTGGCGACGGTCGCGCTGCCGATGTGAGGGAGGAGCGTCACGTTGGGCAGGCGGAGGAGCGGGCTGTCCATCGGGAGCGGCTCCGTCTCGAATACGTCCAGCCCCGCCCCCGCGATGCGACCTTCGGCGAGAGCGTTGGTGAGGGCGCCGGGGTCCACGACCGGTCCGCGCGATGTGTTGATGAGGCGGGCGGTCGGCTTCATCCACGCGAGTTCGCGGGCGCCGATGAGCGGGGAGGTCTCCGGCGTAAGAGGGACGTGCAGGCTCACGAAATCGCTTCGGCGGAGCAACGCCTCCAGGGGGAGGTATTCGGCGCCCAGCGGCTCGGCGACTTCCGGTCTGGGCGCGCGCGAGGCGTACCCCACGCGCATCCCGAAGCCGACCGCCCGCCGCGCCACCGCCTGCCCGATCCGCCCGAAGCCGATGAGGCCCAGCGTGGCGTCGTGAACCTCCGCCCCGGTTAAGAGGTCGGGCGACCATGTGCGCCACTCTCCGGCGCGGACGTAACGGTCGGCCTCGGCGATGCGTCGAGCGGTCGCCATGAGGAGGGCGAAGGCGAGGTCGGCGGTCGCGTCGTCCAGGACACCCGGCGTGTAACCGAGCAGGAGGTTTCTCGCGCGGCAGGCGTCAACCTCAATATGATCGTAGCCGACGCTCATCGTGCTGATGACTTTGAGGCGTGGCGCGGCGTCGAGCAGGGCGGCGTCCACGTGGTCGGTGAGGAGGCAGAAGAGGCCGTCGGCGCGGGCGCACTCGTGGCGGAGAGCGTCCGGGATGGGCGGCAGAGGATCGGGCCAGACGCGGGTGTCGGCGTGAGCCTGGAGGAGTCGCAACGCGCGGTCGGGAATGCGGCGCGTGACGAAGACGCGGGGTTCGTGGAGAGCCATGTGAGGTATGGGAGGGTGAGCGATTCAGGGGAGGCGGACCTGCCGGTTACGCAGGAGGGAGGTGGGGTACAGCGTGCCGCGCCATGCGACGCCCCCGCGCCGGAGGGTGACGAACGCGGAGGCGAGCAGAACCCACGCGAACATGAGACCGCCGAACCATCCACACGCGGCGATCCCCACGCTCCGCAACGCCGGGCGGCCCTGGCCACGGGGGAATCGGTAGTAGACAGCGAGGAGCAGAGCGAGACCGAGGCAGGCGGCGAGGCGGCTGGCTCCGGTGGTCAGCCACGGCAACAAGTACGCCAGCGTGTTAACGGCCAGGATGAACGCCGCCGCGAACAGGGTGAACGGCAGATTGAAGTTCATGGAGGCGAAACTGTTTTTGTAGAGGCCGCGCACGTGCGCCCAAAAGCCGTGCTGCCACCTCACGCGAACCTCTCCCTCGCCATTCAGGAAGCCCTGCCGGAAGCCGCTCCGCTTCACCAGCCAGCCCAGCGCCATATCGTCCGCCACCGTGAGCGCGAGCGGTTCGTGGCCGCCCAGGGCGCGGTAGGCGTCGGCGTGAACGAGATTGAATGCGCCGATGCCGACGTACCGCTTCGAGCGCGGCGATTCGACGTTCCACGGTTGGAAGCGGTTCATGAACCAGACGAGGAAGGCCGTCACGAAGACCTCTTCCCAGAAGCCGCCCGGCGCGAGTTCGGGGCTGACGGCGAGGTGATGGAGGCCGTGTTTCCGCGCGTAGCGGACGGCTTTGCGGAGGGCGTCGGGGCTGAACTTCACGTCGCCGTCGGTGAAGAGGAGCCACTGGGCGCCTTCCGCCATCGCCTGTTGCGCGCCCAGGTGATTGGCGTGATTCTTCCCCAGCCACTGGGGCGGCAGGGTTTCGATGTGCAGGGGATGAACGTTCGGGCGCCGGGCCGCCACTGCGTCCATGAGGGCGCCGGTGCGGTCGGTGGAGCGGTCGTTGATGGGCAGGATGAGGAGGTTGGGATACGATTGAGTGGCGAGGGACTCCAGCGCGGCCTCAATGGCGGCTTCCTCGTTGAGGGCGGGCACGAGGACCGCCAGCCGGGGGAGCGGCGCGCCGGGACGGTCTTCGGCGGGAGGGCAATCGGCGAGGCGGCGGTTGCGCCGTTCGCCCGCCCAGGCGATAGCGGCGACGCTGCTCCAGAAGGCGAGATTGATCCAGGCGAAACCGTTCAACAGTGGGGTCAGCAGCGGCATAGGAAGGAAGGCGGCGGGAGTGGAAAGGGTTCGCCTTCAGTGTGACGCGGTTTGGCGCTGGCAACACAGTTCGTGAAACGCCTGTCGGTCGGTACCCGTCTTCTTCCGGTCGTCGGTCTCCTGGACGGGTCGGTTCCTGCGTCTTCCTCGTCACCGTTTTAAGCCATCATCCCCTCCACGCGGATGAAGCCGTTGAGTTTCGGTTGAACGAAATGCTTATCAGGTGGGACGGAGAGGGTGGGGGCGCCACGGGGCCCGTATCAATAACATTGACTCAACGGTTGCATTTCAGGTAAATCCTCCCCGCCATAAAGAGACGGTATCGGCATGAGGATTATAAAGTTCGCCTCAATTAGATTGATGAAATAGAACGATTCCGACGGGCAGTATCACCCTAACATCACCGGAATCATTGAAACGCTTTTGGGCGAACTGCCTTAGGATTTATCCCTCGTGGATGCTTTTATTATGGGCCCTATAACCGACTCAATCTCAAAGTTTAAGGCAAGTATTACGCCAGCCCGTTCTTTTGCTCCAGATGGCAGAGTGCGGAGTTGGGTACTAATATAAGCAGCGAGCCGAGCCTGATCATGATTTCCCCTACTAAGTACGATAGCTGTTGCTTCCATTTTAATCGTAAGGTATTCTATGAGTTTTCGTGCTTTTTCAGGAGTACAATCAGTTTTTTCCATGACGCTTACTTTCTAAGCCGGAGTGGGCGGCGGGAGAGATAGTTCTCGTTTCAATGCCTCAGATGGCATTAGGGTGATTCGGACACCACCACCAACAACACGACCACCACACCGCCCACAAGTTTCAATGCCTCAGATGGCATTAGGGTGATTCGGACGTGCTGATTTCATTGCCATTGACGAGCCCACCGCGACGTTTCAATGCCTCAGATGGCATTAGGGTGATTCGGACTCGATCCAAGTCATAGAGCGGCCCATGG
>JBBRGS010000117.1:0-11805 GCA_038240635.1 Armatimonadota bacterium
GAGGCTGCACCCGCCCACGACCGCCGCTGCCACTGCGTTCAGCTCGTAGCCTATGCCGGACTCCGAACTGCCCTGGCCGAGATAGGCGGTGTACAGGATGCCCGCCAGCGCCGCCAGGACCGCGCTCATGCAGTAGGCGAGCGTCTTCACGGCGGCGACGTTGACTCCGCTCAGCCGCGTGGCGGGTTCGTTGCCGCCCAGGGCGTACAATTGTCGCCCCATCGTGGTGCGCCGCAGCATGGCCCCCACCGCCACAAGGACGGCAAGAAACACGATCAGCGTGACCCACCATGTGGAGCCGAGCGACCGAAAGCGGTCGTCGCTGATGGGGATCGGATTGGAATGGCTGAGAATCCGCGCTCCACTCCGGAGGGCGGCGAGCGTACCAAGCGTCGCCACAAAAGGCGGCAGGGACAGTTTCGTTAGAAGAAAAGAATGGAAGAAGCCCACCAATAACCCTACCAGGAGTGTTGCGCCGATGGCTCCGGCGATCAGTCCGTACGGATACGGTTCCCCAATGGGAAGGCGGTCGCCCCACTGCGAGAGCAGCAGCGCGCAGATTACGCTAGAGAAGCCGATCATGGAGCCGACGGAGAGATCAATCCCGCCCGCGATGATGACCACCGCCTCGCCGACCGCGAAGACGCCGAGCAGGGCGAACTGGTGCAGCAGACGCTCCCGGTTGTAGGCGCTGACGAAGTTCCCCTGCCGATCCATCCCTGCGATGAACACGATCACGAAGATCAGCGCGAGGAAGAGGCCTGTCTCATGAACGCGCAACAGGCGCCGAGCTGAGGGGGGACGTTCCGGAGAAGCGGAAGTCGGCGTCAACTCCCTCGCAGGCCCTTCTCGTTCAATTGCTTCTGGAGCGTCTCGTAGGTGATGACGTTGGGGCCAGTGGAAATGGGGCCATTGGGATTGGTGATGACGGTGCGGCACGGGATATTGATCAGCCCGCTGGCGGGGATCATCCGCTTTACCGTGGTGGCGTCTTTGGTGATGAGAGCGTTCAGCAGCTTAACGACCTGGGAGCCATATTCGTACGGCTGCTGCACCACAGTGGCGTCAATGTCCCGGTTCTTCAGGTTGACCAGCGTGTTCGGCTCCGCGTCGAAGGTGACAATGGTGTATTTGGAACGCTTTCCGGCCTGCTTCACTTCATCGGCGATGGCGGGAGCGTTGTAACTCCAGAGGCCCAGAAGGACGTTCACCTCCGGGTGGCTCTGAATGGCGGCGGTCACGTTCTGGCGCGCCTTGTTCTTGTCGGAGTTGTCCTCCCTCACGTCCACCACGCTGAACTTCGGCCCGGCGCCTTTCTTAAAACCATCGAGGCGCTCGCGGGCGTTGGCGGCGGCCTGGGTCCCCACGAAGGCGATCACCTTGCCGCCCTGGGGCAGCAGCGCGGCGGCGGCCTTTCCGGCCTGTTCCCCGGCGGCGAGGTTGTTCGCGCCGATATACGCGCGCCGCGTGGAAGGTGGCCCGTCGGAATCGAGGGTGAGGACGTAGACGCCTTGCTGCTGGAGGCGGTTAAGGACATCCACCACGCCCTTCGCCTCGGCGTCAATATAGGAGACGGCGACCCCCTTCACATCCTTCTGGGCGGACAACTCTTCGAGGCGCTGGATTTGCCCGGCCACAGTGCCGTCGTTTCGCATCAGGGAGGCGTTCACCTTAAGATCGCGCGCGGCATCCTGCATGCCTCGTTCGATGGCGCTCCAGAAGGGAGAGTTGCTGTTGCTCACCACCACGATGCGCCCTTTGGAAGCGTCCACGGTCCACTCATCCCCATCCCCTTTGGCGGAGGAGCCGTTTGGAGCGGGGCCGTTGGCGGTACTGTTCGGTTTGGGGCCACACCCGCCGAGGAGGAGCGTGAGGGAGAGGGCAAACCAGAGAGAACGAGTGGGTTCAGGAAGTCGAAGCATCTGCCGGTCTCCTTTCAGGAAGGGGTCTGATGTTTCGCTTCGTTGGGTGAGGGACTTCCTCCTGCCGGACGCATCCATCCGTCCGGCGGCGCTCACTCCACTTTCGCAGGAGAGGGCGGCAGCAATTTTTCAATGGCGCCAATGACATGCTTCCTGAATTCGTCCTCTCCATATCCAACGAGGCCGCCCTGGACCTGCCCCTGAGCGTCGAGGACCAGCGTCGCGGGCACGTAGTAGACTTTGCATGGGCCGGTCAGGTCGCCTTGTGGATCGGACAGCACGGGGAAGGTGGCGCCTTTGCGCCGGGCGAACGCGCGCAAGGTCGCGACGGGTTCGTTGGAAACGGCGATCACGTCCAGGCCCCGTTTATGATAGGTTTCATACATTTTTTCTAAATGCGGAAACTCCGCATTGCATGCGCTTCAGGTGGTGGAGAAGAAATTCAGCGCGATGGGCCGTTTCTGTGAATTTCGGTTAAAGGTGAATGTCGCACCGGATGCTGTGGCCATCGCAAACTCCGGAATCTGGGTGTCCGGCATGACATCCCCGGTGTCCGAGAAGGGCGGGCCGGGTTTCACAGAGGCGACTTTAGAGGTGGGCGGCGTGGCGTTGCGCGGGCCGGGCTGGCAGCCGACCAGCGTCAGGGCGCCGAGGAGAAGGGTGAGGGCGAGGCGGGTGTCAGGAGTTCGCATCAGAGTCCTTTGTGCGTGGGCTAACGGGATGATTTCGGGGAGGGTTGCGGCAGGGGCGGACGGGGCGCCTGGTCGTAATGGAGGAAGAATTGGCCCCATTCGCTGCCGAGGGCCTGCGCCACCCGCTTTTTGCCGACGAAGGGGAACCAGAAGGCGTCGTGGTACAGTTTGGAGGCGGCGTAGCTCCAGGGGGCGAGGGCCGTCCGCAGCAGAAACTTCTCCAGCGGCTTGAGGGGTCCCCAGTAGATCAGTTTCTGCCCTCGGCTGGCGAACGTGTTCTGGTCGCGCTGAAAGTGGAAGTTGACGCCGGAGAGGTCCTCCCCGACGACTTCGATCTCCTGCGGATCGGCGACGCCCAGGCCCATCTCGTGCGCGAGGCGGAGGAAACGAAGCGACATCGGGTCGAACCCCATCATGCGGGCGGCGGTGGCGTCCAGCGCCACGGGGTCGGCGCCGGCGAGTAGATACCCCTTTACGTAGGGGACCATGCACCGGGGGCCGGGGCCGTCGCCCGCGAACGTGCCGTCCATCACCGCGAAGAGGCCGGGGTGTATCTCGCGCTGAATGGTGAGCAGGTCCACCAGGGTTTCGTGGATGACCGAGTGGGTCCAGTGGCGCTTCTCGTGGAGGAGGCCGCCGAACGCGTTCTTCATCGCGCCGGTCATGGTGGTGAAGACGTGCGTCTTGAGGGTGGGCAGCTGGATGATGTTGCTGCCGATGAACCGTTTGGGGATGCGGATGCCGTCGGGGAAAATCTGGTCCAGGACGAGGATGCGGCCTTTAGGCTGATACGTCACCCACTCTTCGTCCGGCTCGTAGAGGTGAATGTTGCGGACGCCGTACCGCTCCAGCACGGGCTTGTGCTTGTTGGCCACTTCGCCACGCCGCGCGCTGACGACGACGGTGCGATTGTGGGCGCCGTAGAGCGATTCGACAGGGTAGCCGTCGGCGAGGAGGGCGCGGATGACGCCTTCGAGTTGCCAGGGGGTGGTGGAGCAGGCCGGGAAAAAGTGGTGCCAGGAGACATTGATCTTGAGCGCGGTGTCGGGGCCGTGCGGGAGATGGCGTTCGTACTCCGCGAGACGCATGAGGCGCGCGGTGTCGTCCCAGACGGTGTCGGGATGCGTTTTGAGGACGGCGACGGTGGCGCGGGGCGTCATGGCGGCCATGGGGGAACCCTCCGCCCTCAGTTTACCCGAAACAGACGCAACGATGCCGGATCTGCGGGGAAATCAGGAGTAGTGAAATCGGGTGGGACACAAAAAAGCCCCGCGAAGAGGTTTCGCGGAGTGGAGAAAAAAGAAGGGGAAATCGGGGCGACAGGATTCGAACCTGCGACCACCTGCACCCCATACAGGTGCGCTACCAAACTGCGCTACGCCCCGAACCGCCCTCGTTCCAGGAACGAGGTGGCACCCTCATTGTAGCACGGGCCGCCACGGTTGGGAATAGTCCAAACCGGAAATCGAGGAGACGCCGTTTCGCCCCGCGCGTCGTCACCGATAATTGACAAACTGAAGCGGCAGGCCGAAGTCCGTCTCCTTCAGAAACTGGATCACCCGCTGCAATTCGTCGCGAGACTTGCTCGACACGCGCAACTGATCGCCCTGAATCTGCGCCTGTACCTTATACTTGCCATCCCGAACGCTCTTCGAGATTTTCCGCGCGTCGTCCATCGGGATGCCCTGCTTCACCGTCACTGTCTGGCGGATAGTCCCCTTCGATGCGGGTTCCGGCTCCCCATAATCGAAACTCTTCAGGTCGAGCGAACGTCGCACCAACTTCGCCTGCAACACCTCGATGAGAGCGGTCATCCGGTATTCGTTATCGGCGTGGAGGTTGATCTTCTCGTCCTCCAGCTCGATGGTGCAGTCGGTGTTCTTGAAGTCGTAGCGCGTTCCAATCTCGCGTTGCGCCTGATCCACCGCGTTCAGTACCTCCTGCATGTCCACTTTGGAAACCACATCGAATGAAGCGTCCGCCATCGGTCTTCCTCCCCACAATAAGGTCAACAGCCCTCAGCGCAACGTTCGGGTCGCCGGGGCAGGCTTCCGCGCCGCTCAGCCCGAATGAATAGCCAGGCTCGCGATGCGCCGCGTCCCTGATTCTGTGTCAATGAGGAGACCCATGTCCACCGCCTCCGCTATTTCTCCCGATCCGACCGGCAACACGCCCGCGCTGCGCCCGCCGGAACGCACGCTGATGGGTCCCGGCCCCAGCAACACTCCGCCGCGCGTGCTGGCCGCTCTGGCGCTGCCGACCCTCGGCCACCTGGACCCCGCCTACCTTCAGATTATGAATGAGACGGCGGAGATGCTCCGGCGCCTGTTCCGCACCCGCAACCGCCTCACCTTCCCCGTCAGCGGCACGGGGAGCGCCGGGATGGAGGCCGCCTTTGTCAACATGCTCGAACCCGGCGACCGCGCCCTCGTCGCCATCAACGGTGTGTTCGGGACGCGCATGAAGGACATCGTGGAGCGGTGCGGCGCCGAGTGCGCGACCGTGGAAGCCGAATGGGGCCGCCCCGTGGACCCTGGCGCCGTGAAGGCCGCTCTCGCCGACGGGCCATTCAAACTGGTGGCCGTCGTACACGCCGAGACCAGCACCGGCGCACTCACCGATGTGGAGGCGATTGGCCAGTTCGTTCGGGAGACCGACGCCCTCTACCTCGTGGACACCGTCACTTCCCTCGGCGGCCTGCCGGTGGAAGTGGACGCCTGGGGCATCGACCTCTGCTACTCTGGCACGCAGAAGTGCCTCTCGTGCCCGCCCGGCCTCTCCCCCATCACCCTGAGCGACCGCGCCGAACAGGTCCTCGCATCTCGCAAGAGCAAGGTCGCCAGCTGGTACCTCGACATGACGATGATCCGCCAGTACTGGGGCGACGAGCGGACCTACCATCACACCGCGCCCATCAACATGACGTACGGCCTGAACGAAGCCCTGCGCCTCGTCTTCGAGGAAGGACTGGAAGCGCGCTGGGATCGCCATCGCCGCGTGAGCGACACCCTTCGCTCCGGCCTGGCCGACCTCGGCCTCTCGCTGCTGGGCGATCCGGCGGCCTCCCTCCCCATGCTCAACGCCATCCGCGTCCCCGACGGCGTGGACGAGGCGAGTGTGCGCCGTCGCCTGCTGGAGGAGTTCGACATCGAGATCGGGGCCGGGCTGGGGCCGCTGAAGGGGCGCATCTGGCGCGTCGGGTTGATGGGCCACACGGCGAGAGAGCAAAATGCGGTGTGGTTTGTGGAAGCCATGCGCCGCATCCTGGGGCAATGAAGCGGTTCTGACAGCGGCGATGGCGCGGACCACGCGATTCCATCATGCAATGAGGCGGGGGTGATTCCACTGGACGACAGCCTGAAAATCTTCGCGGGGAGCTCCAATCCGGGGCTGGCGGAGGAAATCTGCGCGGAACTGGCGATGCCCATGGGACAGGTCATTGTCTCCCGCTTCTCCAACGACAACCTGTTCGTGCAGATCCAGGAGAACGTCCGTGAGCGGGATGTCT
Source organism: Armatimonadota bacterium (assembly GCA_038240635.1). Taxonomy (GTDB): domain Bacteria; phylum Armatimonadota; class DTGP01; order DTGP01; family JAHWJO01; genus JBBRGS01. The sequence continues at coordinate 6,123 of JBBRGS010000117.1, forward strand.
TCGTCGTCCAGTCGTTTACCGAGCCAGTCAGTGACCACGTAATGGAGCTGTTCATCATCCTGGACGCCCTCCGCAGCGCCTCCGCGCGCCGGATCACCGCCGTCATCCCCTACTTCTCCTACGCCCGCTCCGACAAGAAGGACGCTCCCCGCATCTCCATCACCGGACGCCTCATGGCCGACCTCCTCGTGACGGCGGGGGCCGACCGCGTGCTGACGATGGACCTCCACGCGGCCCCGGTGCATGGCTTCTTCAGCCGCCCGGTGGACCATCTCACCGCCATCCCCCTCATCTCGCAGCATTTCAGCGAATCCCTCGACATGAGCCGCTGCGTCGCCGTGGCGACCGATGCGGGCGGCGCCAAGCGCGTGGAGCAGTTCGCCGAGCGGCTGGACATCCCGATGGCGTTCATCGTGAAGCGGCGCATGAGCGACACTCACGTCCGGCAGGGCCTCGTGGTCGGGCAGGTGGAGGGGCGCGACGCCATCATCTTCGAGGACGAGATCGCGGCGGGGTCCACCCTGATGACCACGGTGGAGACGCTGGAGGCGGCGGGCGCGAACAAAATCTACGCCGGAGCGACCCACGGCGTGCTGTGCGGCCCGGCGGTGCAGCGGCTGTCCGGCATCGCGCTGGAGCGCCTCGTGGTGACGAACACGGTGGAGGTGCCCGCGAACAAGCTGTTTCCAAGCCTGCGCGTCCTGTCGGTGGCGCCGCTCTTCGCGGAGGCGATCCGTCGCATCCACACCGGCGAGAGCATCGGCGCCCTGTTCACGTGAAAGCCGATTCGGAGCGGCTCCGCCTGAACATTCCAGAGACCCCGTTCTTCCCAAAATAAGCCATGAGTGGGAGATACCCGAATGGAGCGCGATGATGTTATTCGGCTGTTTTATATAACCGCGATTGAGAACATTAGTTCTATTCTGCAGATTGGCCTGCTATCCTATAATCGAGCCTTGGCGCTGGCCCACAGGTCCGTCGCCATGCCGGAGGTTCAGGATCTCCGCGAGAATAAGCGCGTTCCCAACGGGATGCCTCTCCACGATTATGTAAACCTCTATTTCGACGCGCGAAATCCAATGATGTATACGCTGAAGAATGACGCATCTAATCTGTGTGTGGTTGGCGTCTCTCCGACGCTTCTGGAACGGGGAGATGTCGTCCTGTCTGATCGAAACGCGGCAAGTGGCTACGCTCGGTTCGGTTCGTCACCAAGCGCTTTGGCGCTGATCAACAAAGACCTGGTCTTTGCGAACACCTGGAACTGTCCAGCGGACCCGGTGGAGTACTGGCGTCGGAAGACCATAAAATGCGCGGAGGCGTTAGCGCCTCACCTTGTGGAAGCTAACTATATCCAGGGGGTGTACGTGTGTAGCCTCGAAGCGTTGGCGCAGGTGCGGACATTGTCGCCGACGGTGAAAATTATCGTCCGCCCCTCCATGTTTTTCTACTCAGGAGATTGATCGTGAATGTGCGCCTGGTTCAGGGAGACCTCCTGCAATCCACCGCCCAAACTCTGGTGAATACGGTCAACTGCGTAGGCGTGATGGGCAAAGGGATTGCCCTGGAATTTAAAAAACGCTTCCCTGACATGTTCGAGGATTATCAAATCCGGTGCAGGGAGAACCAGGTCCACTCAGGGTGTCCCTATCTCTACAAAAGGGAGCAGGAACCCTGGATTTTGAACTTCCCCACCAAAGGACATTGGCGTTCGAAGTCACGTCTGGCCGACATCGTGGAGGGTTTGGATTATATGGAGGCGCATTATCAGAAGTGGGGAATCACCTCCCTGGCGGTCCCCCCATTGGGCTGCGGAAACGGCCATCTGGAATGGAGCGTGGTCGGGCCGATACTCTACCAGCGCTTCAGCCAATACTCCATACCCGTCACCTTATATCTGCCTCCCGATGCGACGGCGGAACAGAGTAAGCCGACGTTTCTTTGTGGCGGCCACACCTCTCCTGCTCAGGAGCCTACAAGCGCGAGTCCAGACGCTTCAATAGGGGGGCGCGCACTCGCAGAAATCGTCTCCCGCATTTGCCGCGAACCGTTCCATTGGCCGGTAGAGCGCGCGATCTTCCCCATTATCGCCTACTTCGCCACGACGCTCCATCTGCCCACCGACCTGGAGTTTCAGAGAACCGCCAGCGGCATCCACGCGGAGGAGGGTGAGGCCCTGCTCAAACGGTTGCTCCAGTTGAACCTGCTACAGGAAGTGGAGGATACCCAACCCACTCACCTGCGGCCCGGCCCGGCGCTCTCTGACACTCAGCGCTTCCCAATTTCTGACCTTGAGCTGTGGGAAGCGGTGATGGATCGTGTGGTGGACCTCTTTCTCCGCTTGTCTCCACCCCAGGCGCGCCTTGCGGCGATCATGCGCTTCATTACTCTGGATTTGCAGGAGCGACATGGCCAGCCGCACGAAGACACAATTCTCAGGGAGGTGAAGATGGATAATCTGGCGCACGCCTTCGCCGAAGAGGAGAGGCAACAGCTGCTACGAGGGTTGATGGTACTGGGTTGGGTTGAAGCCAAGCCACTATTGGAACTTCCTTTGTTTGATGAAGAACTCCTTGCGGCGTAAACCTGGTCTCCTTTCTCTGCGCTTGAAAGTCACCTCATGAACCGCGAATACTCCCCTCGGCCCATCGTCTGCGCCGCCGCCATCGCCCTGCGGGAGGAGGCGGTTCTGCTTGTCCGGCGCGGGCACGAACCCCTGAAGGGCTATTGGAGCTTCCCTGGCGGCGCGCAGGAGCCGGGCGAAACGTCGCGGGAGTGCGCTCTCCGTGAAGTCCGCGAAGAGACGGGCCTCACGGTGGAACTGCTGGACCTCGTGGAAGTGGTGGACCTGGTCCATTACGACGATGCGGGCGCGCTCCAGTACCAGTATGTAACCGTGGATTACCTCGCTCGGATGGCGCCCGGCGTGCCCACCAAGCCCATCCCGGCGGACGACGCGGGAGCCGCCGCATGGGTCCCCCTCGCGGACGTGACGCGCTACCCTCTCGCGCCGCCCACCGGCGAAACGCTCGAAAAGGCGATCATTCTATGGCGACAACGATCCACGGACTCTGCGTGATCACGGCGGCGGGGCTGTCGCCAGGACGCACGCATCTCGATGTGGCGAAGGCGGCGGTGGACGCGGGCGCGGCGATGGTCCAGCTCCGCGAGAAGCATGCCACCACCCGCGAACTCCACCAGGCGGCTATAGCGCTCCGCGACCTCACGCGCGGAACCTCCACCCGCTTCCTCGTGAACGACCGGGTGGACGTGGCCCTCGCGGCGGACGCGGACGGCGTTCACCTCGGTCCCGACGATCTGCCGTGGAAGGAGGCCCGGCGGCTCCTCGGCCCCGCCCGCGTCCTGGGGGTCTCCGCCGCGACGATGGAGGAGGTCCGCGAGGCCGAAGCCGCCGGGGCCGATTACCTGGGCGTGGGACCGGCGTACGCCACCGGCTCCAAGGCCGACGCAGGGGACGCCATCGGCCCGGAAGGCGTGCGGCGTATCGTGGAAGCGACCCGGCTGCCGGTCGTCGCCATTGGGGGCGTCACCGCCGACAACGCTAAAGCCCTGTGGGAGGCGGGCGCGTCGGGCATCGCGGTCATCTCCGCCGTGGCCGCCGCGCCGGACATGAGGGAAGCCCTGCGCGCCTTTCAGCGAACTCTCCCCACCGGAGGCGACCGATGAGCGAGCCGAACCGTTCACATTCCACGGGGGAGACGGTGGCCGCTGTGGGCGAATTCGGCCTCATCGAGCGGCTGACCGCGCTGCTGCCTCCTGGCCTCGTCCCCCCCGGCGCGTCGGTCCCGTTGAGCGTGGGCGACGACGCGGCGGCGCTTCAGGTGGGCGTGGAGACGCTGCTCGCCACCACCGACGCCCTCCTCGAAGGAGTCCACTTTCGCCGTGAGACCGCTTCGGCGGAGGATATCGGCTGGAAGGCTCTCGCCGTCAACCTGAGCGACATCGCGGCGATGGGCGGACAGCCCCTGTGCGCGCTCCTCACCCTCGGCCTGCCGAAGGAGACCCCGGTCGCGTGGGCCGAAGGCGTGTATCGAGGACTGGCAGCCATGTCGCAGCAGGCGGCTTGTCCTCTTGTCGGAGGGGACACCGTGACCTCGCCGGATCGGATTTATCTCAGCCTCACCGTCCTCGGCACGGCGCCGGAAGGTCGGGTCCTCACGCGGGCGGGCGCGCGCGCCGGCGATGCGCTGCTGGTGACGGGAACGCTGGGTGACGCGCTGGCCGGGCTGCGCGCCCTCGAACGCGGCTGGACGCCCGAATCCCGCCCCTTCCCCGACGACGAGGACCAAGACGCTCTCGCCCGGTGCGTCCGCGCCCAGCGCCGCCCCCTTCCGCGCCTGGCCGCCGGGGCCGCCGCCCTCGACTGTGGCCGGGTTCACGCCATGATGGACCTGAGCGATGGCGTCTCCGGGGACGTGCGGCGCCTGGCGGAACGGAGTAGGGTCGGCGTGAGACTCTTCGCCGCCAGCCTGCCGCTCTCCCCGGCTCTGAGGCGCCTGGCGGCCCTCCTCGATATGGACCCCGTGGCGCTGGCCCTCGCCGGGGGGGAGGAGTATGAACTGCTCCTCGCCGCTCCCCCGGAAGCCGTGCCTGAGGTCGCCGCCCGCCTTCAGGCCGCAGGGTCGCCTTTCACCGTGGTGGGAGAGGTGACAGAGGACCCCGCCGAGCGCGCGCTCGTCCAGCCCGACGGTGAGGTCGTCCCCCTGCCCCGCGTCTCGTGGGACCAGTTCACCTCGTCCCCTCTCCCGCCTCCGCCCGCGAACCCTGCCGCATGACTCCCTCCCTTGAAGCCGCCTCGCCCAGCGTCACCGTCTCCCTCTTCGCCGCCAGCGCCGCCGAAACCGAGGCGTACGGCGAGGCGCTGGGCCGCCGCCTCACGCCAGGGACGATTGTGCTGCTGTACGGCGACCTGGGCGCGGGCAAGACGACCTTCGCGCACGGCGTGGGGCGCGGGCTGGAGGTCGCGGCGCCGCTGCAAAGCCCCACCTTCGCCCTCATTTACGAGTACGCGAGCCGCCTGCCGCTCGCGCACATGGACTTCTATCGCCTCAACTCTGCGGAGGAATTGGACGGCCTGGGGTTGGACGAGTATCTCGAAGGGAACGGTGTGGTCCTTATCGAGTGGCCGGAAATCGCGGAGGCGACGTTGCCACGGGACCGCATCGAAGTGCGGCTGCGCGATGAAGGCGACGGGCGGCGGCTGGAGCTGACCGCGCGCGGCTCGGCGGCGCTGCTGCTGAAGGAAGGCTTCACCCTGTAGCGGGATGTGTCGGCTTGGAGAGACAGTCCTCCCACGCGGGGCGGCATGACGAAGTTTTGACGGAGGCGAGAGATGGTAATACTCTCATGCCGCCGCCTCTTCGGCCCCCGACTGGCTGATTGACAGAGTCGGGGCGCCAGCGCCACTTACAGGAGGCGTATCGGCGCTCTCTTATCCGAGCGCGATCCCTTTCGCTCGCCTCCGTGGTGGTCGCCGGACTTTGGAAAGGAATGGACAAATGGAACTGGACACTCTGAAAGACCTCCTCGTGAAGGAAGTGCAGGACCTGTACAGCGCCGAACACCAGATTCTCGAAGCGCTGCCGAAAATGGCCGACGCCGCCGTGACGCCGGAACTGAAGAAAGCGTTCCATGCCCACCTGAAGCAGACTGAAGGCCAGGT
>JBBRGS010000118.1:0-11770 GCA_038240635.1 Armatimonadota bacterium
GCGGACGCTCCTCCAGAAGCCGCTCCACGTCCAGATCGAGCAACTTCACCACCGGGAACCGAAACCTGACCTCGCAACCCAGTTCCTTCTTCAGATACTTCGTCGGTCGCCAGCGTCGGCTGGTGTCGCCCAGCACGGCCAAACTCGTGAGCGGCCCCCGATGCTGGTCCTCAATATGATAATGATACCGGTACATCCGCTCCGGGAACGTGGGGTCCCGCTGCGACTGGACCTCGATGTGGATGAAGACCCGGCGTTCCTCGCCGGAGAGCGCCCTAACCGAGACGAGGCGGTCGGCGCGCAGGGGGCCGGTTTTCGCGCGGGAACTGATGCGCTTCAGTTCGGTGTCGAGGAAGCGGGGCGGCTGTGAGAAGTCGAGTTGGGCGCCGATGTCGGGGAAGAAGAGGGCGAAGAAATCAAGCAGGCCCCGCTCCAGCGCGTCCTTCCACGGGTGATCATACTCGTTGACCCCCACCGCCATGATTCCTCCTTATGATGATGTGGAGAATGGATTTGGTCTACGCTTCAGGCGCCGGGGGGCAGCGGACGGTCATCATGGCAATGTCATCGTGCAGGGCGCCGTTGGCGAACTCCTTCGCCTTGTCGTATATGCGCTGTGTCAGCGACGGCGGCTCTTCCTCCAGCGCCTCTTTCAGGACCTGCTGCAACCCCTCCAGGCCCAGGAGGTCGTCGCCCCGGCGGGCGTCGGTCACGCCGTCGGTGTAGAGGAGGAGGAGGTCGCCGGGCGCAAGGCGCGTCTGCCGCTCCACGTAGACGGCGTTGGGGTCCACCCCCAGCACCACCCCGGTGGTGTCCAGCGGGATGGAGAGGTCATGCTCGGCCATGTGATGGAGCGGGCTTTCGTGCCCGGCGTTGGCGTAGCAGAGGAGGCCGGTTTGGGGGTCCAGCAGGCCGTAGAAGAGGGTGATGAACATCCCCGGCTCGGTGTAGCGGTAGAGCGCGGCGTTCAGGCGCTCCACGAGACGCCCCGGCGACGGATCGTCCATCAGCAGGCCGCGAAACATATACTTGCCCATCGCCGTGTAAACCGCGGCCTTGAGGCCCTTGCCGGAGACATCGGCGAGGAGGAGGGCGGCGCGGCCGTCGGGCAATTCAATCACATCGTAGAAGTCGCCGCCGACGCGGGCTTCATCCAACGCCGACTGATACTTGGTTTCAATGGCGTAGCCCCCAATGGAGTCGGGCGGAGAGCCGAGCAGTTCGTGCTGGAACATCTGGGCGATGCGGCGCTCCTTGTCGTAATCGCTGGCGTTGCGGATGGCCGCCGCTGTCATCGAGGCGAGGGTGGAGAGCATCCGCTCCTCCCGTTCCCCAAAGCGTCGGTTGCGGGACGAGAAGACGGCCAGCAGCCCCACCGCCTCATCGCCGACCTGAAGCGGCAGGGCGATCATGCTCTGTAGGTTGTGGGCCTCCGCCATGGCGCGCAGAGCGGGATCGGCGCAACGGCCCATCTCATTGACGACGCGGGTGGCCCCTTCGCGGACGGCATCGCCCACGCCGTCGGCGCTTCCAAACAACGCGTCCAGCGCCGCCGGGCGGGAGATGCCCTCGCCGGTCAGGGTCGTTGTTTCCCGCCCGGCCCGGTCGAACAGGATTATCGCGTAGCAGTCGGTGGTGACGTACGCCCTTACCCATTGCGCGATAGTGTCCAGCACGTGATCGCGGCTCAGTTCGCTGGCGATGGATTGCGCGACCTTCCAGAGCATCTCCAGTTCAGCGGCGCGCAGAGTCTCGCGGTGCAGCGCGTCGTTGGCGGTTTTGAACAGCCGCGCGTTGTCTATGGCGATGGCCGCGTGGTAGGTGAACGGCAGCAGGTCCTGAATATCGGCGTCGGTGATGACCTTGCCGTCAAGAAGGTTATCCACCGTGACCAGCCCTACCACCCGGCCTTTGGCGCGCAGGGGCAGCACGCCGTGGAAGTACTCGCTGGCAGGGGTGATCTTCACATCCGACGGGGTAATCGGCGCGCTGGAGAGGACGTAAGGATACTCCTCGCGGGCGACGCGGCTCAACACGCCGTCATCGTCGAGGGAGGCGCGGAAGGCGGAAAGGTCTTCGGGTTCGCCTTCGGGGGTGGTGCCCCATCGGCCTTCGAGGGTGCGCGCCTCAGCGTCCACGAGGTAGATGGCGCACTGGTTGTAACCCAGCGCGTCAATGATGGCGGTACGGACGGCCTGAAGCACTTCGTTGAGCTCGAGGGTGCCGCTGATGGCGCCCGACAGGTTCTGAAGCAGGCGCAGGTGGCGGATGGTGCGACGCTGGGCCGCGGCGAGTTGAGCGTTCTCGTGAACAAGGCGCTGGCGACGGACCACATCGCGGATTGAGGTGAGCAGGGCGATCGGCGCGATCGGCTTATGGAAGTAGGCGGTGGCGCCGGAGTTCAGCGCGTCCACCACCGCGTCCACCGAGCGGTTGCCTGTCGCCATGATGCAGTCGGTGTCGGGCGAGATCGCCTTGATGGCGTTGAGGAGCGAGGTGCCGGTCATATCGGGCAACCGCACGTCCAAAAGGGCGATGGAGATGCGGTGGTTCTCGATGATCTTCAGGGCCTGAGCGCCGTCGTAGGCGGTCTGGGTCTCGTATCCCTCCAGCGCGAGCATCTCGGCGAGAATCTCGGAGGTGTCCGGCTCATCGTCCACAATCAGTATCGGCGTGCGGAACGCGTCCGGCGCGGTTCTGTCAGCCGGATGATCCGGCGCGCGGGAAATAGAAGAAGGGGGGGCCGGAGGGGACGGATCGTTTCTGTCAGTTCTGCGAAGATCGGTTTGGGCCAAGGCAGAGTCTCATCCCAGGAGATGGAGCGCACACGAAGGAAGGCAAAGCACGGCTTCACCTCTCAAGTATAGCGAGTTGACTCAGAGGCGTAACAGAAAGACTATCAGGAGCGCGTCACGTTCCCCGCACAATTGGAGTTTCCCGCCCTGGGGTCAGTGAAACGGCGGCGCGGCGGTCTCATCCAGGCCCGATTCGCGGCGGACGCGGTTGATGGAATCCCGCTCGAAGGCGTCCAACTCGCCCGCGCGTTCAAATTGAATTCCCGCGTGGACGGCGGACCCCAGCGCTTCGTACGCCTCGCCCAGCAGGTAATGGTAGATCGCTCGGCGCGGTTCAATCCGCACGGCGGAGAGCAGCGCCCGCGCGGCGTCCTCCGGGCGATGGAGCGCGAGGTAGCAGACCCCCAGCCGCATCAGGTAGTACGGGTCGCGCGGGGCGCACCCCACCGCATCCTCAAATTCGACCACGGCGGCGGTGGGGTTGATGAGAAAGAGGTACAGGTTTCCGAGCCAAAAGCGATAGTAGGCTTCGTGGGGAGCGCACCGAATCGCTTCCCGCGCTTCGCCAATCGCATCGTCATACAGCTGCGCCTGGGAATACGCCTGCGCCAGCTTGAATCGGCAGTGCGGATGATTGGGGCGAATCGTCACCGCGCGCCGAAATTGTCCAATGGCGGCCTTCAACTTGCCGTAGGAGCGATAGACATCGCCCAGACCGAGGCGCGCATCGGCGTGATCGGGGTTTCGGCGCAGGGCGGCGAGATACTCCCGCATGGCGTGCGGGCTTTGGCCCAGAAGGGCGTACGCGTCGCCAAGGGTGGACCGGTACTCCGGGTCCTTCCGCTGGTCGGCGGCCTGGCGGTACTGATCCAGCGCGTCCTCGAAGCGCCCTTCGTGCAGCAGCGCGTCGGCGAACTCCCGTCGCTCCTCCGCCGTCGGCTGGGCCATGGATCGAAACAGCTCTTCCCGTTCGTTTAAAGTCATGCGTCGCTCGCGCTTCAGAATTGCCGGCCGCTCTCCAGCAGGAGAGTCACCGGGCCGTCGTTGTCCAGCGAGACTACCATATGCGCCCCAAACCGACCGGTTTCGACCCGCAGGCCGGTCGCCGTCAGGGCCTCCGCCACACGCCGGTACAGCGCCTCGCCGTGTTCCGGGGAGGCGGCCTCGGTGAAGCCGGGCCTGCGACCCTTCCGCGCGTCGCCATACAGCGTGAACTGCGACACGAGGAGGACGCTTCCGTCCGTCTCCGTCACCGACCGATTCATCCTCCCGTCCGCGTCCTCGAAGATGCGAAGGTTGCGGACCTTGTCGGTGATGTATTGTACATCGGATTCCCCGTCCTGGACGTGAACCCCTAAAAGAACGACCAGCCCGGCGCCGATCTCGCCGATGATCTCCTCGTCCACGCTCACCCTCGCGGAACTGACGCGCTGAACCACAGCCCTCACGACGCCTTCCCCCCCGCCGCGGCCCGTCCGCACTCCTCGTTTAGCGCGATCCACGCCCGCACCACGCCGTCCGCGCGCGATGCGGCCAGATCAAACGCCGCGCGCGTCTCCTCCAGCGGGAACCGATGAGTCAGGAACGGCTTCACCTGGACCTTCCCTTCGGCCACCCATCGGATCGCGCGGGGGAACGCATGCCGATAGCGCCGTACAAACTTCAGGGTGAGGCCCTTGCGGCGCGCGGCGGACGCGGGGAAACCGATGTGATCCTCGTCCGGGATGCCGACCACAAGGACCACGCCGCCGGGCCGGGCGAGTTCCATCGCGCGCCGGAGGGCGTCGGGCGTACCGGCGCACTCGGCCACCACGTCGGCGACGCCGGGAGAGGGCGGCTCCGCCTCCGCGCCGAGCGTGACCGCCAGCCCCCGGCGGAACTCAATGGGGTCCTCCGCAAAGACCTGCGCCACGCCCAGCGTCCGCAGCGCCTGAAGCGTGGACAGCCCGATGGCGCCGCAGCCCACGACCGCCGCCGTTTCGCCGCCGCGCAGTTCCGCCAGTTCCGCCGTGTACACGCCCACCGCCAGCGGCTCCATCATCGCGCCTTCGGGAATGGAGACGCCATCGGGCAGCGGGAAGACCCACTCGGCGGGAAGGACGACCCGCTCTCGTAGCGCCCCGTCGGTCGGCGGCGTGCCAAAGAAGAGGAGCGTGCGGCACAGGTGATAATCGCCCCGCAGGCACTCCCGGCACCGGGCGCAGGGCCGCACCGGCTCGGCGGTGACGCGCTGCCCTGGCGTGAATGAGGGAGAACCGGGCGAGCCGTTCACTCCGGCGAGAGGAGGTCCTGCTTCCGCCACGCAGCCCGCGAACTCGTGGCCCAAAATCAGCCCGTCGCCGAGGGTCAGGCCTCCGATGCTTCCATGAAGGTAGTAGTGCGCGTCCGACGCGCAGACTCCGACCGCCTCCACGTCAATGGCGACCTCGCCGGGACCGGGCGTTGGAGCGGACGCATCCTCCAGCCGCAGGTCGCCCACGCCATAGAGGCGCACCGCCTTCAAGGAGTCGCCTCCGACCCAAATCCCGGCTCAAAGGTGGCGTCTTCGGTCTTCATATTGGGGATGCCGTCCTCGATGGCGTAGGCGCGGCCACACTGAACGCACACCAGTCGCCGGTCGTCCTTCAGGGGAACCGGAGCGATGCAGACGGGGCAGCGAAGAATGTCCAGCAGGTACGGATCGAGAGGTTCGGGCACAGGCGCGCCTCCGGAAAACGACGAGAGGGTTGAAACCATTATGGACGAGCGACGATGCGCCGCCATGTGTCGCCCCACCCCGCGAGGCTGAACCCCCGCAGCGTGGCGTCCCTTTGATGATGCGCGATTTCGTCGCGGCGCGAAAGCAGCCGGAGGGTGGCGTCGGCGAAGGCGTCAGGGGTGAGGTCGGCGTGAAGGCACGGCAGGTCAGGCAGCCCTCCGGCGTTCGAGGCGACGACCGGCGTCCCGCACGCCATGCTCTCCAGCCCCGACAGCGAGGTGCCTTCGCCGCACAGGGAGGGAATCCACGTCACGGCGGCGCGCCGATACTCCTTCGGGATGACGCGCCATGGGACCGATCCGGCAAACTCAACGCGGGAGGTGATCTTCAGCGCGCGGGCAAGGGTTTCGCACTCCTCCCGATAGCCCGCATCACCCTCATCGCCCACGATGCGCAGGCGCAGGTCCGGCGCTCGTTCCGCCAGTCGGGCGAAGGCCGCGATGCCGAGAAGTATCCCCCGGTTGCGGTACAGGTTGCGCGGCAGTAAGATCACCGGGTCGCGCGGGACGGCGGAATCGGGAGTGAACCGGGCGGTGTCCACGGCGTTGGGGAGGAACCAGCGCCCGCGCGCCACTTCGACGCCTGAAGGGCCTCCGGGCGCGAGGGGCAGCCCCATCTCGCGGAGGAACAAAGTGTCGTTGGCGACGCAGGCCCGCGTCACCCGGAAGGCGGCCTGCGCGAGCGCCTTCCGGGCGGCGGCGGAGCGGGATGAAGCGCCGTCGCAATCCCATGTGACGCCGTGTGACAGCCCGATGAGGCCGGGATGCCCCGCGAGCGGGAGGGCGTAGTGGGGATAATGCGCGATGATGCGGTCGTTGGCGAGGATGCGACCCCGGTGGCGGGACACCTGCGCGGCGAGCGCCCAGTAACGGCGTCCGGGCGAGCGACGGACGTCGGCGGGCCACTCCACGACGGCAACGCGCACCGTTTGGCCGGGCGGGCCGACATCCACTTCGGCGGAAAGCCGACCCTGGGGGGACGCCTGCGCCTGGAAGACGGTCTGTTCGTGTCCGTCCTGGGCGAGGGCGCGGCACAGTTCGGCGAGGTAGGCGTCGGCGCCGCCTCGGATGGGCCAGAAGCTGTAGGTGACATGGGCGATACGCACCGCATCCTCCCGCGCGGAACCCCGCGAGGGTCCAGTCGGTCCAACATCGGGGCGGCAGGCCATCAGTTCGCGGAAGAAGCGGTTCCGTCCGGCGGTCGTGGTTGTAGGCCCCCCGGTGATAAGATACAATAGTCTTAAGGTTTTCGCATGGAAACGGAAAACCGAGGGGCGACGCGCGCGGCTTCCGGCGCACAAGGGATTAAACGTGAAGAAAAACGGTTTCCTGTTCATAACGCTGCTGTCGCTGGCCGGCCTGTTGTTCGTGAGCGGCGCGTACGTGCGGAAGCAGGTGGCGCGCGCGGACGGGGCGCGGGGCATTCTGTGGGCCGGGTTATCCCGCCCCTTCGGCGTGGGTGACAGCTCGGCGGAACCGGAAGAGGTCTTCGAGTCGGTTTTGAACTCCCTCCGCTCGGATTATGTGGACCGCATCACCGACCAGAAGCGGCTGACCTACGGCGCTGTGGAAGGCATGGTCGATGCGCTGCATGACCCGTACAGTCGGTTCCTGACCCCTGAAGGGCGCAAGCGGGTGGAAGAGGCGCAGCGCGGCGAGTTTCATGGCCTCGGCGCCATTGTGCTGCTCCGCCGGGCGAAGCGCAAAGCCCTCACCTACGAGCATCTGGTTGTAATCAACGTCCTCCCTGGCGGCCCCGCCGAGAAAGCGGGAGTCCGTCCCGGCGACACCCTGGTGCGACTGAACGACCGCTATTTCGTGCAGGTGCCCGACGACGTTTCCACCGACGATGTGGACCCCGCCACCGTCCGGGAGCTGTTTCCCCTGCTGAAGGAAGGCGACGACAAGCCGCTCCTCACCTATAAAGAGGCGATTGCGCTGCTGAGCGAGGACGGCAAAACGCTGTCGCTGACGGTTCAGCGCGCCGGGCAAACCAAAACGGAGGAATTGAAGGTCGCGCTGGCGCCCACGCAGGTGACGCCCGTCGTGTCGCGGCTGGAGCAGCCAGGGGTCGGCTACCTCGCCGTGCGCGGATTCACCATGGGCAGCGCGGACCTCGTGAAGGCTGCCCTCACGCAACTGAAGGCGGACGGCGCCACCTCGCTCCTCCTCGATCTGCGCGGTAACTTCGGCGGCTCGCTGAACGAAGCGCAAACCGTCGCCGCCCTTCTCTCCGACGGTCCCCTGGGCTATGTCACCCGGCGCGTCGGCGCAAAGCAGACCCTGCGGGGTTCCGCCAAGCGGGTCTTTGAGGGCAAAATCGTTGTGCTGGTCAACCGCGCGACGCTGGGTGTGGGGGAACTCCTCGCCGCCGCCCTCGCCGATTCGGCCAAAGCGGAGATGGTGGGCGACGTCACATTCGGCGACGGCCTCGATCAGTCGCTCCTCCCGCTCTCCGACGGCTCGGCGATCCAGCTCACCACGGGCAAATTCACCTCTCCCTCCGGCCTCGATTACAACCAAAAAGGCGTCAAGCCGACCCACCTGATCACCAGCTCGCCCGAAAAACAGATTGAGACGGCGGTCGCGCTGGCGAAAACGCCTGGCTCCAACGGGACGTAGCGCCTTCTGTCTCATTCCCTGCGACCCCTTCCGCCCGCCTGAGCAATCCAGGCGGAGGTCTTCATCCTGATGGCTTTTCACCGTAACAGTCGGCGTCTCCTGGCGGTTCTTGCGGGAGTCAGCGCGACCGTCGCCCTCTTTAGCGCGGGTTGGTTCAGCGCCCGACCCGACGCTCCGAGCGTCACTCGCCTTCACGCGAGGGTTCCGGCTCCCCTCGTTCACGGGCCACAGGTGGCGGCGGCGGCGCCGGTGTTCGCCCCGCCCCCCGCTTCCGTCAGCGCCGTCCTGCCTCTCCCGGATGAGGAGAAGCCGCAGGCGACCGTCTCCCCCAAAGACTCCAACCCGGAGATGCCGCCGGTGGAGACGTACTACGCGGTGATGAAGAAACTGGAAGCCTCGTACTACCAGCCGCCCACCTCCGACCGGAAGATGACCTACGCGGCCATTCGCGGGATGCTCGCCAGCCTGGGCGACCCGTACACCGTCTTCTTCGATCCGGCGGAGTATCGCCGCATGCAGCAGGAGAACGAAGGTGAGTTCGGAGGCATCGGCGCGCGCCTGGAGAAGGTGTCGGGGAAGACGGTGATCAAGGAGATCGTTCCCGACACCCCGGCCCTGCGGGGCGGCCTGAAAGCCGGAGACGCGATCCTCGCGGTGGACGGGAAACCAATCGCGGGAGTCAATCTCATCGAGGTCGTGGACAAGATTCGTGGGGCGGTCGGCACCCCCGTGAAACTGACCCTCGAACGTAAGGGGAAACCGACCTTCGTGAAGACGATCATTCGCCAGATCGTCAAACTGGAGACGCTCAAGGCCGAAATGGTCCTGGACGCCGCCAAAAAACCGACCACGATCGCGCACGTCAGCCTCTACGCGTTCAATCTACAGGCGCACGCGGAACTGGACACCGCCCTGAAGCGCATGGCCGCCAAAGGGATGAAAGCCCTCGTGCTGGACCTGCGCGGCAATCCCGGCGGGTTCCTCCAGGAGGCGATTGAAGTGGCGAGCCGGTTCTTAGACAGCGGCCCGGTGGTGATTCTGCAGCAGCGGGGCGGCGAGCGAAGCACGTATGGAGTGGTGCGCGGGGCGAAACGGTACCACGTGCCGCTGGTCGTGCTGGTGAACAAAGGCAGCGCGTCGGCGTCCGAGATCGTGGCGGGGGCAGTGAAGGACACCTCGTCGGGCATCCTCGTCGGGACGGACACTTACGGCAAGGGGCTGGTGCAGACGATCAACCCGATCCAAAACGATGGCTCCGCGTTCAAGTTGACCACGCAGCGATATTTTACGCCGAACGGGACGGACATCAACAAGAAGGGCATCGCGCCCCACTTCAAGGTGGAACTGACGAAGGAAGATATCGAGAAGAAGCGGGACCCGCAGCTCGACAAGGCGGTGGCCATCCTGAAGGGCGATCTGAACCCGGCGGCGGTGAGCGCGGCCCGCGCAGCGTCCAAATAGCCGCGCTGAGGAGAGGGTCCTCCGAAGGAATCCTTTAGCCCCTGAGAAGCCTGGTTTTGGAGGGCCCCTCGAACCGCCTGAGTGAGTTTTACGCCTCGCCCCTTCGTGTTACACTGTGTGAGGCCCCTGCGCGGCCCACTCATTCTCCCTGACTTCGAGGAATTTGGACCATGCGAAGCGACATCATTAAGTCCGGCTACGCCCGCGCTCCGCACCGCAGCCTCCTCAAGGCGACCGGCGCCGTCACCGACGCTGATATGGGCAAGCCGTTCATCGCCATCTGCAACTCGTATGTGGAGATCATCCCCGGCCACACGCATCTTCAGGCGTTCGGCGCGAAGGTGAAGGCCGCCGTGCGCCAGGCGGGCGGCGTCGCCTTTGAGTTCAACACCATCGGCGTGGACGACGGCATCGCCATGGGGCACGTCGGGATGCGCTATTCGCTCCCCAGCCGCGAACTCATCGCCGATTCGGTCGAGACGATGGTCATGGCGCACCAGTTCGACGGGATGATCTGCATCCCCAACTGCGACAAGATCGTTCCCGGCATGATGATGGCGGCCATGCGGCTCAACATCCCCACCATCTTCATCTCCGGCGGCCCCATGGCGGCGGGAAAGACCGCCTCCGGCGAAGCGGTGGACCTCATCTCCGTCTTCGAGGGCGTGGGCGAATACCAGAGCGGCGCCATTGATGAAGCGCGCCTGAAGGAACTGGAGGACGCCGGGTGCCCCAGTTGCGGCTCCTGCTCCGGGATGTTCACCGCCAACTCGATGAACTGCCTCTGCGAGGCGCTGGGACTGGCCCTGCCCGGCAACGGCACCGTTCTCGCCCTCGACCCCCGGCGCGAGGAACTGATTGAGGCCGCCGCGCGCCAGATTCTCGTCCTCGTGGAGAAGGACCTCAAGCCGCGCGATATCGTGACCCATGACGCGATTGACAACGCCTTCGCGCTCGATATGGCGATGGGCGGCTCCACCAACACCGTGCTGCACACTCTCGCGGTGGCCCACGAAGCCGAAGTGGAGTATCCCCTCGCCCGCATCAATGACCTCTCGCAGCGCGTACCCCACCTGTGCAAAATCTCCCCCTCCAAGGTGCGGCCCGACCTCTCCTACCACATGGAGGACGTGGACCGCGCCGGGGGCGTGAGCGCCATCCTGAAGGAACTCTCGAAGAAGCCGGACGCTCTCCACCTCGACTGCATGACCGTGACCGGCCAGACCCTCGGCGAGAACATCGCACCCGCCATCAATCACGATCCCGTCTGCATCCGCACAGTGGAGACCGCCTACACCATGACCGGCGGCCTGCAAATCCTGTTTGGCAACCTCGCGCCTAACGGTGCGGTGATCAAGACGGCGGGCGTTCAGAAGGGGTTTGAGCGGCACGTCGGCCCGGCGGTCGTCTTTGAATCGATGGACGACGCCTTCGCGGGCATCGAGGCCGAGCGCGTGAAGGCGGGCGATGTCGTCGTCATCCGGTATGAAGGGCCGCGCGGGGGACCCGGTATGCCGGAGATGCTGGGGCACACAGCAGCGCTTCAGGGGCAGGGGCTGGGCGAAAGCGTCGCGCTCCTCACCGACGGGCGCTTCTCCGGGGGCAGCCGGGGCGTCTCCATCGGCCACATCTCTCCCGAAGCGGCGGCGGGCGGCCCCATCGCCTTCGTGCGGGACGGCGACCTGATCGAGATTGACCTGCGCGAAGGAACGCTGGTCCTCCATGTGAGCGACGAGGAACTCGCCGAGCGCCAGGCGGGATGGACGCCGCCGGAGCCGCGCATCACGAAGGGGTACCTGCGCCGCTACGTCACGATGGTCACCTCCGCCAGCGACGGCGCCGTCCTGCGCGTGTGAGGCGCGCGACGGTTAGAACTGGAACTGGTCCACGTTGGCCTTCGTGATGGTGACGCCCGGCATCAGCACGAGGGGACCCTTCACGCGGATTTTGCCGTAGCCGGGGTACACCGCGCCATCCTTCGGCATTTTGCCCTTCAGCGCGTCGGCGACCAGCACGGTGGTCAGGCCGGTCAGTTTCGCGGGGTCCCACAGCATCAGCCCCGTCACGAGGTCCTTCTTCAGGTACTCCCGGTTTTCGCTCGGCAGGGCGAGGCCCCACACCTTCACCGCGCCGCC
>JBBRGS010000119.1:0-11758 GCA_038240635.1 Armatimonadota bacterium
CGGCCTTCGCTCGAAGGCAGAAAGTCCCTGATCGCTTCATACTGGCTATCGCTTAATTCACCTCGATCCATATCCGGTGCCCTCCCGCACTTCCGGAAGATTATTCACCAGATCAGGTTCCCATTTGTCGGACACTCCCTAATGCGCCGGCCTACTGGGGAAGTCTGGAGTCTGAGGAACGCGTGGAACTTGAACAGGCGCTATTAAAGAATGAAGTCAAGGCGCTGGTCGCCACAAGCGCCTTGGGAATGGGGTTCGACAAACCGGATTTAGGGTTTGTGATCCACTTTCAACGTCCGAATTCGATCATTCATTATTATCAGCAAATTGGACGGGCGGGCCGAGCGCTCGCGGAAGCCCACGGCATCCTGTTGGTGGGGGAAGAGGATGCCGAGATTGCGCGGTTCTTTATCCAGTCCGCCTTCGTTCCCGAGGCGCATGTGGAAAGCGTCCTCCACACTCTGATTCAATTCGCTGAAGGAGCTTTTATATTTCAGCTGGAGCGCGCCGTCAATCTGAGTCGGACCCAACTCAATAAAATCTTGAAACGACTGGCGACTCTGTCTCCTTCACCCCTCCTGGAGGAAGACGGTCGGTGGTACGCCACGGCGATCCAGTATCAACATGATCACGCGAAGGTGGAGCGGATCACCCAAATCCGTTACCAGGAACAGGAGGAGATGACGCGGTACCTGCGGAACGAAGAGTGCCTCATGAACTTTCTTACCCAGCGCCTGGACGACCCCACCGCTCAACCCTGTGGCCGTTGCGCCGTTTGCATGGGGCGCCCCCTCCTGGCGGAGAGTTATTCAAAAACCAGGGTGGACGAGGCGATCCGGTTTCTGAAAACGAGCTACCAGCGGATTGAACCCCGGAAACAGTGGCCACAGGATGCCCTCTCTGAAAAGTATGGCTGGAGAGGCAATATCCCTTCCTCCTTGAGAGCGGAAGAGGGAAGAGCGTTATCTGTTTGGGGCGATGGCGGCTGGTCGGTCTTTGTGCGCGACGGGAAGCAAAACAGTCAGCGCTTCGCTGATGTCCTTGTCGCAGAGTCTGTGAACATGATCCGCAATCATTGGTGGCCTCACCCATTTCCCACATGGGTAACGTGCGTCCCTTCCCATCGCCATCCGGAATTAGTGGAGTCCTTCGCCCGTCGCCTCGCCGAGCGGTTGCAATTGCCCTTCCATCCCTGTCTCTCTAAAATTAAAGAAACGCCGCCGCAGAAAGGGATGAAAAACAGTTACCGCCAGGCGACCAACCTGATTGGAGCGTTCGAGGTTCGACCCGACCTCTGTGGCGATGGACCGGTCTTTCTGGTGGACGATATGGTGGACTCTGGCTGGACGTTCACGCTCCTCGCCGCGCTCCTCCGACAATCGGGAGCGGGTCCGGTCTATCCGTTGGCGTTAGCGATCACCGCTGGATTGGAGTAACTCATGGCGCCACCGTCACTGTGTGAAGACACTCAGGTCACTCTGCTATTGTGTGGACGCTTTGGGCCTTCCGCCGCGCCTTCTGTCAAGCCGCTAACCCCCACCGAATATCATCAAGTTGAGACTCGGCTTGGGCATGATAAAAAGACCCTCAAGGACCTGCTCACTCCCTCCGGGCAAAAATGGCTTCAAGGGAGCGGTTTGCCTCGCCTCCCGGAGATTCTCCTTCTTCTCCATCGGGGCGCCGCTATGGCGCTCGCATTGGAAAAATGGGAGAGCCAAAATCTCTGGACGCTGAGCGTCCACGATGCCGAGTATCCGACCCGGTTGCGCCAGGCGCCTGGTCTCTCCGCGCCGCCGATCCTCTACGGCGCCGGCAATCGGGCGTTACTCTCTCAGGGAGGAGTGGGAGCGGTCGGCTCTCGCGACCTGGATGAACCCTCGGCGCACTACGCCCGCGCTCTGGGAAAAAACGTAGCGAAAAAAGGATGGACTCTCGTATCAGGCGGCGCGAAAGGAGTCGACACTCTCGCCATGGAAGCGGCGCTGTTAGCGGGAGGCGCCGGGCTATGCATCCTCGCTGACTCGCTCATTAAGGCATCCGTGAAATCAAGTTACCGAACAGGCCTCCTCGAAGAGCGCCTGGTCCTGGTGACTCCTTACTACCCGGAGGCGACGTTCTCCGTCGGCAACGCGATGGGGCGCAACAAGTTCATCTATCTCCTGGCTGACAGAACCGTGGTCGTCTGTTCCCGCGCCGGCTCAGGGGGCACATGGGAGGGAGCGATTGAGGCTCTGGAACGCCTGAAGCGCCCCGTCTACGTCCGGATGGACGAGCGCGTAACCGAAGGCAATCGCCTGCTCATTGAACGCGGCGGTCTCCCAATGTCTCCCGCCTTTTGGAAAGAGACAGCTCGCCCGGTGGAGGACGAACCGACGGTAACGCCTCAAGCCGCTTCCTCATCCAATGGGACGACGCCTTCCGCGCCGGGTCATCCTGAGCCGAATTCCTCCAGTATCATTTATGAGGTCGTTTTGCCCATTCTGATCAAACAGTTAAAGGAGGCCGACACTCCCAACGCTTTGTCCGCTCAACTCGATATTCAGCCGAGTCAACTCAAACTCTGGTTGGATCGAGCCGTTCAGGACGGCCATCTTCAGATAAAGAAAGTGGGGCGATCCAAGGGGTACATCGCAGCCAACCCTACTCTCTTTTGAATCTCTCCCCCGTTGAGGTTAGCCATATAGAGCAGTCGCTCCTCTCGGTCTCGGAACCGGAGATAATTGTGCGCGGGGACTGCCGCGACCTCCTCCCGCGCCTCCCTCCGGCCTGCGTGGACCTCGTGTTCGCCGACCCGCCCTACTTCCTCCAACTGGAACAGACCCTCTACCGCCCCGACCAATCTCGCGTGGACGCCGTGACCGACGCCTGGGACGCCTTCGACAGCCTCGACGCGTACGACCGCTTCACCGAGGAGTGGCTCGCCGCCTGCCGCCGCCTGATGGCCGACACCGCCACCCTCTGGGTCATCGGCTCGTACCACAACATCCATCGCGTGGGCCGCATCCTTCAGGACCTCGGCTTCTGGATCCTCAACGAAGTCGTCTGGATCAAGACCAACCCCATGCCCAACTTTCGCGGGGTGCGGTTCGCCAACGCCCACGAAACGCTGCTCTGGGCCAAAAAGTCGAAGGCGCAGAAACGATACGTCTTCAATCATCACGCGATGAAGGCCCTTAACGGCGGCAAGCAGATGCGCAGCGACTGGCGTCTCCCCATCTGTTCCGGCGCCGAGCGACTGCGCGTCCATGGCGATAAAGTTCACTCCACGCAGAAGCCGGAAGCCCTCCTCGAACGGGTGATTCTCTCCTCCAGCCGCCCCGGCGACCTCGCGCTGGACCCCTTCTTCGGCACGGGGACGACCGGGGCCGTCGCCAAGCGGTGGGGGCGGCGCTTCCTCGGCATCGAGCGCGAGGAGGGGTACCTTCAGGCCGCCCGCGCCCGCATCGCGGCGGTGACGCGCCACTCCGACGTGGAAGCGCTCGCCCAACTCGATCAGCGCCCGGCGCGCGTACCGTTCGCCGACCTGGTGAAGGCAGGCCACATTCCGCCGGGGACGACGCTCCTGTTCCACGGC
Organism: Armatimonadota bacterium; assembly: GCA_038240635.1. GTDB lineage: Bacteria > Armatimonadota > DTGP01 > DTGP01 > JAHWJO01 > JBBRGS01. The sequence continues at coordinate 3,575 of JBBRGS010000119.1, forward strand.
GATCCCGACCGAGCCGCCATCACGCTGCCGGACGGTCGCGTGCGGTTCGGCGCGGCGGAGGGGTCCATCCACCAGATGGGGGCCAAAGCGTCGAATCTCCCCGCGTGCAACGGCTGGGAGGCCTGGTTTGCGCGGGATGCGGCGACCGGCTCGCTCACCCGGCTGGAGGAGTATCGGCGGCGCTGGCGGGAAAGCCGGGCAGGGGAATGAGGAGGCGCCTCTCGTGAACAAGCCTTCCCGAAGGCGGAGGTATTCCTTGTGAATCGACCTTCCCGGCGGAGGAGGCGTCCGTCGTGAGCGGCCCGTCCCGGCGACGACGTCGGCGACTGGCCCGTGAAGCGGTGCGGGACTCCCGGCGCGCCTCCCGCCGGGGCGTTTCACCTCAGCGGCGACGGTCGCTCGCCACCACCGCATGGAGCCTGCTGCTGTTCGCGCTGCTGGCGGCGGCGTTCCTGCTGCGGCGCCTGCGACAGGCGGGCCTCACGCCCTGGCCTCACGGCTAAAGCGCATCGGTGTCTTCCTGCGAAGAGCGCTGGCCTCAGCCGCGCGTGACCACAGCGATACGCCTCAGCCGCGATACGCCTCAGCCTCGATACGCCTCAGCCGCGATACGCCTCGCCGCCGCCGTGCGCCGCCACCATGCGCAGAATCTCCGCCTTCGCGTCCGCCGCGATCTCCTCCGTCGCCGCCACGACCTCCCATCGCGCGAGGCCGTTCTCGCTTTGGCTGATGCGCTGGCACACCTGAAGCCAGTCGTCGGCCAGCCGTGTCGTCGCGTCAATGTCGAAGGGGAGTCCCCGGCGCATCAAGGTGGCTTCGAGGTCGAGGCCGCCGCGCGTCTCCTCCATCGCGGTCGCGCCGAGCGCCTCGAAGCGCGCCTTCACCGCGTCGAGGGCCGCCGCGCGCGACTCATCCCGCTCGAAGTGGTGGCCCCATTCGCGTTCGCGGCGGGTCTGGTCCTGAAGCGCGAACAACTCCGCGAACCGCTCCGGTTCCTCTCGCCACACCCGCGTCAGCAGCAGCGCGTCGTATAGCGTGTTCTCCGTGCAGTACGGGCCGCGTCCGTCGAGGGAGAACGCCTCGTAGAAGTGCGCCGACTCCTCCACCGCGCCGATCATGCGCGGGTCGTCGAACAGCGCGCTCTTGATCTGCGAATGGCCGTTGCGGATCACCTCCACCGAGACGCCCGCCTTCGCCATCTGGATGACCGCCAGCGGGTTCGACTTCAGGTCGGCGAAGACTCCCGGCCGGGCGACGCCTTCCCGCCGATGCCGCCGCGTGATGGACGGCAGCATCCCGGCGTAGACGAAGCTGGAGGCGAGGTAACGCCCGTCGCCGCCATACACGTCCATACGGTCGGCGTCCCCATCGAAGAAGCAGGCGAGCAGGTAGTCTCCCGCCGCCAGTTCGGCCAGTCCCTCGCGGATCACGTCGGGCTTCACGGGGTTCGGGTCGCCCAGGGGGAAGCGGCCGTCGGCGGCGAAGTGGAGGCCGCGCAGTTCGGCGCCCGCCCGGTCAAAGGCGAGGAGCAGCTCGCGCCCGCCCGCGCCGTTCAGGTAGTCGTGGAGAATGCGCGTGCCCGCGAGCGACCCCGGCTCCACCTCCGCGAGGGCCATGCTGGTGGTGAGGTAGTCGCCCATCGTGTCGAGCGGATAGAGACGCCCCCGGCGATCCGAGCGGACGGATGCGCCCGCTTCATACAGCGCCCTGATGCGGTCCAGTCCGCCCGCCGGGCCGATCCGCTCGGCGACGGGCCGCACGCCAGGCGCGAGGACCTTCTGCCCGGTGTCGCCCGCCGGGTTGTGCGACGCGCCGAACATGATCGCCGCGCACTCCGGCCGCCGCATCGCCGAAAAGTAGTAATGCGACGTGGAGGTGACGCCCGGCAGCCACACGACATCGAGGCCCGCCGCCAGGAACGCCTCCACGCCGAGGGAGAGGTACTGCGGCCCCGTGGCGCGGGCGTCGTGGGCGACCAGCGCGGCGGAGACGCCCAGCTCCTCGGTGAAGTAGACGGCTTCGGCGCGGGCCAGCCGCTCGGCGAGCTCCGGCGTATGGCGCTCCGACGGCGTGCGAATGTCGTACGCGCGGAACATCGAGAGGTTGAGGGGATCGGCTGCGGGCGACATGGGCGAGGGTTCCAGTGAAGGCGAGTCAGGCGTGGGAAGAGGGGGCATGCAGGACGCAGGTGAGTCAGGCGGGGAAGCGGCGCGGGTCTTCCCGATTATGCGGCGAGGCGGCGGCGCACGGCGAGTCCGACGCGACGGCTTCAGGGCAGCGCATCCACCTGACGAGCGGACGCCTCCGCCTCAGCCGCCGGACGCCTCCGCCTCAGTCGCCGGACGCCTCCGCCTCAGCCGCCGGACGCCTCCGCCTCAGTCGCCGGACGCCTCCGCCTCAGTCGCCGGACGCCTCCGCCTCAGTCGCCGGAGGAGTCCGCCTCGTGGTCGGGATCGTCGCCGTCGCGCCACAGTCGGGTGAGGCCGTACAGCCCCGCCGCGACGAGGGCCGCCGCCGCGCCGGTCGCCAGGGCCGGGAGGGCGGGGCGCGCCCGCCGATACGCCTTCAGCGCCGCCTTCACTTTGGGGTCCTCAACCAATTGCTCGTACCAGCGTTGCGCGGCGTGTTGGCACGCCATGGTGAGCGCGGGATAGACGTGGATCGAATCGGCGAGGGCGCGGATGGAGAGGTTTTGCTCCATGGCGAGGATGAACTCCTGGATCAGTTCGCCCGCGCGGGGGCCGAGGATACTCGCGCCGAGAATCTGGCCGCCGAGGCCCGGCGCCACCAGAATCTTCACGCAGCCCTGGCCTTCCCCTTCCACCAGGGCGCGGTCGTCCTGCGAGAACGGCTGCCGCAGGACCATGTGGGGGACGCCAAGGCGTTTCGCCTTCTCCTCGGTGAGGCCGACGCTCGCCAGTTCGGGGTCGGTGAAGGTGCACCAGGGGGCCACGCGGAATTTCGCTTTTACACTCACTGGCGCGAAGATATTCTGCGCCACCTTCTTCGCTTCATATTCCGCCATGTGCGAGAATTGGTACCTGCCCAGTACGTCGCCGCACGCCCAGACGCGCGGGCCGGTCGTGTGCAGCGTTTCGTCCACCTCCACGCCGTCGTCGGCGCAGCGGACGCCCGCCGCTTCAAGGTTCAGGCCCTCCGTGTTGGGCAGTCGCCCCACCGCGAAGAGGACGGCTCGGCACGGAATCGCCGCCTCCTCGCCCTCCTCCGGCTGAACGACAGCCACCACGGCGTCGCCGCACGCCTCGAAGCGGCAGACGTCACCGTTCAGGCGGAGGTCCACACCGTCGGCGCGCAGGACTTCCTGAAGTGTCTCCACCAGTTCCGAGTCATCTTTCGGGAGGATGCGCTCTCCCTTCTGGACGAGCGTGACCTTGCTCCCCAGCCGCGCGAACGCCTGCGCCATCTCCACGCCGACGGGGCCGCCGCCCAGGACCAGCAGGCTCTCCGGGATGGCGTCCAAGCTAAAGAGCGTCTCGTTGGTGAGGCGCTCCACGAGGTCCATGCCGGGGATGTCGGGGACGCGGGGCCGAGAGCCGGTGCAGAGAAGGTAATGGTCCGCCGTCAGGGTTTCGTCGCCGAGTTGCAGCGCGTCAGGGGTGATGAACCGCGCGTCGCCGTAGCGGATTTCGACGCCCTGCTGTTTCAGGAAGTCGCCGCTCGCGTCGGCGGTCTCGACGGTGTGGATGGCGCGGCGCACCTGGCGCATCACGCCCGCCGCGTCGTCGCGGGAGACGGGGGCGGCTTTCAGGCCGAAGGCGTCGGCGCGGCGCATGGTGTGAGCCACTTTCGCGGCGTGAAGGAGGGCCTTGCTCGGCACACAGCCGGTGTTGAGGCACTCGCCGCCCAGTTTGCCTTTCTCGATGAGCAGGACCTTCATACCCAGCCCGCCGAGGGTCACGCCCGCCACGATGCCCGCCGACCCGCCGCCCAGAATCACCACGTCGTAGTTCATAAGTTCACGCCTCCACGGTTATTGTACGCGGAGGCGCGTGTCAACGAAACCGCCGGGGACGGTTTCAGGCTCTTCTACACGTCCGAACCGAAGTCGGCCTTGAACGCTTCGGCGAGTTGGCGGCCCCAGTCGTTCTTCGCCTTCAGTTTTCCAAAGAAGAAGCGCAGGATGGGAGGCTCCTCGATGAACTCCAGCCCGCCCACAAGGTCCCGATGCGCGTGCAGCCACGCCAGCCGGTCCACCACGTATTCGATATGGCTCATGGTGTAGACGCGGCGCGGGACCGCCAGCCGGGCGAGTTCGAGGTCGCTGGCGACTTCGGCGCCGTTCTCGTCCCGCTCCATCGAGACGGTGCCCCGCTCCATGGGCCGCGCGCCCGACACGAGGTAGATCGCCGCCGCCAAAGCGCCCGCCGGATACTCCAGCGACTGGAGGTGCGGCAGGAACTTCTTCGCATCCACGTGCCCCGCGAGTCCGCCCGGAGGGGTGACGGCGGGAATGCCGCGCTTCACCATCAGCTCCACGAAGTACTGGATCAGGTCCGCCGAGCTGCCGGCGACGTTGATGTCCACCATCTCGCGGAGGCCGACCGCCATCGCCTCCAGCTCCTTGGACGACATCCCGCCGTAGGTGAGGAAGCCTTCGTAGACAGGGAGCCAGGGCTTGATCTTCTCGAAGAGGCTTTTTTCGTTCATGGCGATGAAGCCGCCGCGCACGCACGTGCTTTTGCGCCCGGAGAGGTACAGGATGTCGGCCTGCGTCATCATCTCCTTCACGATGTCGGCGACGGTGGCGTCCTTGTAAGCGGCTTCGCGGCGCTTGATGAAGTAGGCGTTCTCGGAGATGAGGCTGCCGTCGAGCACGAGTTTGATGCCGTGCTGATTGGCCATGGCGCGGACGGCCTTCAGGTTCTCCATTGAGAAGGGCTGACCGCCGATCAGGTTGGTCGTCGCCTCCATCCGCACGAAGGAGATCCGCTCCGGCCCGTACTCCCGGATGACTTCGGCGAACTTGTCAAGGTCCATGTTCCCCTTGAACGGGTTGGAGCTCTCGGTCTCCAGGGCGTCGTCGCCATAAATCTCCAGCACTTTGCCGCCCGCCATCTCGAAGTGGGCCTTGGTGGTGGTGAAGTGGTAGTTCATCGGGATAACGTCGCCCGGCTTCACGAAGCAGCGCGCCAGGAGGTGTTCCGCCGCGCGTCCCTGGTGGACCGGCAGGCAGAGATCAAAGCCGAGGACCTCCTTCACGGCGTCGAGGAGCCTGTAGTAGCTCTCGCCGCCCGCGTAGGCGTCATCGGCGACCATCATCGCGGCGAGTTGATTGTCGCTCATGGCGTTGGTGCCGCTGTCGGTCAGCATATCAATGAAGACATCGCGGGTCCGCAGGAGGAAGGTATTGTAGCCGCCCTCCTCAATGGCTCTCAGGCGCTCGTCAATCGGGGTGAGGCGGGTCTGCTGGACGATGCGTATTTTGTGCATCTCAATCGGGAGTTGCCTCCCGTCGGAGAGTTGGATGTTCATGAGGAGGCGCCTTTCGCCGGAGGGGGAAGGGGAGGCGCTCGCGGGAGGAGCGGGAGCGGCCGGGAGCGGGGGAATGCAAGGAGGGCTGCGGGAAAGTGTTCAGAGGCGCGGAGCGGATTGCATGCCGGGAATCCTCGCGCGAGGGAGAACAGCGTCTCTCTCGCCGGGCGGCGTTGAACGCGAGGGTGGCACAAAGCGCAGGTTCACCGAATGGTAACACACCCGACGCAAAAGGGGAACAAGCGTCCCTGCCGGGCGCAGGGTCTTTTCATTGAGGAACCCGGCGGTTGAAACCGCTGCAACACCCCCACGAAACTCGCCTGCGCGGGTTAGAAGGTCGCTCATGGGCGGGTTGCCGAATGGCGCGTTCGGGGAGTTCTTTGGCAGGAAGGGAGTCGGCGAAGGCCGACTTCGTGCTGTTGTTGACGCGACTTCAGTCGCCGGGGATGATGATAAACCCCTCCGCCGGGCGTGTCGCAGGGAATCTTTCTTCCGCAGGGAAAGCAGGCCTCGCGCGGCGCCTTCCAGATGCGGCGAGGGGACCGCTCCCCGCGACTCGCCCCCCATGGACGAAACCCGGCGTCCCGCCCCCCCCCCGTTTTCCCGGAGGCGACCCATGAAAACGACCCGCCGCCGCCTGCTGAAGGCCGGAGGCGCCCTCGCCGCAGGGTGGACCACCCTCCCCGCGCGCTCCGCCGCAACCCCGGAGGCCCCGCCCGTGAAGTCCCCCGCCGCACCCGCTTCCGCCGACGCGCCGATCCTCTGGTACGCCGAACCCGCGCCGTTCACCCTCGAACCGTCCACGTCCTGGTCCAACAACGACGGCTGGACACGGGCGCTCCCCGTCGGGAATGGCCATATCGGGGGTATGGTGTTTGGCGGCGTGGCCCGCGAGCGCATCCAGCTCAACGAACACAGCCTCTGGTCGGGCCAGCCGCAGGACGCCGACAACCCCGACGCGCTGGAGGCTCTGCCGAAAGTTCGCGAACTCCTCTTCGCCGGGAAGTATGTCGAAGCGCAGGCCCTGATGAACCAGCGCATGGTCTGCAAGGGGCCGGGCACCGGCAGCGGCAATGGCGCCCAGCTCGATTACGGCAGCTACGAGACCCTGGGCGACCTCGTGATTGAAGCGGACGCCACCGGGGGCGTAACCGAGTATCGTCGCCAGCTCGACCTCGACGCGGGCATCGTCACCACGACCTTCCGGCGAGGCGACACCCGCCACACCCGCGAGGTGTTCGCCTCCGCTCCCGCGCGGCTCCTCGTGGTTCGGTGGACCGCCGACGGCCCGGAGCGGATCGCGTTCACCGCCACCCTCTCCCGGCCCGACGCCGCCAAAACCCGCGCGACAGCGGACCCGGCGGGCGAAACGGCGGACGGCGCGGCGCTTGGGATGCGGGGACAGGTCCAGGGCGGGATGCGGTTCGTGGCGCGGCTTGGCGCCGTGACTCAGGGCGGAACCGCGACGGTGGAGGGCGACCGCCTCGTGGTGGAGGGCGCGCGTTCCGTGACGCTTCTCCTTGCGGCGGCCACCGATTACCACGGGCGCGACCATGAGACCGAGACCGCTGCGGCCCTCGCCGCCGGGCGCAAGCGGACGTTCGCGGCCCTTCGGCGCGAACACATGGCCGATCACCGCCGCCTCTTCCGCCGCGTCTCCCTCGATCTGGACGCTTCCGGCGCCCCCGATGCCGGGCGCCGCTCCACCGATGTGCGGCTCAAGGCCGTTCAGGAGGGAGCGTCGGACCCCGCGCTGGCGGCGCTCTACTTCCAGTATGGCCGCTATCTGCTCATCGCCTGCTCGCGGCCCGGCTCGCTGCCCGCCAACCTTCAGGGGATGTGGGCGGACCAGATTCAGGTCCCGTGGAGCGCCGATTATCACACCAACATTAACGTCCAGATGAACTACTGGCCCGCCGAAGTGACGAACCTCGCCGAGTGCCACGAACCGCTCTTTAATCTGATCGAGTCGCTCAGGGCGCCAGGCCGCCACACCGCCCGCGTTCACTACGGCGCGCCGGGCTGGGCAGTCCACACCGTCACGAACGTCTGGGGGTTCACTTCGCCAGGCGAGAGCGCGAGCTGGGGGTCGTTTGTGGCGGCGGGCGGCTGGCTCTGCCGACACCTGTGGGAGGCGTACACCTTCAGCGGCGACCGTGCGACGCTGGAACGCGTCTATCCAACAATGAAGGAGGCCGCCGAATTCTACCTTGATTTCCTCGTGGAGGAGCCGAAACACGGTTGGCTCGTCACCGCGCCGTCCAACTCGCCGGAAAACTCATTCCGCACGCCGGACGGCCAGGTGGCGAGCGTCTGCGCCGGGCCATCCATGGACGAACAAATCTTGTGGGACCTGTTTACCTCCACCGCCGAGGCGAGCCGCCTCCTCCACCGGGACGCAGCCTTCCGGGAGCGGCTGCTGGCGGCCAAAGCGCGCCTCGCGCCGCCGCAGATCGGGAAGCACGGCCAGATTCAGGAGTGGCTGGAGGACTGGGACGAGCCGGAGCCGGGCCACCGGCACATGTCGCCCCTGTACGGCCTGCACCCCGGCGACCAGTTCACGCGGCGCGCCACCCCGGAGCTGCTGGAAGCGGCCCGCGTTACTCTGCGGCGACGGCTGTCGGGCGGCGGCGGTCACACCGGCTGGAGCCGCGCGTGGATTGTCAACTTTCAGGCGCGGCTGGGGGATGG
>JBBRGS010000120.1:0-11677 GCA_038240635.1 Armatimonadota bacterium
CTGCTCGCCGGTAAAGACTTCGGATTTATATTCCCCTGGCACGGACTTCTCCTCAGCGGTGCTAAGGGCCGCGCGCCGTTCGGTCACGGCGTTCGCGCGCCCCAGGCGGTCGGCGCTTGATTCAGGCATCAGTTCCACTCATCGCGGGGGCATTCCTTCTTCACTTCCAGGAGTTTCGCCCGCTAACCTCCAAATCGCTCCGTTCTGCGGTCGCAGAACCGCTCACCGTTTCCGTTTGTTGCGGGACGGGCGGCTCGCACGCGGGGAGGCCGACAGTTCCGGCTCAGGTGGGTCCTCCGGCCCGGCCACGGCGACGATGAGGCGTCGTTTGGCGAGCTGCCGCAGGTGCTCCACCAGCGACGCTTCGGCTTCCTTATGGTTCAGCTGATACTTCTCGGCGATCCGGCGCCGAATCGCTTCCACGCTGGTCTCTCCGTCGCACAGCTCCCACACGTCCGCCCCGATGTCGTCAAGGATGATGTGGCGCACTTCGGGGGTCGGCATCATGCGGCCCAGCCGCGCAACCCACGGCTTCTTCTCCAGCGGGACGTTGATCACCATGTCGCCCTGATTGTCCGGCCCCCACGTCAGCGCGGGATTACGCACGGGCCGCGACCGCAGAATCTCTTCGCGGGGCGGACCGGCGGGGGCTTGCTTCTTTTTCAGGAACGGCAGGTTCATGGGAGAGTGAAGGTTCCGAGGCGCGGGATCAGTCGGTCGAAGGGGGAAGCGGTGCGTCGGGCGCGTGGCAGGGGATGGTGGCGGCGACCTCTTCAGCGAGAGCCTCGGCGTCGCGGGGGGTTCCTTCCGCCATCACCATGTAGATACGGTTACTGGCGTCGCAGTTCCAGACGCGGGCGTCCACCGCGTCCGCCGCCTGCCGCCGAATGAGCCAGAGGAGGCCGCGCAGGAGGAGGTAGCGCGGGTGCTGCTTTCGGCCCTTCACCCGCACAAGGGTATGAGGGCCGTCCGCGCCCGCTGTTTTTCGGTAGCGGAACGGCTTCAGGCGCGTGAAGTTGGTCTTCACGGCGGTCGCCCAGTCCGCCAGTTTGTCGCGCTTGAGAAGGACGGTGGCGGGACCGTACCGCTCCACCACGAGGGCCTGTCGCTTGTCCTTCAGTTCAAAACTGAGGTGGCCGGAGCGCAAGCCCTGCTTTTCGAGGCGAAACCGCTCCGGCGCTTCAAAGGTGAAGCCGTACACGCTCCAGCGGCAGACCCCGCCTGCAGGATGGTCCACAATTTTGGGGAGGATGCGCCGGGCGAGGTTGTCGGCGACGGCCTGCTGCGGGCACGTGATCTGCACGATGACGATCCGACGACACTCCAGGCAGTGCCACACCGCCCCCACGCCGCACGTGTGGCTCTTCCACGCGAACGTCTGGGAGACGCCGCTGCCCTGCGGCACGGAGGGGAGGGCTTTCGGCTTCTCCTTCACCTCCACGTCGGCGCCCCGGCCTCCCGCCTTGTTCAACTGCTTCACGTAGCTCTTCAGCACGCCTTTCAGGCTGGGGCTGGTCTTGTCCCGTTTCCATTTCAGTTCCAGCGCGGCGTCGCCCGGCCCTTCGGCGCGCAGATAGCCCGCGTCCCAGTCGCCGCTAAACGCCGCCAGCGCCCACTCCTCCGGCAGGGGAATCTGGAAGCCCTCCCAGCCAAGGACGGGGGTCTCATCGGTTGCGACGCGCGAGGCAGGGGGCAAATCGGTTCGGTTTCCGGTGCGGGAAGTCAGGCGTGAGTCGCTGCGGACTGAAGCGGCTCAGGAGAGACCGCGACCTCCCCGGCGGAGTGTCCCATGAGCCGGATGAAGGTCGCGGTGAGGAGATGAGGAGAGGGAAGGCAGGAGCGGGAGGCGTTAGAAGGGGAGGAAGTTCGTCACCTTGACGATGAGGGCGAACGCCGTCCCCGCCAGCCCGATGAGGCCCTGGCCGCAGTAGAAGCCCGCCAGCAGCACCGGGGTGTACTTGAACCAGTTCTCTTCTCCCAGTCGCTTGGCGAAGTAGAACCGGCTCAGGCACGCGCCGAACACCTGGCCCCACGCGCCCATCGGCATCCCGCCGATCCCGCCGATAAACCCATAGAAGTAGAGCACCGGGATTCGCAGCGCCACCGTCGCGCCATACAGCGCCATCGTGAGGACGCCGCCCGTGATGATGACCGGCGGCTTGATCGCCCGGAGGAACGGACTGTTCGCCCCTCGGTTCGCCGTCATCCAGACCGCGCTCATGACCGCGTCGCGCGGCCAGAACTGCTGCACATACGGGAACTGCGCCGACGGGATCACGTTGGTGTGCCAGAAGAACGCCCAGAAGACGAAACTCGACACGATGACCAGCGGGATCATGAAAATCTGCATCTTGATGAGGCTGCTGATCTTCGTGCCCGTCAGCTCCACCTCGCGGAGCCACTGCGCGTAGCCGCCATAATCGCGCATCCCCAGGTCGGCGTACCAGATATCCAGCCCCTTGTAGCCGCTCTTGATGATGACGGCTTCCTTCACGTAAGGGAAGCCGATGCCGCGCGTCGTTAGTCCGATGAGGCGAGCCGACACGTAGGAGAGCAGGGGGCTGTACAGGAACGCGAAGCCGAGGATGATCCAGATCGGGAACTTCGGCACCAGCCAGTGCGTGATGCTGACATATCCAATGGTGGAGACGAACCAGAGAGTCGCCGCGACCCACACCGGCACGTCGCCGCGCCCGGCGGGCGGGGGCGGGAAGCCTCGGCGTCGCGCTTCGCCCTCGCGGTTGGCGGACGCGCGCCGCGCCTCGAAGATGCCCTTGATCGTGCTGGCGATCCCGATCACGGCGACCGACACGCTGGTCCCGATCCCGACGCTCAGCCAGAAGTCCATGCTGGTGACGGTGCTGGTGTAGATGCTGTTCATCCCCGGATGCCACTGTGGGAAGTAGCCGTGCGTTTGCAGGATCGGCGCCGCGATCACCTGCGACAGGATGCTGGCGATGGCTCCGCCGATGACCACCGGGAACGGGATGACGAACCCGGTGAGGATGTTCCCCAGGTTGAAGTCTATCCCCATCGAGGCGCCGGGCAGGAAGTGTTCCGTGTTTTGCGCGAGGTCGAGGAACGGTATCGGGATGATCTGGATCGGGGCCAGCAGCACGACACCCGTGAAGACCGGCACCGCGAGGTAGAAGAAGCCGAAGATGATGCCGACCATCGCGCCGATGGAGAAGACGCGCCACCGCCACGACTCTTCCTTGTTGCCCGCTTCCGCCAGGGCGGTCGCGCCGCCCGCCGCCACCGCCGCCATCGGGAACGGCAGCCGCTCCACGTCGGAGGTGAGGCGGAAGAGGATGTACCCCATCCCAAACGAGTTCATCCAGCCGAGGATGCTGCCCACCACCATCAGGCCGATGGGCAGGTACCAGTCGGGATGCAAAAAGGTGCGGTTCTGAATGGCGGGGGAGAACTCGGAAGGGACGACCCAGCGCGGGATTTCGCGGGCAAGGCCGAACGCCTTGGCCGGGGCGCTGCTGGCGAAGTACGCCTGCCACACAAACCCGCCAAACGGGCCGCCCGCCAGCCCCGTGCCGCCGACAGTCGTCAGCTGCGCCGCCATCAGGAAGATGAGGTAAATCTCCTGACGCTTGAGCGGCACGAACGAACGTCGCGCGATCTCCGAGAAGAGGATGATCGTCACCCATTCGGCGGCGGCGCCCAGGCCCTGGCCGGCGACCAGCGCCAGATACAACCCGCCCGGCAGCATGACGAGGGTGACGAACAGCCCGCCCATGATCGTGCGTGGCGTGAACCCTTCCTCAAACTGGGTCGCCTGCCCCTCGGAAGCGGTGATCTCGCCCCTGGCGCGGATATCCTGCGTGGAATCCTGCCCGATCTCTCCGTCGTCCGATAGTTTCTCGCGGTCGTCGCGTGTGTCCGCCAACGATGAATTCCTCCTGCGATGATCGTTTTCGCTGAACCCGGCGGCGCTTCCGGCGCGAGGGATAACAGGTCGCGCCGGTAGCTATGTTGGGGTGGTACTGAATTACGCGGTCGTGAGGACTGGTTCCTGCTCGGTGAAGTACTTCTCCCGCTCGTCGGCTCGCAAGGTGCGCCAGATGAGGAATTGCTTCCGCATGGTGTTCAGGAATCGCCGGTTGATGCGCTTCCAGTTGGAGACGTCGCCGCTCTCGCGGTGCAGCGTCAGTTTCAACTCGAACACGTCCTGCATGCTCGTCGGCACGGTCTCCACCAGCACCATCTGGCTCACGCCGAGATCGAACGGGGCGAGCCACGTCTTCAGGGCGATCTGATACCCCTTGCCGTGTTCAAACTCCGCTTCGGTCGTTCGCACATCCTGCGTCACGAAGTCCCCGATGCTGTACTCCTCGTACGCCTCGAACCACTCCGAGAGGAAGCTGTTGAGGCCCGACGCCTGAATCCCCGTCACGGAGAATGGCATATCAATGTGCCAGTTGTCCCCTTCGGGATCGGGCACGCGCCAGCTCCGTTCAATCGCCGGGGTGGCCACCTCGCTCGCCATGTGCGCCGGGTACAGCGTGGAGAGCATCACCACGCCGACCACGACGAGCGTCGTGATGACCGCCGTGATGGACGAGAAGTTGAGGTACAACCCCGACAGGGCCGGGAAGAAGACGATGATCTTGGCCACAATCTGGCCGGTGAGGTACCCCGCGACCGCCCCCAGGATGGCGTAGACGAGCGCCTCGCCGATGAACAGCATGGCGATGTGGTTGGGCGCGAGGCCGATGGAACTGAAGATGTGAATTTCCCGCACCCGTTCAAACACCGAGCCGAGCATGGTGTTCAGCACGATGAGCGACGCGATGATGATCGGGATGAACACGTCGCCGCCGCCCTTGGCTGCGCTGGAGCCGATGGTGGAGAAGCGGTAGGCGTGCTTGCCCTGGCCGCCGTACAGGTTCAGGCCGAGGCGCGGCATCAGGTTCTCCAGAACCTTTGTCACCTGTTCGGGCGTCACGAAGTTGATGGAGACGGAGCGGACGCTGCCGCCCATGTTCATCAGCGTGGTGAACGGGATCAGAATGGTGGAGTCCGGCTCCAGGTGGATGTACTCCTGGAAGCCCTGCTGCGCCTCGCCGCCCCCGCGCCCGGCGGAGTTCATCCGGTTCATCTGCACGAAGTCCACCGGCGTGAGCGGTTCCTTGTCGAGGTCCACCACTGTCTTGAACTTGTCCTTGTCGTAGACGCCGATGACGGTGTATTCGAGGCCGCTGAAGGTGAAGTGCGCGTTCCCCACTGTCTCGTTCGGGATACTCAGGGCGTCCGCGATCTGCTGGGGGATGATGGCGACGTTGGTGTCGCCGGGGAGGAACCACCGGCCCGCCTTGAGGCTGCGCTTGCCCGGCTGGAGAACATTCTCCTCCGTCGGGGTGAGGCCGACCACCGCCTTGGCATCGAACCGCTTGTCGCCGCGCTTGAGGCTGATGAACGATTGCTCGCCCTGGCCCGTGGTGCCGAAGAACCAGCCCCGCGCCGCCACCGGCTTGCCCGCGCCAAACTCGTCGTTGAGTAGCCGATACGCCGACTCCTCCAGCGGGTCCCAGTTCGGGGTGCGGAGCAGGACGCCGGAGTAGTGGGGCACGCCCGGCGCCGGCACCTTGTTGAACCGGATCGTCGGCACCACCGAGGTGAACGACAGCACGGTGAAGGTGAGGAGGATGAGGGTCACGCAGGTAAGGATCGTTCGGGCCTTGCGCCGCCTCATGTTGGAGATGCCGAGGCTGAACGCCGCCGCCGCCACGCTCATGCGCCCGATGTCCACGTGGTGAACGCCGGATATTTGCTGATTGAACTCCTTCAGCTCCTTCTCGAACCGTCCGCTGAGCATGACGATGACCAGGAGACTGAGGGCCAGCATGATGAACGCCAGCAGCACGATCATCGGGTTCATCGTGATGTCGAACGCTGGGTGCACATACCGGAACACCATGAAGATGCTGATGAAGATGCCCAGCGTCCAGATGATCTGGTTCTTGAGGAATTTGGAGCCGACGAGCAGCCGCTCCGTGAAGTAGGCGAACGGCATCAGCAGGAACAGGTAGAAGAGTACGCCCTTCACCACGTCGTTCATCGTGGCGCGCACGTCGGGGTAGGCGCGGGTCTCAAAGCCCCACCCGGCGCGGGAGTGCGCGTCGAAGGCGTCCCACTGCCGGGTCTTCTGGGCGATCTTCGCCAGTTCGATCTCGCGCTTGCCCTGAACGTGGAGGCCGCTCTGCTTCTCCGGGTCGTAGATCGCCGGGTTCAGGATGCGGTGCCGCGCGAGACGCATGATCCGGTCGTCGTTCAGGTTATACATATCCTCGGCGACGTGGAGCGCCGTGTTGTAGATCGCCCGGCCGTTCAGCTCGTATCCGATGCCTTCGGGCTTCTCCTTCGTGGAGTTGATGAGCGTCATGCGAATGGCGCCGGGACCCGCCATGCCGAGCACCTTGACGCGCGTGGCGGGCGCGCCGCCGAGCTGGTCCTTCGGCTGCGCGTAGATAAGGGCCACGTCCTCGATGTGGGAGACGAGGGCTTCGGGCTTCGTCTTGTCGAAGCCGAACATGCGCGGCTCGCCGTTGGTCTGCGCGTCGAGGATGGCGATGGAGCTGAGGGTCCGCAGGCTGGAGGGGTCAATCAGGTCGTACAGCGCGGTGGTGTTGCACTTGAAGACGACGACGCCGGTCTCCTTGGAGCCGGTGGTCACTTCAAAGGTGGTCTGATAGTTCGCCTTGGAGCCGGAGACGCCCTGATCCGGCGCGTAATCGAGATCGCCGGTGACATCGTTGATATGGTACGCCGAGATGCTGGTGGTGGTGTGGCCGCCGTAAGCCGTGAGGGGCGGCACGCCGTGGAAGGAGAAGACAGCGTTGTCGCCCACAATCTGGAACTTGTCGCCGCGCACGCCCATGTAGCTCTTGGAACTGTTGAGGATGACGGCGATGGCGCCCTGGATCGGCTCGTTGGGGACGATGGCCTTCTTCGGGTCAAACTCCACGACGCGCCCGGAGACGCTGGCGAAGCCGCCCTGGAGTTTCAGTTTGCCGAAGGCGCTCGCCTCCGTGATGGGGAGATGGGTGCCTTTCTGGATGCCGACGCCGTTTGGGTCGTTCAGGGCGTGCCAGAAGAGGCAGGCGAGCATCTTGGTCTGCTCGGTCAGGTTGCCGATGTTCACCCGGTCCATCGTGTCGAGCGGCGTGTCCACGAGGTTGCGCCCATCGTCCACGCTGGCGAAGGTGATGCCCTTGCCGCCGGACATGGTGACGACTTCGGAGTCGAAGGCGGGCTTGGCGGGGATGAAGTTGCGCCAGTTCTTGCCGGAGATCGGGTTGATCGCGTCGGAGAAGCGCTCGCCGGGGTCGTAGTTGAGTGTTTGGGCGACCTTCTCGGCGTTCTCCCGGAAGACGCGCCCGATGTCGGAGAATTTGCTCTGAAGGTCCTCGCGGAAGTCGTAGAACCAGCCTTTGTAGAAGACGCCGATGCCCTTGGTGTGGCTCGCCATGTCCAGCCCGGCGAAGAGGTAAATCTGATACTTCGGCTTGCGGACGGCGAAGTGGAACAGGAACGGCATGGAGTGATTAAGCCACGACTTGAAGTTGTCGCGTGTGCTGTTTTGCTCGATGTCGTCCCAATGGTTATCGAGGAAGCGGGTGATACCGGCCAGCCCGGTGTAATGGCCGCCGGTGGAGAGGAACATGACGCTGCGTTTGGGCGGAAACTTCTTAAACGCCTTGATGAGCTGCAGCTGCGCCGCCACGCCGGAGGCGCTCTCCGCGCCGGGGGAGAGCGCGGGCACCACCGACATCGAGTCGTAGAAGCTTTCGATGACGATGTACTGGTCCTTCAAAACGGGGTCGCTGCCGGGGAGGAAGCCGACGACATTCTTCGCCGGGCGATTTTCCCACTTCATCGTCGCGTGAACCGTGACCTGTGGGGCCGAAGCGGAGCGACTGGCGGCGATGAGGGCCGGGGCGTCCGCCCGCGACACCCAGAAGCGGGGGATATTGAGCGGCACGCCGAGGAACTTCGCCTCCGCCTCGCCGCGCATCGTCTTTTCCGGCTCGATGAAGACGACCGCGCGGGCGCCCAGGCGGGGGCCGTTCAGCCATTCGGAGCCGCTGTTGAAGTCCACCAGCACGATGCTGTCGGCGACGGTTTTGCCGTTCAGTTCGCCGATGGCGCCGTTGCCCGCGTAGATCAACTCTCCTTTGAGGCCCGCCGGGGGGACCATCGAGGTGCGGACGCCGTTGGGCCAGAGGCAGTAGAGCCGGAAGCGCCGGTCGCCCAGCGTCATGCTCGCGTCGCCCTTGTCTATCGGGACAGCGGTGTTGAACCTCTCCGCGGTGACGCCGGAGAGGCCGAGGGCGCGGTACTGCCCTTCGATGTAGGTGGCGGCGGCGTCCGCGCCCGGATAGCCAATAACCCGCGTGGGGTAGCGGGGGTCCGCCGCCAGGGTCCGCATCGTCGTCTGAATTTCGATGGGATTGATCACGGCGTTGGTGGTCAGGGCGCGGTACATCCGCGCCTGGTCCGGGGTGGCTTTGTTCTCTTCCTCGTCCTCATCCTGCGCCCGAACCGGCAGCATGACGAGCGCAAGCCCCAGAAACGCCATCAACAACGCAACGAACGAACGCCGCTTCATCGGTTTCCTTTCACCCCTGAGGGCGAAGCAGCGAATCGCGGTTCCCGAAATCGCTTCCGGTGAATCACGCTTTGCGTCCTCGCCATGATCCCCCATGACGCTATTCGTATGATTGAGGTTCACAGTCCGCTTTGCAAGAGATCGTCTGATCCGCTAACTCGCCCCGCTAACTCGCCCCGCCAACTCGTCCCGGCGAGCGCCCCGATGAAGCCGAGGCCCCTTCACTGGTCAGTCTCCGGGGAGTCTCCTCTTTGAGCGGGCGTGGGCGGCCCCGACGGCAGGACGACCAGCGATGTGAAGCCGCGCAGCAGCTCGGCGGCGAGTCGACTCACGTCCTCACGAGTTACTTTCTCCACGCGGGCCGGAAACTCCTTATCCTGCGTGAAACCGGCGCCCATCGCTTCCCACCAGCCGAGCAGATAGCCCCGTTCGCTCACCCGCTGCCGCCGCAGGGCGTAGGTCCCCACCACAAACCGGCGCGCCCGCGTCAGTTCGGCGTCGGTCAGGGCGCCGTTCGCCAGGGCTTCCATCTCGCGCTGGATGATTTTGCGCCCCGTCTGGAGAACCGGTTCCGCCATGCCGTCCAGCGTGGGCCGAAACGGGTCCGCCAGCACGTATCCTGCGAGGTAGCCGTTGCGGGCGCGGGGCGGACTCCATGCGCCGAGGTCGTATCCGATGCCCTCAGCGTCGCGCAGGGCGCGGAAGAGCCGGGACGCCTTGCCTCCGCCCAGGGCCGCGCTGAGGACCGAGAGCGCGGGAAACCGGGCATCGAGCGCGCCGGGCGCCCGCACAC
Source organism: Armatimonadota bacterium (assembly GCA_038240635.1). Lineage (GTDB taxonomy): Bacteria > Armatimonadota > DTGP01 > DTGP01 > JAHWJO01 > JBBRGS01. The sequence continues at coordinate 9,417 of JBBRGS010000120.1, forward strand.
CCACCACCGCCGCGCCCACGGGCAGGGGACGCTCCAGCAGGCCACGCTGAGTCTGTGGCGGGGCGGCGGGATCGGGCGACGGCAGGCGGCGCGCCGACCCGGAGGAGATGATGGATTTGAAGGCCGCTTCCACGCGGCGGATGGCGTCGTCGGGGGCCACATCGCCCACCACGACGACGATCATCGCGTCCGGCTTATAAAAATCGGCATGGAAGGCGTCCAGCGTTTCCGGCGTGACGACCTGGCGGGTTTCGGCGGTCCCGGCGACGGGCAGGCCGAGCCGACTGTCGGGGTAGAGCCGCGCAAGGAAGGCGTTCATCGCCGTGCGGAAGGCGTCGGGGGTGGCCTCGGCTCGCAGCAGATCGTTGCGCTCCTGCTCCACATCCGACCCCTTAAAGCGCGGTTTGGTGGCGACAAACGCCAGCAGAGTCAGCGCCTCATCCAGCCGGTCGGGCGTGGTGAGGACCGAGAAGCCGACGGCGTCCTCCCCCGGCTCCACGGCGAGGCCGCCGCCCACCTGGTCCTTCAGGAACGCGAGGCGCTCGCGGAGCATCGGGTGGGCGTCCTCGCTGACGAGCAGGCGTCCAAGGAGGATAGCCGTCCCCGCCGGAACGCCCGCCTCCTGAGCCGCGCTCGCCCTTACGAAGAGCCGCGCCGAGAGGATCGGCTGGCCTGCTACCCGCTCGGCGAGGACGGTGACGCCGCTGGAGAGGACGACGCGCTTCGGGCCGCGCGCAGGGGCGGCGGCTTCGGCGGGAGAGGGAGGCGGGGCAGCGCACCGGGAGCGAGCTGCGCGGCCACGCGGGGGGGAGTCCATGCCGCCGGAGGGCCACGGGATACGGTCTGACGGAGTGGCTGCGGATGGAGCCGTCGCCGCCTGCTCGTCGCTGGGGAGCGGGACGATTCGGGGCGGCCCGGTGAGCGGCGGCGCGGCGTCGGGCGGGGCGTCGGGCCGGGCGATGAGGCGGATGGCGCGCTCCGGCTTCAGATAAGTCTGCGCCGTCTTTTGCAGGCGTTCCGCCGTCATGTCCGCGAGGAGGCCGAGGTAGTCGTCCGCCATACCCGGCTGGCCGAGGGCGTCGTAGAAGCCGTAGCTCGACGCGCGGCCGGCGAACGTCTCCAGATCGAAGGCGGTGGCGGATCGGAGGCGTCGGCGGGCGGCGGCGAGCTCGTCGGGGTCGAGGGGACGGTCGCGGAGGACGGCGAGGGTTTCCTCCACGACAGCCTGCACGCGGTCCACCCGGTCGGGATCGCACTCCACGGCGATGGTAAAGAGGCCGGGGCCGCGTAGGGTGAGATACTCCACGGAGACTCGGCGCGCGATCCCGCGCTCCACCAGCGCGGCGTAGAGGCGGCCCCGCTCGTTTTGCCCCAGCGCGGAGTAGAGCAGGTCGGTGGCGGCGACGTCTTCCCGTTGCGCGGCGGCGGGCGCGGGGTATCCCACGAAGACGTAGGCGCTTTCGGTGGGGACGGTGATCTCGCGGGGAGCCTCATTCATCCCTCGCCACGGCACGGGCTGGAGTGGAGCGCGGGGGACCACTCCTCGCGGGAGGGCGCCCAGCGTTGGCGTGATCATCGGAAGGACCTTCGCGGGATCGAAGTCGCCGACGAGGACGAGGGTCACATTGCTTCCCACGAGTATCCGCTTTGCGGCGGCGGTTACGGCGTCGGCCCTCAGGGCGAGCAAAGCCTGCGGCGAGCCGGGGATGGCGCGTCCATACGGGTGATCGCCATACGCATACGCTGTGAAGGTGTCGGAGAGCCGCCGGAGGGGATCGGCGTACGCCAGGGCCATCTCGTCCAGCATAACGCCCTTCTCACGTGGGAGCGCGTCAGGAGGGACCTTCAGGCGGAGCGGCGTTCCGGCGAGGAGCGGGAGGGCCTGCGGGAGAAACCGGGCGGCGACGGTGGTGTACAGGTGCATCCCGTCCTTGAGGGTGGAGGCTTCGAGCGTGGCGCCAAGGTTCTCCATCGCCTCGTCCACGCCGCCACTGCCCGCCGCGCCGCGAAACAGCATGTGCTCCAGCAGATGGGTGACGCCGCGCTGGGTGGGCGGGTCGTCCGCGCTGCCGGTCTTCACCCAGAGGTCGAGCGCAACAAGCGGGCTGGAGGGATCGGGTCGCATGAGGACGCGGACGCCGTTGGGGAGGTCGCGCACGGAGACGGCGGTCGGCGGGGGGGAAGCGGCGGCCCCGGCGAGTGAACCGGCGAAGAGGGTTGCGGTCGCGGCGAGGAGGGCGAGCGGCCTTCGCGCGGCGAAC
>JBBRGS010000121.1:0-11342 GCA_038240635.1 Armatimonadota bacterium
ACTCGCCAGCGACTGGGTGGCGCCCAGGACCACGCCCTGCTCCTCGCTGCCGGCGCGCCGCGACACCAGTCCGTTCACCGCCGGGACAAACATCCCCTGCCCCAGCGCCATCATGGCGAGGACGACGTAGAGCATGGGCCAGCGCGTGATCTGCGGGAAGACGTAATAACTTACCGCGAGGATCAGCAGCCCCCCGGAGATGAGGCGCGCTTCGCCGAACTTTTTCACCAACCGCCCGATGAGGCCGCCCTGAATCACCGCAATCACCACGCCGATGTAGGCGAACAGGTAGCCGATGCTCCGCTCGTTGAGCCGCCACGGATACGCGACATCGCTCATGAAGAGGGGAAAGGCGAACTGCGACACCGACGCCGCCAGCCATCCCGCAAACCCCACCAGCGCCGGCAGCGCGATCTCCGGGCGCTTCCGCAGCGTCTGAATCGGCAGCCAGGACCGCGACGGCGCCGGGCGCTCCCCATCCCGCTTCAGGCTTTCCGGCAGCATGACGGCGATGAGCAGCAGGTTGACGGCGCTCAGCCCGGCGGCGAGGAACGCGGGGGCGGCCTGCCCGTACTCGGCGGCGACGATGCCCCCAATCGCGGGGCCAAAGATGAACCCCATCCCGAAGGCGGCCCCGATGAGGCCCATGCCTTTGGAGCGATTCTCCGGCGTCGTCACGTCGGCGATGAACGCCTGGGCGGCGGCGATGTTGGCGCCGGAGATTCCATCCAGCGCGCGGGAGACGAACAGCAGCGCGAGCGACATCACCGACGGCAGCAGCGCGTACCCCATCAGGAGGAACGAGAGGCAGGTCCCCAGCACGCTGCCGAGGAGGACCGGCTTGCGGCCCACGCGGTCGGAGAGGCGGCCCAGGATGGGGACGAAGAGGAACTGGAGCGCCGAGTAGGAGGCCATGAGGAGGCCGACGACCCACTCGTTCTGATGCGCGAGGGTGCGAGCGAAGAGCGGCAGCACGGGGAGAATGATGCCGAATCCCACGAGGTCCACGAAGACGGTGAGGAAGATGAGGAAGAGCGGAGAGACGCCGCCGCGACGGGGGGCCTGGGTGGAGCGCATGAAGGAATGAGTCTCCCGGTGTGAGAACGAAACGTGACGGAGGGCACAACCCCAGGGGGCTGAAGGGACTCAGGGGACTCAAGGGACTGAGGAGACTCCCCTTCCGAGCGACAGAGTGATATACGACGCCAATATGAACGCCTCCCGTGGCCCCAGGACATTGCATGGAGGAGACGGGCGGTTGAAACCGCTGCAACACCCACACGAAACCCGCCTGCGCGGGTTAGGGGGTCGCTTCGCGGGTTCGGGGAGGAATGATGGGGCGCGAAATCATGATCTCACCAGCCCCTCTCCTGTGGGAGAGGACGGCACGGGAGGGTCAGCGTCGGTCTTCGGCAGGGGATCATGATCTCACCAGCCCCTCTCCTGTGGGAGAGGGGTGGCCGAAGGCCGGGGTGAGGTAGAAGGGCTGGAGACGAAGCGACCATGCCGTCCACTGGCCCCTCTCCTGTGGGAGAGGGGTGGCCGAAGGCCGGGGTGAGGTAAGGAAGGATTCGGCAGGGCGGGAGTCGGCGAAGGCCGACTTTGTGGGATTGTTGCAGCGGTTTCAACCGCCCGGACCTCTGAGCGCTCTCCCACCCTCCCCTGAGTCCCTTCAGTCCCCTGAGTCCTCGCCATTATGCCCGACGGCTTCCGCGCCTCACAACGCGCGTCCGGGGAGAACAGGAGTATCGCATGGACAAGCGATTGTGGGGCGCGCTGGCCGGCGTCGCGGCGTACGCCTTCCTCGCGTCCCGGCCCTCCCGCGTCACCGTCACGCGCGAGATGGACGCTCACTCAACCCCGCAGGCGTGGCTCGACCTCGTGGCGGATGTGGAGCGCGAGCCGGAGTTCATCCCCTTCGTCACGCGGGTGGACGTGGAGGATCGGCGCGGCGAGTGGACGCGCTACGTCGTGCGCCTGAATGGGGCGGGCGTCACCGGCTGGATGCGGTTCGAGAAACGGGTTCGAGCGGAAGGCGCCGACGCGGGAGAAGCGACGTGGCGCTCGATGGGAGGAACCCTCGGCGCGGGCCAATGGGGACGCCTCACCGTCACCCGCCGCGACGAACGCATCCGTGTCACGGCGCGCGCCACCACGCGGTTCGCGGCGCCCTTCATCGGCCCGCTGCTGACCCACGCCAGCGCCCCGTTCGTCGTTTACGCGTTCATGAAATGGCTGGAGACGATGGAGCGCGAATTGCAGGCTTCCTCCGCGACGGCGCCCATGAGGGAAGAGAGCGCATCCGGCTGAGGCTTTGGCGCCCGCGCAGGAATGAAGGAACCTCGGCGACGTTCCGAGAATCGAAAATGAGGGAATAACGGGGGAGGACGCGCCGCATCCCTGGCAGGGTCGGGCGCGAGACCTCGTTTTCGTCCATAATCAGTATCGAAGCGCCGATGAGCGCCCGAACCCATGGGCTGGCGGCGGAACGCCCCGCGCGTTCCCCAGGAGCATGACCGCATGAATTACGCACGAGGCATCACCACGATGGCGGCGCTGGCCGTCCTCTCCATCGGCGTCAGCTCGGCGGCGCTGGGGCCGGAACGCGCGCTGGCCGGAGTCTCCATCGGCTCGAAGGGCATCATCGTCCTGCGGCGCTACGGCAACCCGAACATCGTCACGCCGGGCCTGGGCGGCGCAGGAGGGGGAGCCGCCGGAGCTAATGCGGGAGCCGCGCCCGACGCCGCCAATCCGTACGCCACCGGCCCCGGCGGCCTGCCTCCCGGCGTGTCCGCGCCCGGTGGAGGCGCCAACCCGTACGCCGCCTACAACCCTTACGCGCGCAGTGGAGGCGGTGGGAGCGGCGCTAAATTCTCCGGCGGCGCGTCGTACGGCGGAGGCCCCGCCGCCACACCCGGCCTCGCTCCCGGCGGCGCGGAAGCGACCATGGGCGGCGACAACGCTCAGATGGCCGACACCACTGGCCTGGTGACCTGGACCTATCAGCGCATGAGCGGCAACGCCACCGTCAACTTCCGCCTCGATGAGGACGGGAAAGTGGTGGAAGTCACCGCCACCGGCACCCGGCCCTCCCCCCTGGCCCGCACCGCGCGCGGCGTCAACCTCGGCGACCCGTACGGCAAGGTGCTGCGGCTCTACGGCTTCCCCGAAGAATCGACGACCGCCGGGAAGTTCGTCACCGTGAAGTACACCAAAAGCGCGCACATCGCCTTCCAGTTCTACAACCTCAAACTCGTCCGCATCGCCGTCGCCAAACTCACCAAACCCACCAGCGTCACCCTGTAGCGCCCCGCCGCGCATCGGCGCCCTGAAGACTCCCCGCCCCTTCATCCGAATTGACGATGAGGGGGCGTCTGATTCTCGCTCCCACCTGAGAGCGCCGCAGGACAAGAAACGGGAGGATGGGCATGGCCGCGTCGTCGGAGGACATCGTTCAGGAGGTTAAAAGTCGCGTGGACATCACGGAGGTCGTCTCCGAGTACGTCCCGCTGCGGCCCGCCGGGCGACGACAGGTCGGCCTGTGCCCCTTCCACTCGGAGAAGACGCCCTCCTTCGGCGTGAGTCCCGACAAGCAGTCGTGGTACTGCTTCGGGTGCGGCGAAGGTGGCGACGTGATCAAATTCATCGAGAAGATCGAGAACCTTCCGTTTCGGGAAGCCCTCGAACGGCTCGCCCGGCGCGCCGGAATCGCCCTGCCGGAGTGGGGGCGCGGCCCCAACGCCTCGGAGAAAGACCGCCTCCGCGAACTCCACGAGTGGGCGACCGGCTTCTACGAACAGGCCCTCGCCCGCGCCGACGCTCCCCGCGACTATCTCGCCCGGCGCGGCATGGCCGACGAGGTTCGCGCTCGCTTCCGCCTCGGCTACGCCCCCGATTCGTGGGACGCGCTGCGCAACTTCCTCCGTTCCAAAGGCGCCAACGACGACGAAATGCTCAAGGCCGGGCTGCTCCTCCGCAAGGACGGTGACACGCGCGGCGGCTACGACCGGTTCCGGGACCGCCTCCTCTTCCCCATCGCCGACGCCGAAGGGCGCGTCATCGCCTTCGGGGGCCGCATCCTCGGCGAAGGCCAGCCTAAGTATCTCAACTCGCCGGAAACGCCCCTCTTCTCCAAGAGTCGCGTGCTGTATGGCCTTCACCGCGCCCTCGCGCCGATGAAAGCGCGGAAAGAGGCCCTCGTGATGGAGGGGTATATGGATGTCCTCGCCGCCCACGAGTTCGGCTTCGACCACGCGGTGGCGCCCCTGGGCACGGCCCTTACCGAAGGCCACCTGCAACTGCTGCGGCGAACCTGTGAACGGGTGTACCTCGTCTTCGACGCCGACAGCGCGGGGATTCGGGCGGCCCTTCGCAGCCTCGCCCTCTTCGAGAAGATTGAGCTGGAGGCGCGCGTGGTGGTCCTTCCCGCCGGGGAAGACCCCGACAGCCTCCTGCGGAAGGGGGGCGCGGCGCCGTTCGCGCAGGCGCTGGCGGACGCCCAGCCGATCCTCGATTACCGGATGAACGCCATCGTCGCGCAGCACGATATTCGGACAGACGAGGGCTACACCAAAGCGTGCCGCGAGATCGTGCCTCTGCTCTCCCAGGTGGAGGCGAGTCGGTGGGTCCACAAACTCGCGCAACTCCGTAGTGACGGCGACGCCACCCGCGTCGTGTTCCACGAGGAGGACCTGCTTCGTCATATCCGAGGATTGCGCGGCGCCCCTGCGCCAAAACCCGAACGTTCCTCCGCGCCCCGGCAGGAGGGGCAAAAACCAGCTCCCGAAGCCCCCAAAGTGAGCGTGGCGGTGCGAAAACTGTACAAGGCCGAGGAACTGCTCCTGAAGGCGTGCCTGGACGACCGCGCGACCGCCGCCCGCATCCTGCCGGAAGACCCCGGCGACTTGTTCGTGCGGGAGGAGACCCGCGCGCTCGCGGCGCTGGCCCGAAAGAGCCTTTCGGGAGCCGACTGGAACCCCGCCGCTTGGGCTGTGGAGAACGATCCGCTACAATCGCTCCTGGGCCGCCTCGCCGCCGACCCGACTCCCGTGCCCGACGCCCCGGCGCTCGACGGCCTGGTGGAACTACTGCGCCTCCACCGCGAGCAGCCCCGCATGAAACCGTTGACGGAAGGAAGAACGCCTTCCGCCGACGAATGGGCGGAAATAAAGGAGTTCTACCGGCGCAAGAAACCCGCCAGCGCCCGCGACGATGAAGAATCCCGCCTCGCGTCCTGAACTCTGAACCGTTGCTGAACTCTGAACCGTTGCTGAACTCTGAACCGTTGCTGAACTCTGAACCGTTGCTGAACTCTGAACCGTTGCTGAACTCTGAACCGTTTCTGAACGCGCCGCCTGGGGGATAGAAGCCTGGGCGGTCCCGCTTTGGCCCCGCCAGCCGCGCGGTGACTTCCGACGAGGGCGCATGACCCACCCGCCTGGGGCGTCGCGGCCCTTCTTCTTGCGGAGGCCCGCAGGATTTCTTCTTTCAACCGCGTCGCTCCGCAGGGCTTCATCCGGTGGCGCCTCGCGGGCGCTGCTTCCACCTTCTACCCTATACGCCGAATTCCGGGTTCCGTCAACCCTGACTTCTCCCTGACTTTCCCGGCCTTCAGAACTCCGCACCGCATTGATGATGAGAGGCGCGACGAGTGTCCACGCAGGAACTAAAAGATAACGCGGACTTCCAGAAACTGCTTGAAGAGGGCCGGGAGAGCGGCGTCCTCACCTACGAACGGGTGAGCGACGCGCTGGCTCAAAACGAGGACCTCAACGTCGAGCAGATGGAAGATGTCCTGGCGATCCTTCAGGACGAAGGCGTCAAAATTGTGGACAAAGTGAAACTCGCCGCCTCAACCGCGCGCGCCAGTCGCGCCGCCCGCGCTGAACCGGGCATGACCGACGAGGAGGTCGCCGCCGCCGAAGGCCCCATTGACGACTCGGTGCGGATGTGGCTGCGGGAGATCGGGCGCACGCCCCTGCTCCGCTTCGACGACGAAGTGAAACTCGCCAAACGGTACGAGACGGGCGAACGCGCCAAGGCCCGCTGCCGGGAGATGGCCGGAAAACTGGATGACGAGGAGAAGACGCGCCTCAACCGGATCATCCTCGTGGGCGACCGCGCCAAGGAGTCCCTCGTCGGGGCAAACCTGCGCCTCGTCGTCGCCATCGCCAAGAAGTACAGCGGACGCGGTATGTCGTTCCCCGACCTGATCCAGGAAGGCAATATCGGTCTCATCCGCGCCGTCGAGAAGTTCGACTATCGGAAGGGCTTCAAATTCTCCACCTACGCCACCTGGTGGATCCGCCAGGCGATCACCCGCGCCATCGCCGACCACAGCCGCACCATCCGCATCCCTGTCCACATGGTGGAGACGATCAACCGCCTCATGAAGGTCTCCAACCAACTCCAGCAGGACCTGGGCCGCGACCCCACCACCGAGGAGATCGCGAACGAGATGGGCGTCACGGTGGACCGGGTGATGGAGATCAGCCGCGTGGCCCCGGAGCCGCTCAGCCTGGAAACGCCCATCGGCGAAGAGGACGACAGCCACCTCGCCGACTTCATTCAGGATCAGGCCGCCGTCTCCCCCGACGACGCCGCCAATCATATCATCCTCCGCGAGCAGATCATCCAGGTCCTCGACACGCTGACCGACCGCGAGCGCGACGTGATCAAGCTTCGCTTCGGCCTGGACGACGGGTATCCGCGCACGCTGGAGGAAGTGGGGAAGAAGTTCAACGTGACCCGCGAACGGATTCGCCAGATTGAGTCGAAAGCCCTGAAGAAACTGCGCCACAAGGACCGCAGCCGCAAACTCCGCGACTACGTGGACTGAGAGCGCGGAGGAACCGGGGCTGACTCAGGGCGTTGAGGATTTGCCGTCGCCTCTTCCGGCCTTTCGGGAACCTTTTTCCCGATTCCAAAGCCGAAGAAGGTGAGGGCCGCGTCGCCGTCGAATTCAGCAGAGGCGGACGGCTCCGGCGCCGAACTTCCAGGAGTCACGAGAATCACGCTCCCCGAAGAACCGCTCCCGCGAAAGGGGAGGAGTCTTCGGCGCAACGCCTCCATCCCTTCCCGACTGACCGGCGTTCCCGGAATGTGCGGGGAATTGTCATTATCCTTCAGTTCCATCCCATCCCGAACCGCCGCCCCTCGCTCCGTATTCGCGGACGAGTCCCCTTTCATTCCTGGCGGCGGTTCCCCCGGAGAGCGCCCCGCTCTCCACGGAGGACATCCATGTTCGCGCGAAAACTGCGCAAGCGCGAGGGCTTCACGCTCATCGAGCTGCTGGTGGTCATCGCCATCATCGCCATCCTCGCCGCCATCCTCTTCCCGGTCTTCGCCAAGGCCCGCGAGAAGGCCCGGCAGAGCTCCTGCGCCAACAACCTCAAGCAGCTCGGCGTCGCCTTCGTCACCTACTCCAACGACTGGGACGAGCGGTTCCCCAGTTCGGTTCAGGACCCCAAGCTGCTCCTGAACGACAAGTCCAGCATCTGGTCGAGCGCGTGGGACCAGCAGATCTCCCAGCAGGTGAAAAGCCCGGGCGTCTTCAAGTGCCCCAGCAACTCCACCAAGAACTACGCGCCGCATGAGCCGCTGGCCGCCGGTCAGAAGCGCCAGCGTAACATGTCGTACGGCATGAACGACCAGCTCCTCGGCGTGAACCGCAGCAGCAGCAAGCCGGTGGACCGCAAGGTCGGCAAGGGCCTGACGCAGGCGGCGGTTTCGGATCCGGCGGGCACCATTCTCCTCGGCGAAATGCGGCTGGCGATCAAGGGCGGCAAATGCGGCCTGACCGACACCGGCGGCTCCGCCAGCATCAACTGCACCAACGAGATTCACGTCTCCTACGACGTGGACCAGGCGGGCGACAAGAGCGCCTATGACGAAGAGAAATGGGACTCGACGTGGGGCGTGGCGCGGGACATTCACTCCGGCGGCAGCAACTACGCCTACGTGGACGGCCACGTGAAGTGGAAAAAAGTCAGCGCCACCGTCGGCCCCAAGGGCTTCACAGCAGTCACCGGCGTTTATCCGCAGAACGAGTGGATGAAAGAGAACAGCCTGAACTAGCCGACGCGCGAAGCGACGCCCGTCGCTCCGCATGACGCGGTTCAATGAACAACAGCAGGAGGCGGAGAGGAGCGAATCCTTTCCGCCTCCTGCTGTACGGGGGAGGTCTCGGCAGGATCAACCGCCAGGGTCAACTTCTTACACGGAGGCCACGGAGGCCACGGAGGCCACGGAGGGCCACGGAGAAACCCTTTGAGAGGGAGGGGACTGAAGGAGGCTTAGGTGACTGAAGGGGAGTTCACTCTGTCGCTCGGCAGGGCCGATTTGTACCTCAATCTGTCGCAGCCTCAACGGAGAAAACATACGCCCGCACTCTCCCCGGAGTCCCTTCCCCTTCACACCTTCTTCTCAAGGGGTTTCTCCGTGGCCCTCCGTGGCTCTCTGCGTCCTCCGTGTAAGAAGTTGACCCTGGCGGTTGACCCTGCCGATACTGATAAGGAGTGTGAAACTCTTCCCGCGAAAATGAGTCCAACTTTATGGGTAAACCCCTCATCCCCCTCGACTGCGCGCCGCCTCGCCCCGCACGTCCTTCACCATGACCTTCCGCCCCCTGCCCCTTCTCGTATTCACTGCTCTCGCCGCCGGGTGCGGCTTCGGACCCCGACGCGCCGCGCTTGCGGACGCCCCGCCGGAGCGCGTCGCCGAACGGTTCAGCGGCCAGGGGGGGCGCGGCCCCTATTTTCTCGCGTGGCGCGGTTTCACGCCCGGCAGCGAGCGCGTCACCCGCAACGGCTCCCGCCTCTACCGCCAGAGTGACTACACGCTCGACTACGGCGCCGGAGTACTCACCTTCAACGCGGCCCCCGGCCTCACCGACGGCATCGAGATCGAGTACCGGGTCGGCGCCGCTCAGCCGAACACCGTCGCGGCCCCCGCCACCGTGAACCTGCTCGCCTCCGGCGCCACCCGCGTCAACGCCACGTATCTGCTGGCGCAACCCGGCGGCGCTCAAAGCCCCTACGCGCGGGTCGCCGCCGTGGGTCTCGGCGCGGACACGGCGGGCCGCAACTGGAAGCTCTCCTCCAATCTGCTCATGGGAACCAGCGGCGGCGCCATGGGAGACCGTTCCGGCCTGCGCGTCGGCGGCCAGTACGGCATGGGCGCGCTTCAGTTCACCGGTGACTACGCCCGCGCCGGACGCGACCTCGATCCCAAAGGCGCCAACGGCCTTCAGAAGGACCAGCAGGCGACCGGCTTCGGCGTCGCATGGAAGCCGTCCGACCGATTCCGCTTCTCCACACAGTATCACGCCGTCACCGACCTCTCCGGCAAGGGCGAAAGCCGCGCTGTCACCACTGAGGAACTGGCGCTGAAGCCGACGAACGGCGCCACCCTCACCGCCACCCACGCCACCGAGGACCGCCGCAAGGGGGACGAGTCCGCCGCCGTTCAAACGGACACCGTGCGGCTGGAGCAAGCCGTGACGCAGGGGACCGCCGCCGTCGCCGAGTATCAGGCGGTATCCGGCGACAAGACGCGCGCGGAGACCTCCCGCATCGGCCTCACCTCGAAGGTCACTCCGGCCATTCGGGTGGAAACCACCGCCTGGGAGACCCGCATCCGTTCCAGGGACGAAGCGCCGGACACCCGCGAGACCGGCGTCGGGGCGAAGATCGGTGCGGAGGCCGGGCCGTTCCAGCTTCAGACGAAACTGGATCAAAAGCGCGTGGATCGGGCGAGCCAATCCACCGCCGGGGTGGAAGTCTCCACCAAAAATGGCGCGGTGAAGGCGCAGGGCGAAGTCGGCCACAGCGAGGACCCCGGCGCCGCGAAGGACGTGATGAGCGCCCGCATCGAAGCGCGCCCCCTGAAGCCGATTACCGTGCGCGCCGACTATGGCCAGACCGCCGACCGCCTCAAAGCCTCTGATCCCGGCGCGGCGTCCCATGACCCGGCGCTGACGGCGAACCAGGGCTTCGGGCTGGACTTCCAGCCGGGCAAGGCCCTCACCGTGTCGGCCAGCGCGCAGTCGCTCACCGGGCCGACCGGCGATTCCCGTGTGACCGCCGTCTCCGCCACCTTGAAGCCGATCTCCTTCGCGGAGGTTTCCGGCGCCCTGAAGCAGCGCAGCGCCGACGCCGGCGGCCCGGCGGCTCTGGATACACAGGAGGCGCGGCTCGCCCTCACCCTTCGCAAGGGCTGGCGCATCACCGGCGGCTACACGGCCAACCCGGAACAGGACGGCAAAGTCCTGCCCGCCACCCGCCGCAGCGTGGGAATGGAGACCTCCCTGGGCGCCCTGCTGCTCTCCGGCGCGTATGAAACCGATGACCGGAATGGAGGAAGCGGCGCGGAAACGAGTCGCTTCGGCCTGGGGATCGCCCTGTCGCCGCGCACGCAACTGTCGGCGACGTACCGGACGGTGAACGGCTTCGGCGCCGGGTTCGCGGACGAGCGCCAGTATGGCGTGAAGTTCTCCCGCAACCTCGGCGAGCGGTTCAGCCTGTCGCTGGAGGGGGAGACGGCGCTGCATCAGGAAGAAGGCGCGCCCGGAACCCAGGTGTATAAAGGTTCGGCCAACCTGGGGATGAAATTCTGACGGTCGCCCGCGCAGGGCATGAAGTTCCAGCCGCCGCAGCGCAGTAGTCGCCCGGTGAGCCGCCGTAGTGTCTCCTGAGTCATGGGCGTTAGCGTTTGCCGCCTCCGCATCCGGGGAAAGAGACTGAGACACTCATTCTGACTCCAGGAGGCGGCCATGCGCCCGTTCGCTCCACTCCCTTCACGTCCCTCACTCCCCCGAACCGCTCTCGCGCTCGCCCTGCCCCTCGCGCTGAGCCTCATCGTCCCCGCCCTGCCCGGCCTGTCGCAGGCCCCCATGCGTCGGCCGGCCCCGCTTCGTCTGCCCCGCGCCGCGCGGAGGGTGCGCCCGCCCGTTCCGCCCTACGCCATTCAGGTGAACGGGCGCGTCATTCGTCGGTCCACTCCCCCCGTGCTGGTGCGCGGGACTCTCTTCGTGCCGATGCGCTTCCCGGCGGAGGAGCTCGGCGCCATGGTGAAGTGGCATCCCCGCACGCGGCAGGTCACGACCCGGCGGGGCGCGCAACTCATCCGCGTCGGTGTCGGGAGCCTGAACGCCTGGGTGAACAGCCGAATTGTCACCCTGTACGAGCGGCCCTTCATCCTGCAGAAGCACGTCTATGTGCCCCTGCGCTTCATCGCGGAGAGCATGGGCGCCCAGGTCCGCTGGGACGGCGCGACCCATAGCGTGGACATCACCACCAACGGCGTGATCGAGCGGCCCAACCCCAATCCCAACGTCCCCAATC
>JBBRGS010000122.1:0-11200 GCA_038240635.1 Armatimonadota bacterium
CGACAGCCGCAATGGGAAGTCCGGCTTCGGCGCGCCCTTCTTCGTCGTGCGGAACGAAGCGACCGGTGAACACGTCGTTGGCGGCCTGGAGTGGAGCGGCAACTGGGCCATCGAACTCACGAGCGAACACCGCTCCGGGAACGACGCCTGGCTCCACGTCCGCATGGGGCCGACGGCGCGTTCGCCGCAGCGTATCCTCTCCCCCGGCGAGACGGTGGAGACCCCCACCGCGCACCTGGGCCTGCTTCAGGACGACTTTGACGGCGCGATTCAGGCGTGGCATGGCCACCTGCGCCGCAGCGTCCTGCTCCCCATGCTGAAGGACCGCGAACACCTCGTCTGCTACAACCACTGGGGCTACACCGAGCATCGCGTCTCCGAGGAGAGCCTGAAGTTCGAGGCGGACGTGGCGGCGGACCTCGGCGTCGAACTCTTCATCGTGGACGCCGGATGGTTCGGCGACGTTGACTCCGACTGGTGGTCCGCCCTGGGCGACTGGACGCCGGGGGACCGCCTGCCCAACGGCCTTGAACCGGTCTTCGATCACGCCCGCGCGAACGGTCTCCTCTGCGGCCTCTGGTTCGATCTGGAGCGGATGAGTCCCCTCAGCCGCGCCGGGGCCGCGCATCCCGACTTCGCCCTGAAAGTGTACGGGCGGCCCACCGGCTGGCACGACCTCGACCTGACGAACCCGTCGGTCGCGCGCCACCTGGAAGAGGCCGCCGCGTCCGCCATTGAGCGGTATCGTCTCGACCTGTTTCGCCTCGACTACAACACCGAGTCGTATGGCGGCGGGCAAACCGAGCGCGATGGGTATCAGGAGAACACCCACTGGCGCTATGTTCAGGCCGCGCATGACCTGTATGACCGGCTGCGGGCGCGCTTTCCCCATATCGTGATGGAGAATTGCGCGGGAGGCGGCAGCCGCACGGACCTCGGCTTCATGCGGCGGTTCCATTACACGCAGGCCACCGACTGGCAGGCCGCCCCCCGGTGCATCCGCATCTTCAACGGGCAATCGCTCGCGCTGCCCCCCGAACGCCTCGATATGAAGGCCGGGATGGGGATGCATGGCCACCTGCGCGGCGACCTCGACTTCACGATGCGCAGCTGCATGTTCGGCCACCTCACGCTCATCGGGTTCTACCCCGCGCCGGGCGAAGCGAACGCCATGCAACTGGACCGCGTGCGGCATCACGTGCGGGTCTATAAGGAACGGATTCGCCCACTCCTCTCCGACTGCCGGATGGTCCACCACACGCCGACGCTGCCGGGGGCCGAACCAGGGGGCTGGGCCGCGTGGGAACTCGCCTCCGAGGACAGGAGCCGCGCGGTCATCGGCGTGTTTCGGCTGGCGGGGCCAGGCTCGGATGCGTTTCACCTCACCGTGCGCGGGATCGATGCGGGACGGCGGTATCGCGTAACGCTCGATAACGAAAACGAGACGTTCACGCGGGACGGCGCGGACCTGAAGCGCGAGGGCCTGACCGTGGGGCTGAGGCGCCCGCTCACCAGCGAACTCATCACGTTGGAAGCCGCGCCCCACGGTTAACCGGCGCCGGAAATCCGAACGTACGCACACCGGGGGGCAGTTCAAAGTTTTGCGAGGAGAAGTGAGGAAGAGATTCCGCCGAGCGATAGAAGTCCTTCGCTCGGAGCCTGCGGCTGAGGGTCCGTCTGCACCGACGCCTCCGTTACGATTATTAGCCCGTCGTTGGGAGCGTCTCCGTGGCCGAGTCGGGGGAACGGTTTGCAGAAGCGTCTCCGTGTAACGCCCCTTGGTTCGTAACCGGGATGCAGCCGCCGACAGGACAACGTTGAATGTCGGATGCGTCCGCGTAAGCGAACGCTTAGCCGAAGGCTCCAAGCGAAAGAGTTCACTCTGTCGCTCGTCGTGGACGATCCGTGATTTACTCTATCCATCGGAAGAACCGCTCGGCCTCTCCCAGCACGGCTATACTTTGAACCACACCCAAACCGGGCGCCGGGAATCACAGAAATCCTGTGACTCTGCCCAAATTGGCGCTTAAGCCTCCTCACAGCGAGACGATATACAGCATAGAAGCGAGCGGTGCAGGAAGGGACAGGGAACACGCAACACTTAACATCCCGCTCGCAGGGGAAATGGCGCCCGACGGTCCATCAACGTATGGCTCGGCGGGTCACTCAAAAACTGGCAGGAGGCCAGGCTGGAGGCTGGAGGCTTCCAGTGTTGTTCCAGGGAGAGACACGACCATGTCACTGAACATCAACCTCAACACCGCGTCCATGAACGCGCACCGCAACCTTTCGATGACCAACGCCCGACTGGGGCAATCCATCGAGCGACTCTCATCCGGTTATCGGATCAATCGCGGCGCCGACGACCCCGCGGGCCTCGTCAACAGCGAGAGCCTCCGCGCCCAGATCGGAGGTCTTTCCCAGGCGATCAGCAACTCTCAGGACGCCGTCAACCTCGTGAAGACCGCTGAAGGCTCCCTCACCGAAGTCCATTCCCTCCTCCGCTCCATGCGGGACCTCGCCGTCCACGCCGCCAACTCCGGCGCCAACAGCGCCGAGTCGGTCGCGGCGGACCAGGCGCAGATCAAATCCGCCGTCGAGAGTCTCAACCGCATCTCCAGCCAGACCGCCTTCGGCAGCAAAAAACTGCTGGACGGCTCCGCCAGCATCGGCTTCGGCACGGTCGTGGCGGGGGGCGCGGGAACGCCGGCGGCGGCGGACCTCACCGGCGTCAAGGCGGCGTCCACCAACTCCGCGTTCCTCGCGGCCACCGGCGACAAGGCCGTCACCGTCACCGTCAACCAGGCGGCGGCGCAGGCCAAGCAGACCGGCGCGGCGGCGGTAGTGGCGGGCGCGGGTGGAGCCCTCTCCACGGCGGCGGGCTGGACAGCCTCCACCACCTCCACGCTCAAGGTGAACGGCGTCAATATCGGCACCTTCGGCGCCACGCAAACCGGCGACGACGTGATCAACGCCGTGAACAACAACGCGACCCTCAACCAGTCCGTTGTGGCGTCCCGCGACGGCTCCAACAAGATCGTCCTCACCAGCCGCGACTACGGCAGCTCCAAAGGCATCACCGTTGAGGAGACGCTGCAGGACGCGACCGGCGCGGGCGGCGCGGCGACGGCCAACATCCTCGCCACCGGTACCGTGGACACCACCGACAACGCCGCGCACGCCACCACCGTGGCGCAGTGGGGCAAGGACATCCAGGGCACCGTCAGTGGCAACGGCGTCGGCGGCGGGGCGGTCGCGTTCAACGCGGGCACCGGCTTCACCATGAAGAGCGCGGCGGGCGACGAGATCAACTTCTCCACCGCCATGGCGGGGGGCGCCAGCAGCACCTACGCTACCAACGTCACCGGCAACGGCACCACGTTCCAGATCGGCGCGAACCAGGGCGAAACGGCGACCGTCAACCTCGCCAGCACCGCCGCCAACAACCTCGGCAAGAGCAGTGGCTCGACCGTGTTCGCCAGCGTGGCGAATGTGGACGTGACCTCCAACGCCGGGGAAGTGATCAAGGTTCTCGACGCCGCCATCTCCCAAATCTCCACCCAGCGGGCCAGCCTCGGCGCCTTCCAGAAGAACGTCCTGGAGTCGAACATGAACTCCCTGGGCGTGACCAAGGAGAACGTCGCCGCTTCCGAAAGCTCCATCCGCGACGCCGACATGGCGAAAGAGATGGTCGAGTTCACCCGCAACAACATCATGGAGCAGGCCGGCACCTCCATGCTGACCCAGGCGAACCAGGTGCCCCAGCAGCTCCTTTCCCTCCTCCGGTAAAGGGCGCTGAGGACATCGCTCAGGGGGCTTCGGTCCCGAAGGCGTGGTAAGCGAACGGGAGACCGTTCACCCCGCGCGTTTGGGACCGATCCACCCTCTGAATCTCACCGGGAACCGACCGGCGCCCGCCCCTCGGCGAAGCGTCGGTCGGTCTCTCGCACTGTTTGGAATCGTTTGGGATCGCGGGGCGCTGGCCTTGCGGTTCGTTTCGGCGTACCCCAGGGCGCTCCCCGCGAGGGAGACCTCCCATGAACTCGATCATGACTGTTCCCGAAGTGGACCCCCCCGTCGCTTCCCCTGCGAGTCGTTTAACACCGACCTCGACCGAAGCCCGTGGCGCCGCTTCAAAAGGCTCTCGCGCCGGTCCTCAATCCGACACCCCGATCCTTCCCCCGCCGGATGACCACGTGGAGGTTTCCCCGCATAGCGCGGAAGCCCATATCCTCGTGGAACCCGACTCGCACGAGACCTACGTGCAGGTGGTGGACCCCCAAACCGACACGGTGATCCAGGAAGTTCCCGCTGAAAAAGTGCGGCAACTCTCGGCCAGCCTCGCCAAAATCGTGGGCCAGGAACTGGACCGACGCGCATGATTCCCCAGCTTACCCATCAGGAACATCAGAACCTCTCGGCGCCGACGGGCCGAGGGGCGTTCGCGCTTCCGACGCATGGGCCGATCCACTGGAGGCCCCGCGTTTCCGGCTCCGCCCTCGCCTCCTGATCCGTCCTGCCGCCAAACCGGGCGGGAGTCCCACGTGACTGAATGCGTTCCTCCCGCCCACTGAACCTTTTTCGTTCCACCTCCCTGAGGCGATTCTCATGGCATCCACGGCTTCCATCAGCGGCCTGATCTCCGGCCTGAAGACCGACGACATCATTGCGAAAACGCTGGAATTCGGGCGGCGTCCCATCACGATCATGGAAGGACGCCAGGCGCAGTACACCGCGCGCCTCACCGCGTGGCAGGAGGCCAACACGCGGCTCCTCGCGCTCAAAACCAAAGCCGACTCCCTCTCCAGCCGCACCGCGTTTGGCTCCAAAACGGCCACCGTCAGCGACGACACGCTGCTGTCCGCCACCGCCAGCCTCGACGCTTCGCCGGGCAACTACACCTTCACCGTCAATCGCCTCGCCACCGCCCAGCAGGTCCAGTCCCAGGCCTTCACCGATACCGACCAGACGACGGTCGGCACGGGAACCGTCACCGTGGGCGTGGGCGCCGACGCCAAAACCGTCACGCTGGACGCCACGAACAACACGCTGGGCGGCCTGCGCGACGCCATCAACAAGGCCGGAGTGGGAGTGTCCGCCTCCATCCTCGACTTCGGGTCGCTCGACGCGCACGAGTATCACCTCGCCCTCACGTCCAACACCACGGGCGCGCAGAACACCGTCCGGTGGACGCCCAACCTCGCGGGCGGCGTGGCCGTGAACCTCGCCACCACGGTGGAAGCCTTCGATTCCTCCGTCACGATTGGAACCGGGGCCACCGCCAAAACCGTCACCAAGAGCGGCAATCGCCTCGACAGCGTCATTCCGGGCCTCACCCTCAACCTCAAGACCGCCGATGTCGCCAAACCCGTGAATGTCTCCGTCACCGCCGATACCGCCGCCGTGAAGGAGAAGGTGAAGTCGTTCGTCACCGAATACAACTCGGTGATGGACTTCATGGACAAGCAATTCTCCTTCGATGCCGATACAGGCGTCGGCGGGGCGCTCCTGGGCGACTTCCAACTTCAAAACGTGCAGAACGACCTGCGCGGCGGCATCCTGGGGTTGATTCCGGGGCTGCCCTCCAGCCTCAACTCCTTAAGCCAGGCCGGTTTCAGCGCCGATAACAGTGACAGGCTGGTGATGGACGAGGCGAAGTTCGACGCGACCCTCGCGGCCAATCCCAACGGCGTGATGAAACTGTTCGCGGGGTCCGGGACCGCCTCCGACTACTCGGTCACCTACCTCGGCTCCACCGACGCCACCAAAGCCTCCGGCGCCGACGCCCCTTACAAAATCCGCGTGGACCAGCCGGCGACTCCATCGCAGGTCACGTCCGGCGCGGCGCAGGCTCAAAACCTGGCCGCCGACGAAACGCTCACCCTGAACAACTCCGCCATCGCGCTCACGGCGGGCATGACGCCTCAGCAGGTGGTGGACGCGATCAACGCGCGGAAGGATCAAACGGGGGTTCAGGCTTTTCGCACCGGCGCCGATGGTACTGGGTACGGCGACTTCCTCACCCTCCGGCGCTCCGATTACGGCCCCAGCGGACACATCAGCGTCACCTCTACCGTGTCCAACGGCGGCGCCCTCCCGACCTCCGACACCACCGGATTTGGAACGACGCAGGTCACGGAAGGCGCGGCGGGCGGGGAAACAGGGACCGGCGTGGGCGCGGCGGGGCGCGATGTCACCGGCGCGTTTGGCGTGGAAGTGAACGGTTCCACTGTGTGGGAGAGCGCCACCGGGAACGGCCAAATCCTCATCGGGAACCCGGCCAACGCCCACACCGAGGGCCTGAAGGTCCGGGCCGCCTCCTCCACGGCGGGCGAACACGGAACGGTCACGCTCACCAAGGGGATTGGCCAGACGCTCAACGAACTGCTCGGCTTCCTCACAGGCAAGGACGGCTCGGTGATGTCCGCCCAGGACACGCTGAACAAGCAGATCGGCGACATGAAGGACGCCATCAAAGAAAAAGAGGACTCGCTCAGCCGCTACGAGGATGACCTCCGCTCCAAGTACGCGCAGCTCGAAGGCACGATGGGAGCGCTCCAGAGCCAGGGCAACTATCTCAGCTCGCAGTTCGCATCACTCAACAAGAGTAAGTAACCTTCCGCCGAGTTCCACGCTTCCCGGTTCAGCCGAGGAGCGGGCGCCGTCCCGGAAGGACCCACGGGATGGTTCCTCCTTCCATCAGGAGGACACAACGCGACCGCTCGAACAGGACTGAATGGACAGGAACCCTACGATGGTTTTACCCAACGCATATACGCAGTATCAGGAGAGCCAGGTCCTCACCGCCAGCCGGGGAAAACTGTTGCTCATGGCCTACGACGGCGCCATTCGGTTCGTGCGGCAGGCGCAGGCGCACATGGAGACCCAGGCGTATGAAGGCCAGAACACCTGCCTCACCAAAGCCCAGCGCATCCTCCTGGAGCTGATGTACACCCTGGATCACCAGGCGGACCCCGATCTGGCGCACCGGCTCACCCTGCTTTACGAGTACCTGTTCAACCGCCTGATCGAAGCCAACGTCTCGGACGACATCAACGCTCTGCGCGAGGTGGAAGCCAGCCTCCTCAACCTCCGCGCCGCGTGGGCCGACGCCGACCGACAACTGACCAGCGCCTCCCTCCCGACGATGGACCTTGTGGGCTCCCATGCCCGCTGAACTCCTCATCCCCCCTGCGGCCCTTGACTCCACCCTCCGGCTGGTGCGGGAAAGCCTGGAAGAGTGGAGCCGGATCGCCAACGAACTGAGCGCGCTGGCGGCGCGGCAGGTCGCCCTCATCTCCGACAACGGCGACGTGGCGGCGATGAGGGCGCTCCTGGAACAGAAGGAGACCGCCTACCTGAAGGCGCAATCCACCGCCGAGCGCACGCTGGAACTCGAAGCGAGCCTCCCCGACTCCCTCCTCGCGCCGAACAGCGAATGGAAGCGCCTCTTTGATCAAATGAAGGACGAGGTGCGCGCCCACCTCACCGCGCTGGAGGCGTGTGAAGCCCGCTCCCGCGAGATGATCGCCCAGCGCCTTCAGGAGACCCGCGCGGAACTGGAGACTCTCGGTCGCGGACGGGCCAACCTCCACAGCTACGGCAAGGCGTATGGCCAGGCGTCCGGGGCGGCCCCGTACACGCCGCGATTTCTGGACGAACGGCGCTAACGCCGAACGCGACTTCCCCCTCCGTCTGCCCGCCTCACGAGGATTACCCCGTGACTCCCCGCAACCTCCACTACCGGTCCGAATTCCGAGCGATCTTCCTGATTTTAATCGCCCTGGCCGCCGGGATGGGAACTCTTTCCGCTCACGCGGCGCGACCGGTTCCGTCCCGCCCTGAGGCGCCCCAAAGTCCCACTGTTCCACCGCTCCGTTATCTGGGGATGATGACGGCGTTGAAGGCGGCGACGCGGGCCAGCCATGGGCAAGTGCGCGTGGTGTCGCTGGGCGAGAGCGTGGAAGGCCGGATGATCCCTCTCGTCGCCATCGGGTCGGATACCGCAAAAGCCCGCGTCCTCGTCCTGTGCCGCCAGCACGGCGATGAGCCGGTCAGCACCCGCGCCGCCGTTCACCTCATCACGCGCGCGGCGACGGGCGACCCGGCGCTCCGCCTCAGCCTCCGCGACACGCTGCTCATGATCGCGCCGATGGTCAACCCCGACGGCGCCGAACGAGGAACTCGCCTCAATGCACGCGGCGCCGACCTGAACCGCGACTGGCGCGCCCTTAGTCAGCCGGAGACGCGGGCGATCCGAGCGGCGTATGACCGACTCGCCCCGCAGGTCGTCCTGGACGAACACGAGTGGACGAACGACGACCCGACTCCCGGCTCCAACTCGCTGGAAGCGGCGCACGCCAACGCGGTGACGGCGGCCATTCAGCAGGGCGCGTCCGACGCCGGTCGGGAAGCCGGACTGCCGCTGCGACTCACGGTCTCCCACGCGGGATGGGACCCCCGGCTGGCGCATCGGACGTTTAGCGGGGAAGGGGCCTCCGCTCTCCTCCTGGAAACGAAGGCGGACACCCCGGTATCAGCGCGTCTGATGCTGTACGAGAAGGTGATCCTGAAGACGGCGCGCGTGGCGGCCCTGCACGCTCCCGGCGATTACGCTCCCGGCTCGCTGGAGGATTTCACGGCGCTGTTCGCGGCGCCGTCGCCCTCGCAACCGGCCCCGAAACCCGGCTTTCCGTACGCCTTCCTCGGCCTGGGCGCGCTGAGTCTGGCGCTGGCGCTGTGGCGAGGCGGCGCGCGGGGGCTGCGGGGCGAACTGCGCCGTTCCACCGTCCGCCGCACCCGCCTGTGCGACATCCTGGGGGCCGCCGCGCGTATGGAGCGCCGGGCGCATCCCCCCCTCTCGGAGCGCCGACTTCACGCTCGCCATCGGGCGAAAGCCCCTGTCTCCGCTCCGGCGGCGCTTTCCCCGTTCCAGAGTTCGGCGCCGTTCCCCGGATCAGGCGCCCCTTCCACGACGACGGCGCGGTCGGCTCGTTCATCCCGTTCCACGCCTGCGGGAAAGACGGCCCTCTCCGGTCGCCGACCTTCATACGCCTCCGTCGCCGCTCGCCCGGAGCGTATCATCGCCCGCCCCGCGTACTCCGGCGCCATGCGGGGGAGCGGGAACGAGGGATTGAAACGCGGTCGCTGACCGTCGCGCCAAAAAAGGGGTTCAGGCGCCACAATAGGGGGGTGGCCCGCCGTTGCGGCGCCTCTCACACGCCGCCAGGGGAGAGACTCCGATGGATATGGAACAGAGTTTTGAGACGTGCAAGGCGCTGAAGGGCCGAGAAGGCATCCTCTTCTTCCACCCGATGGTCAATATCCAGAATACCATCCCGGACCTGCCCGAAAACGAATGGTTCGTGGTGGCGCAGCTGGCGAACGGGGAGCCGCGCACTCTCACCTCCACCGAGGATTACGACGAACTCATCCGGTATCTGGAGATGCCCAAACTGGAATGGGACGACGTGGAGCGGATCGTTCGCGCGGTGCAGGCGGACCCGATTGTGGGGAAGATGGTCATCCAGAGCGACGAATTCTTCGGCTGGGAGATCGCCATCCAGACGCAGACGGGCGGCGGCGTGAAGGTCCGCTCCCTCGAAGGCTGGGAGCGGTGGAAAAACCGTTAGGCGGCGGGAGACAGGCCATGCGCCCCTTTGTCGCACCTTGTAGGCGTTCAGGGACGCCGATGGCTGGCGGACCCAGCGATTCCTCGGCTTTCCGATGGCTTCATTTCACGACTGCGCCCGTCACATCCTACTGCTTCCGCACTCGCTGCTGAAGAGGATCATCAGGTCTTCGGCAGCGGCGGCGTCTGACCCGTTTCTTCCATGATCTCCAGGAAGAGGGTGGAAGCCTCTGACAGATCATGGAGAGCGTCCGCCTGAGTCGCGCCGTATCCCACAACACTCCGACCGATCTGCGGATACAACGCCTCGTAGCCGCCTCCATCCTCATCGGGCAGGGGATGAACTTCCGTCTTGTAAGACTTGATCGTTTGGTCGTTGGTCATGATTAAGCCTCCAAACGGTCCTTCGATGAAAATCAGCGTGCCCCTTTCTTCAGATGCTATCCGATTTAGATCGGAGACAGTACCGAAGTCGTTCATGTTCACCGGCCTGATCCCTCCCTCGTGACGCAAGGATAAGGCCCTCGCAGGGATGGGCATGGAGCCGTCGCAGCAATTGATGGAACACCTTCAGGTGTGCTACATTCTCCCTGGAACAGGGTTGTTCCTCGCGTCGATGCCGACCGGCGCCATCGCCTCCCCCTTCACGGGACCGGGGCCAATGGTGGACACAGGCGTCCGTCTCACGGGTTAAGTCCGTGGGATCGGCGCTTTTTTGTTGCTTCCAGCAAGCGAGCCTTCGTTCGCCACGGAAGCCTTTTCCGCGAGGTCCTCCCATGCGCGAACTCATCGCTCAGTCTCACTCCGGCCACGACCGCGCTCGCCAGGCGCTCATTGGCCAGCTTCATCCCCGCGTCCGGCGGCTCGCCCGCTACTACGCCTACCGCAGCGCCCACGAAGCCGAAGACCTCGAACAGGAGATTTGGATTGGCGTGCTGGCCGCCCTCCGCGAGGTCAACGTGGAGATCGGCGACCCGGTCGCGTTCCTCATGAAGCATGGCCGCTGGAAGGCCCTCGAAGCGGTGAAGCGCCTGCACCGTCATTACGAGGAACCCATGGAACCGCTGGACACCACTGACCCCGCCGCCGGTCCCGAATCCGTGGCGATGGACAGCGCCTTACTCGACAACCTGAAGGCGAAACTCAGCCCCGCCCAGATCACCGTGCTGGAAGGCCGACTCACCGGGGCCAGCGGCGAGGAGATCGCGCAACACCTGGGCTGCACCCCCGCCAACATCTCCTACCACCTGCGCCGCATCCGCGAGGAACTGCGCGGCCTGCTGGCGGCCTGACAACAGAATGACGGGGTCGGCGGCGGCTGAAAGGCACTCCCCGACCCCTTACGCCTCACCGGGCGCCGCATCATCCTCATGGGGGAGAGCCGCATCATCCTCATGGGGAGAGCCGCATAATCCTCATGGGGAGAGCCGCATCATACTAATGGGGGAGAGGCGCATCATCGGCTTGTGGTGAGCCTCATCATCCTGATGGGGAGAGCCGCATCTTCGTCATGGGGGAGAGCCGCATCATACTCATGGGGGAGAGCCGCATCATCCTCATGGGGGAGAG